>DATISA010000295.1:0-33535 GCA_035469245.1 Gemmatimonadaceae bacterium
GGCGGCGCGGCGCCGCCTGACGCGCACCCGGCACACACGAGCAGGCCGAGCGCGATGAGGCGACGGCTCACGACGCTTCCTTCCATGACGGTTGATTCAGCAGCGCTTCGATCGCCTCGGCAAGATCGTTCCGCCCCTCGCCCGTGACGGCGCTGAACGGGATCAACTGATCGTCGTCCAGCCCGAGCTGGGCCGCCAGCTCCGCGGCGCGCGTGGCGCGCTGCGCGGGGGTGAGCTTGTCGATCTTGGTGAGCACCACGATCGTCGGCACGCCGACCTCGCTCAGGAACTCGAGCATGCGGTGATCGTCGTCGGTCGGATCGTGGCGGACGTCGATCAGCTGCACGATGCCGCGCAGGTTGCCACTGTTGCGCAAATACGATTCGATGAGCGGCTTCCATTCGGCGCGCCGCTCCTTGGACACCCGCGCGTAGCCGTAACCCGGCAGGTCGGCCAGCACGAAGGTGTCGTTCACCTTGAAGAAGTTGATCTCGCGCGTGCGTCCCGGCGTGTTGCTGACGCGCGCGAACTTCTTGCGATGCACGAGCCGGTTGAGCAGCGACGACTTGCCGACGTTGGAGCGGCCGGCGAACGCGATCTCCGGCAGGGCCGTCTCCGGGCGCCAGCCGGCGACCGTTGCCATCCCGCCGAGAAACTCGAGTGATCGAATCACCAGCGGCTCGCGCGGCGGAGCGGCCATCAGTGGGGCGCCACCGCCGGAACGTCGCTCGTGACGTCGACGCGAGCGAGCGCGAGGGCGAGCACGTCATCCATCGTCTTGACCGCGTGAAACGTCACGCCGGTGCGCACTTCCTCCGGCAGTTCCTCGACATCGCGGAGGTTCTGGTGCGGAATGATGACGTGCCGCACGGCATTGCGATGTGCGGCGACGGCCTTTTCCTTGAGCCCGCCGATGGCGAGCACGCGGCCTCGCAGCGTGATCTCACCAGTCATCGCCACGTCGCCGCGAACCGGAATTCCGGTCAGTGCGCTGACGATCCCGGTCGCGATGGCGATGCCCGCCGACGGTCCATCCTTTGGCGTCGCGCCGGCCGGGATGTGAATGTGCAGGTCGCGGTTGCGATGAAACTCGCGGTCGATGCCGAGCACTCCGGCTCGCGTGCGCGCGTAGCTCAGCGCCGCGCTTGCCGATTCTTTCATGACGTCGCCGAGTGTGCCGGTGAGCTGCAGCTTGCCTCGCCCGCCCACGACGCTCACCTCGATCTCGAGCACGTCGCCACCGGCAGCCGTGTAGGCCAGCCCGACGACGACGCCGACTTTGTGGTCGGGTGTGAGGAATGCCGGGTCGTACGGGGCCGTGCCGAGAAGCTCCTTGAGATCGGCGGTGCGCACCGTGATTTGCACAGGCGCGGCGCCCTTACTGTCGTGCGATGCGCGGTCGGGCGACTCGGCGCGGCGGCGCGCCAGCTTGCGCGCGATCCGGCCGATCCGACGCTCGAGTTCCCGCACGCCCGCCTCACGCGTGTAGTTGTGGACGATCGTCGGCAGGACGTCGCTCTCCCATTCGACCGACTGCGGGTCGAGGCCGTTGGCGCGAAGCTGCTTGGGCGCGAGGAATTGCCGGGCGATCGCGTACTTCTCCTGATCGACGTAGCCGGAGAGCCGGATGATCTCCATGCGGTCGCGGAGCGGCTCCGGCACCTGCGGCAGGTAGTTCGCCGTCGTGACGAAGAGCACCTGGGAGAGATCGTAATCGATCTCCAAATAGTGATCGTTGAAGGCGCGATTCTGCTCCGGATCGAGAACCTCGAGCAGCGCGGCGGCCGGATCGCCCCGGTAGTCGGTGCCGAGCTTGTCGACCTCGTCGAGCAGGATCACCGGATTCACGACTTCGGCGCGGCGCATCGCCTGGATGACACGGCCGGGCATCGAGCCCACGTAGGTGCGGCGATGCCCGCGGATCTCGGCTTCGTCGCGGACGCCGCCTAGTGACATGCGAACGAACTTGCGCCCGAGCGCGCGCGCGATCGAACGCCCGAGGGACGTCTTGCCCACGCCGGGCGGTCCGACGAGACAGAGAATCGGCCCGTCCATGCGCTCGACCAGCGACAGGACGCCGATGTAGTCGAGAATGCGGTCCTTCACCTCCTCGAGGCCGTAGTGGTCCTCGTCGAGAATCCGCCGCGCGTGCGCCACATCGAGGATGTCGTCGGTCCGCTCGGTCCAGGGCAGCGCGAGGATCCAGTCGACGAAGTTGCGCGCCACGGTGGATTCGGGCGAGAGCGGTGACATGCGACGCAGCTTCCGCACTTCACGCAGCGCGCGCGTCTTCACTGGCTCGGGAAGCTTGCGCCCTTCGATCTGGCGCTCGAGATCCATCACGTCGTCGGCGTCGTCCTGTCCGAGCTCGCGATGGATGGCCTTGAGCTGCTCCTGCAGATAGAACTCGCGCTGGTTCTGGAAGAGCGAGCCGCGCACTTCCTCGTCGAGCTTTCGCTCCAGGCGAAGGAGCTCGATCTCGCTGCCGAGCACGTGAGTCAGCGCCTCGAGCAGCGCGGGGACGTTCGGCGCTTCGAGCAGTGCCTGGCGGACGTCGACTCGCACGGCGAGGTGCGCGGCGATGCCATACGCCTGCCGCTCGATCGAGTCGGCGCCCTGGACGAGCGCAACGACTTCGTTTGGAATCCGGCGGTGGAGCGACACGTACTCCTCGAACAGCGCCAGTACGCGACGGGCGCGAACGTGGAGGGTTTCCATGTCGTCGATCGGCGCATCGGGCTCCTCGCCCAGCGCGGCGCGCAGAAAGCCGGCGGCCGGGACGTAACGGGTGACCCTGGCCCGCGCGACGCCCTCGATGAGAATGCGCGCCGTGCCATTGGCCTGACGCGAGGCCTGCACGATCCGCGCGATGACGCCGACGCGATGGAGGTCGCCCGCGGCTGGCTCTTCGGTGTCGGCGCTGCGCTGCGCCACCAGAAACAACAGCCCGTTGTCGGCGGCCGCGGCTTCGATGGCGGCGAGGGAAGCGGGCCGGCCGACGAGGAGCGGCATGGCGACGTTGGGAAAGACGACGACGTCGCGGAGCGGGAGGACGGCGGGCCGGCGGTGGTCGGGAGGCATGCGGAAAGATACTGTGGGGCGGAGCCGACGGACTGCCTGGTTGGGAGCCGCGAATTGCGTGGTTGGGAGCCGCGCTTCGCGCGGCGGTGGGGGAGGTCGCACACGGCGCTCCCGGTGGGCTGCATCGGGGCTGAAGCCCCCGATGCTCCCAACCGCGCGGCGCCGAGCGCCGCGCCCCCCACCGAGCAAAAGGCCCGCGCGAACGCGCGGGCCTTTTGCTCTCCCAACCAGCCTCTCCAGCCTAGGCTTCCTTCTTCTTTCTCTGCGGCGCGATCTCCAGGAGAGGCGGCGTTCCATTGAGCACCGAGCTCTCCGTGACCTTCACCTCTTCCACGTCCTCGCGCGTCGGAAGATCGAACATCACTTCCGTCAGCAGCTCTTCCAGAATCGCCCGCAACCCGCGCGCACCCGTGCCGCGCTTGAGCGCCTTTTGCGAAATCGCGCGAAGCGCGGTGTCCTCGAATGTGAGCTTCACTTCCTCGAGCTCGAACAGCTTGGCGTACTGCTTGGTGAGCGCGTTCTTGGGCTCTTTGAGAATCCGAACCAGCGAGTCCTCGTCCAGCGCTTCGAGCGCGACGGCGACCGGGAGGCGGCCAACGAGCTCGGGGATGAGGCCAAAGCGGAGCAGGTCATCCGGCTCGACTTCGGAGAAGGGATTCTTTGCCTGGGTGGGCGTCCGGCTGTCGTCCATCTTGTTGAAGCCGATCTGCCGGCGCCCGGTCCGTGCCTCGATGATCTTCTCGAGTCCGTCGAAGGCGCCGCCGCAAATGAACAGGATGTCCTTGGTGTTGATCTGGATGTATTCCTGCTGCGGATGCTTGCGGCCGCCCTGCGGCGGAACCGACGCCACGGTGCCTTCGAGGATCTTGAGCAGCGCCTGCTGCACGCCTTCGCCCGATACGTCGCGCGTGATGCTCGGATTCTCCGATTTGCGCGCGATCTTGTCGATCTCGTCGATGTAGACGATGCCGCGCTCGCATTCCGCGACGTTGAAGTCGCCGGCCTGCAGCAGCCGCACCAGGATGTTCTCCACGTCTTCGCCAACGTAGCCCGCTTCGGTGAGCGTCGTCGCGTCGGCGATGGTGAATGGCACGTCGAGGATGCGGGCCAGCGTCTGCGCGAGCAGCGTTTTGCCGACGCCGGTCGGTCCGATCAGCAGGATGTTCGACTTGTCGAGCTCGACGTCGTCGTCCCGGACGCTCGTCGAATTGATGCGCTTGTAGTGATTGTACACCGCGACAGACAGCGCCTTCTTGGCCTTTTCCTGTCCGATGACATACTGGTCGAGCGTGTCCTTGATCTCCTGCGGGGTGGGGACCTGTGTTATCGCCTCGGCAACCTCGCGCTCCTCGTCCTCGGCGAGGATCTCATTGCAGAGCGCGATGCACTCGTTGCAGATGTAGACCGATGGGCCGGAGATGAACTTCCGAACCGAATCCTTGGACTTTCCGCAGAACGAGCAGCGTAGGTGTTTGTCGTGCGACATGACAGTCACTCAGCGGGGTGATGCGGTTGCCCAAGCAGCCGGACGCAAGCGTGCACCCGAGGGCGAGGGAACGACGGACCGGTCGGGGGATAGGTGAGAGTTAAAGGCCCGAGCACGGTCAAGCAAGAGACGAACGGTGGTGGAAAAAGTTTTGACCCCTTGCCTAACGCGTGACCGCCTGCAGGGCGCTCGCCTCGACCACCTCGCCGCGGCGCGCGATGACGTTGTCGACGATGCCATATTCGCGGGACTCCTCCGCCGATAGATAGCGGTCGCGATCGGTGTCGCGCTCGATTCGCTCGAGCGGCTGCCCGGTGTGCTTCGTCCACAGTTCGTTCAATTTGCCGCGAAGGTACAGGATCTCCTTCGCCTGAATCTCGATGTCGGACGCCGTGCCGCCGCCGCCCTGTTGCGAGGGCTGGTGAATCATGATTCGCGAATGCGGCAGCGCCGAGCGCTTGCCCTTTCGTCCGCCGGCAAGGAGGAACGCGCCCATGCTCGCTGCCAACCCCATGCAGATGGTGTTCACGGGCGACTTCAAGTACTGCATCGTGTCGTAGATCGCGAGGCCCGCCGACACACTTCCGCCCGGCGAGTTGATGTACAAGAAGATGTCGCGGTCCGGGTTGTCCGCCTCGAGGAACAGCAGCTGCGCGATGATGATGTTCGCGACGTCATCGTTGACCGGGGTCCCGAGGAAGATGATACGATCCATCAGCAGCCGGCTGAAGATGTCGTAGCTCCGTTCGCCGCGCGGCGATCGCTCGATCACGTACGGGGGATAAATCGTAGGCATGGACTGGAAGTTTGGAGGTTTGGAAGTTTGGAGCGCTGGAGGACAGTTGTCTTCTGGCCCTCTAGCCCTCTATCCGTCTAGCTGATTTCATTTCGCGCCAACAGCCACGCGTAGACTTTGTCTTCGGTGATCGACTGCTCGATCTCACGCAGCCGGCCAGCTTTCTGTAGCGAAGCATACACCTGGCCCGGATCGGCTCCACGTTTGCTGGCGACCTCGGCTACCCGGTCGTCGATGTCGGACTCCGTTGCCTTGAGGCCTTCCTTTTCCGCGATCGTGTCGATGATGAGGTCGCGTCGCACCTGGCGTTCGGCGACCGGCCGGAATTCGTTACGGAATTTGTCACGGTCGCTCTCCGGGACCTGATACGCCTCCAGGTACCCGTCGATCAGCTGATTGACCCAGCTCGCTGGAATGTCGAACGGATTCGCCGCGGCAATTTGATCGATGAGCTGCTGCCGGATGCTCGCGTCCGCCTCGCGCGAGGCGTGCTCCTCGAGGTCCTTGCGGACGGTAGCGGTCAGGGCGGCGAGTCCGTCGAAGTCGCCCACCTCTCGGGCGAATGCGTCGTCGAGCACTGGCAGCGCCTTGCGCTTGGCCTCGAGCAGATGGATGCGCACGGGCTTGGTCTTGCCGCGCTGCGTCTCATCGGGGAAGTCGTCGGGCCAGCGGACGCTGCGCTCGGCCTCTTTGCCCGGCTCGAGCTCCATGATGAACTCTTCCACGCCGGGGATCGCCTGGCCGCTGCCGAGGACGAGCGGATACTCGCGTGGCTCGGGGAAGGCGCCAGACTCGTCGGCCGTGGCGAGCTGCACGCGCACCATGTCGCCGGGCGCCGGCTTCTCGTCGATCGGGGTCCACGATGCCTTTTGCTCGCGAACCTGCTCGAGCTGGTCGCGAACCTGGTCTTCGGTCACCGTAGGCTGATTACGCGTCACCCTGAAACCTTGCGTGCGCGCGAGCGCGATCTCCGGGCGCACCTCGACGTGCAATTCGAAGCTGAGCGGCTCGCCGTCCTCGAACTTGAGGTCGTGGACGTGCGGCTGCGACGCCACCTTGAACTGCTCGCGATCCATGACTTCCTGGAACGCTTCCTGGACGAGCGACTCGATCACCTGCTGCCGAATGGCGTCCTTGAAGCGCTTCTTGACCATCGCCGGCGGCGCTTTTCCCGGCCGGAACCCGGGCAGTCGCACGCTCGTGGCATACCGGCGCGCCGCCTTGTCCTCGGCCTCGCGGACCGTCTCGACCGGGACGCGGACTTCGATCAGCCGCTCCAGGCCATCGGTCTTTTTCGGTGTGATCTCGATGTTCATCGAACTCCGCACGGATGCGTCGGGCGCCGAGCCGCCAAGATTAGCTGATTCCATTTGGCGTAAGTTAACCGGGGCGGGAGCGCAATGCGGTCCGGGCGGCGGTGCAACAGCTCTTCCGGAGGGGCTATGTTGCAGGACCCGCACACCGCTTTTCGGGAGGGACTCGCGTGCACGGACGTTCGCTCTTCGTCGCCGGTCTCGTTGCCGCCGCAACGGGAAGCCCCATGCTCGCACAGAGCCAGGGGCGCGTTCCAATTCCATATCGCACATACATCGCGATCAATCCACTGAGCATCCCGTTCGACATCGCGTCGGCGGAGGTCGAGTCGGGGATCGCGAACGGGATCACGATCGGCGCCGCCGCCTCGTACACGGCGATCGAGCACAAACGATTCACCACCGTCGACGCAAAGCTCCGCTACTATCCGTCCGAAATCGTGCTCGACGGTCTGTCGATCGGCCTGAGCGTGGGCCGGACTCACTTCACGAACACGGTCGAGAACACGACCGGTGAAGTCGTGCGGCAAGGCTTCGACTACACGACCATCGGGTTGCTGGGCGACTACAACTGGCTGCTCGGCACCCGGAAACGGTTCGTGATCGGCTCCGGAATCGGATTGAAGCGCGTGCTCGGGAATTCCGACGAACGCAAACGCCTCGACGTACCTCAACCGGTGATCACCTTCCGTTTCGTGCTGGGCCTGGCGTTCTAATCGCGCAGTTGGCGGCAGTAGCACGGGCGAGACGGGCACCGGAAGGTGGCGCGTTGTCGATGCCGCGTGGACAGGGTATTCGGACGAAATGATGAGAATTGTCTCGTGAGCGTTGTCACGTGTCCACCGACGACGCTCGCCACCGGTGTCGCAGAATGAGACAATCGGCCGCCCATGTTTCCGGATCGTGACCATCTGGATTGCGCGCGCGTCCACTAGCGAGCTCGTGTAGGTTCCGGCCCATCATCGTTGTCGGCAGGCAGCTCCGCGCGGCTGGGGGCGCCGATGTCGAGCGATGTGGGCAAACTCCGGAGCATCGCACGTGATCTCGGCGAATCGCGCCGTCGCGCGATAGGATGGGCGACGGTGCGTTAGCGACGAAGCTAACCCATTCACCGGAGTCGTCATGAATTGCAGCATCGCTGCACGCGCCGGCATCGCTGCCGCCGCGATTGCATTAGCCGCGCGCCCGAGCGGGGCACAGACCTGCTCGATCACCTCGACCGCGGCGAGTCCGGCACCCTGCACGGTGACGTCGACGCACTCGCTCACCATGCCCTCGCTGATGTCGCTCACGATGGCCGGATTCACGTCGGGAACGTCGATGACGCTCGCCGCGCCCACGAGCATGGCGGATTTCGGCGGCGGCAACACGGTCCAGATTCCCACCACGGGACCCACCTTCACGGTCAAGTCGAACCGCGCCTACAAGGTGCAGATCAGCGCCGCAGCCGCGACATTCAGCGGTACGACGTACGCCAAGCCGACCGGTGATCTGCGGTGGTCCACCAGCGCCGGCGGAACCTTCGTCGCGCTGAGCACGACGGCGGCGGACGTCGATTCCCAGAACGCGACCGCCGGGAGCACCAGTGTGGGGCTCTTCTACAAAACCACATACGACTTTCTGCAGGACATTCCGGGCACCTACAGCCTGGATGTGAAGTTCACGCTCGTCGCGCCGTAGTCTCAGCCCGAAGGATCGAGTGATGGGTACTCGTACGGCGCGCGCGGCGCGCCGGCGAGGGCACTTCGTTGCTCTCGCCGTCGTGCTTGCGCTCCATGGGCGTGGCCTCGACGCACAGGTGGCGGTCGACGAGCTCGAGCTGCACGTCGTCCTGCGCCCCGGCGCGACGAGCCTCACACAGACGTTCCACGCGGCCAACACCGCGAATAGCCCGGCCAACGCCACGATCGCGCTGCAGGATTGGGATCGGTCGGAGGGCGGCGAGAATCGCTACTACCCGCTCGGTACTTTGCCCAGCTCCTGCGGAAGCCACGTCACCGTCCTTCCATCGGTACTGTTCATCGACGCGCGATCGGCGCAGACCGTTCGCGTGACAATCGACAGCGCCGACGCGATCCCGCGTGGCTGCTACACGATCCTGTTCGTCGAGACGCCGCCGAGCACACGTGGCCCAAGCGCCTCCGGGCTCGCCTACAGCGTGCGCTACGGCATCAAGCTCTACGTCGAGCGCGAGACTCCGCCCACCGGCGAAGTCACCGCGGTGTCGATCGAGCGGCGAGGCGGGGGCAGCGCGGAGAGTGATGGCGGGCGGCAGTTGACGTTCGCGTTTCACAACTCCGGCGGCCGGCAGACGATGACGCACGGATCGGTCGAAGTGCGCCGGCTCGACGATTCCGTCGCCGCGAAGATCGACGTCCCGGAGTTCCCGACGCTGCCCGGCGCGACGCGGCGGCTGGCCGTGCCTCTGCCGACGCTTCCAAAGGGCAGATACGTGCTCCTCGCGCTCCTCGACTACGGCGGACAGGAGATCGCGGCGGGACAGGTGAGTCTGGAGGTTCCGTGACGAGTGTCGGCGTGCGCGCGGCGATCATCGCGTCCATGTCGAGTTGCGTTATCGCAGGGCCGCTCAGGGCACAAACCACGACGCTGGCGATCACCAGCGGCTCCGCCTCGACCTTTGCCCAGCCGACGCTCGCCGACTACGTCACAGGCTACGTCGACGGGCCGACGATCACGTTCACGGTATCGCTGGTGGGAGGCGCTGCGGGCGCGACGCACACGACCACGGTCGAAGTGTGCGCAACGTCGGGCAACCTGGGTTCTGGCAAATCGCTCTCCAAGCTGTTGTGGCAGCCGAGCGACGGCTCCAAACCCTGGCAGTCGATCACGAACGGATGCAACGGGCCAGTGAAGGCGTCGCGAACCGTCGGCGCCCAGTCGCTCGCGAACGGTGGGTCGTGGTCCGGCGGCGTTCGGCTGCGCATGGTTCTCGACTGGACCGACACCGCGCCGGCGTATGGGACGACGATGGGAATGACCGTCGCGGTGAGCACACCGTGACGAGCCGCGGCGCTGCACGAAGGGCACGGTTTCAGCCCCGGTCGCTCTGCTGGCATTCGATGCTCGTATTGGGCCTGCTCGCGATCCGCGCCGGCGCGCAACGTCCGCCGGAACGCGTCGCGGAGCAGAGAACAACGTCCGCCGCCGCCGGACGCGCGTCGGATCCAGCGGAACGGGAATCCAGCCCGGTGCTCGTCCCGAACGCGTCCCCGCGCTCATTCCGAGTCGTGACGGTCGAGCTTCCGGACGAATTCGCCGACGACTCGGCGGTGAGCTACGCGATCGTGGGCACTGGCAGTGCAAGCTTCCTCGGCGCGCGCAGCGGGACGGTCGGCGCGCGCGCGGCGTCGCGGTCCGTCGTGGTGACGATTGGCGTTCCCGCCACCGCGCTTGGAGGCCTGGCACGCGCCGGGTTCGTGCGGTTCACCGCCGACGGACGCGCGCCGATTCGAGTCCCGCTGGACTTTCAGGTTACAGGCACCTCGCGCATCGAGATCACGCCGCAGCAACGCTTGCGCGGCGGGCGGCGCGGCGATCGCATCGAGCTCTCATTCACGATCTCTAATCGAGGCAATGTGCGAGACACGCTCGACCTCACCGTCGACGCCCCGGCGTCCTGGCGCAGCCAGCTCACGGGGCCGCCGCGGGTCGTGCTGCTGCCCGGCGAGACGACCGAGCGAACGATCGTCGTCAACATTCCGACCATCTCCGATCTGGGCGAGTTCGGCGTCGGGTTGGTCGCCACGACGCACGGCGGTGTGCAGGCGCGCGGCATCACGGCTGTCGGCGTTGGCGACGGTCTTCGGCCCGGCCTCGTTGGCGGGCCAACGCTCACGCTCGGTGCGGCATCGGCGTACAGCGCCGGCGGCACGACGCGCTCCGTGGAGTCCGCGGCCATCGAGGGGCGGTTGAGTGACGAGTTGTCGGTAAGCGGTCGGTTTTCGGCTCCCGTCCCCCTCGATCCGGTCACGGGTCGTGCGCTCTCGATGCTGGGCTACTCGTCGCAATCGAACTATCTGTCGCTGGCGTCGCCCAGGTGGGGAGCCACCGTGGGAACGACCGGTGTGAGTCTGTCGGATCTCGCGGGACAAAGCGTGTTCGGGCGCGGCGGCTCGCTGCGGCTGACATCGGACCGGGGTCAGGTGCGGCTGCTGAGCGCGAGTCCGTTCGTGGGCGGGGGGGGTGGCTTTGGATGGAGCCGGTCGTCGCTCGTTGCGGCGTCCGGCAGCGCGCAGGTTGGCGCCAACGTGTTGACGGCATTCCTCGTCCATTTGCGGGATTCGGCATACACCGTGCGCGTGCTCGACGCGGCGGGCGCGGGGATCGAGGCGCGACCGTGGAGCGATGGTGTCATCTCGGGCGAGGTGGCTGCACGGTCGTATCGGAACGGCAGTGGACTGGGCGCCGCGGGCGCGGTGCAAAGCGCCGTCGCCGGCGGGGAGTTGGATCTTCGGATCACTCACGCGCCGGGAGGCACGGCCGCCTTCGCGCCGGCGAGTGACGCGATCACCATCGCTGCCGACCGCGCCTTCGGGCGATTGCACATGGACGCGAGCTTCTGGAGCTCGAGCGACGAACGTCCGGCTGACGGCAGCTTCACATCGACGGGCTGGGCGCTGGCGCCGAGCTTTCCGCTGCTTCCCAGTCTGAGCATCACGTCATACCTGCAGGGATCGACATTCACCGCCTCGGGGGAGGACGGCCGATTCGCGTCGACCCAGCGCGACCTCGGCGCGCGGGGCGTTCTGCTTCGCTCCGGATTCGAGCTGAGCGCGGACAGCCGCATCAGCGCTGTGTCGCGCGCGGTAAATGCCTCCGTGACTGATGTTCGCGACGAGTCCCGCCGCGTGACGAACCGGTTGCGGCTCGATCACGTTGGCGCGCGCGGCGAGTTCGGCGTCGGAGGCTCGGTCGAGACGAGCGTCGCCGGCGCGACGTCGATGCAGCCACAGACGACGGTCGATGCGCACGTCGACCGGCTGCAAATCGTGCCCTGGTTTCCGCATTTCACGATGAGTGGCACGACACAGCGGTTCCAGGTCGGCAATGCGACGCTCACGACGACACGGTTGGAAGCGAACCTCGACGTCCAACGGTCGACCCGTATCGTGGCGGGCGTCGAGCGAGGAACGGCGCGCGACGCCGCCGGCCTGCTGCGCACCGTGCTGACGCTCAAGGTCGAGCGAGCGGCGAGTCTACCGGGACTTGGCCGCCGCGCAATGAGTGGAGTCGTATTTCAGGATCGAAATGGAAACGGCGTGCGCGACGCCGGCGAGCCCGGAGCGGCCGGAATCGTCGTGCGGCGCGGCTCGGAATCGGCGGTCACCGACGCCGACGGTGTCTTTCGCGTCGACGGAACGGCCACCGGTCGCAGCGAGATCGATCCACGGTCGCTTCCCGCGGGCTGGCTGCAGAGCCCGCGGTCGATCGCCGGAGCAGCAAACGACCTCGCGCTGGGCGTGATTCCGGTGGCGGCGCTCGACATCGACGTCGTCCTCGCCGCGGGAAACGAATCCGCCATTCGGTCCGTGCGCATTGGAACGGCCACGCTCACGCTTCGTGATTCCTCGGGTCGCGCGTGGATCGCGCGGAGCAACGCCGCATCGCACGCCACGTTCGACGCGGTGCCCGTCGGCTCTTATCGCCTTGCGGCGGAGCTCGAGGGGTCGAGTGAACCGTTGCTCGTCGATGCCATTCCGCCGCTCGAACTCACTGGTGCATCGGGACGACAGCGCGTGACCGTGACGGTTCGAACGCGGCCGCTCAGGATCTTCCAGGGTCAGCCGTGACACACCGCCGAGGTACCTCGGGGACAGCCGCCTTGGCATGGGCGATCTGCCTGTCGCAGGCCTCGTGCATCGCCTCCACCACCGACGGTGGTGTCGCACAGGTGACCGTTCGCGGAACGTGGAGCTACGTCGCGGTCCAGGCGGGGCAGCCGGTGACGACGGAGGGCACGTTGGTGTTGACCCAGGATAGCACCGTGCGGTTCAGCGGTACGCTCGACGCGAGCGAACGGGACACGCGCGGTGATGTCCGACGCGTGATTGGCATTGTGAGCGGAAGAACCGTCGACGCGACCGTGGTCGACTTCGACATGGTGCTCGACCCGACGTTGAGCCGCCATCACACGGGTGAGGTTCACGGCGATTCGCTCTCGGGCACGTGGGTGGACCTGACCGATCGCGGCGTCGTGGCGTCGGGCACGTATCACGCGCGTCGTATTCGGTCGCCATGATCCGGATGCATATCGCGGCGTGCGTCGCCGCCTGCTCGGTGCTGGGTGTAGCGACCTTGCGCGCTCAGACGGTCACGGCGTGCAGCGTGAGCGGGACAGCCGGCAAATGCTCTCCGTCCGTGTCGCTCGACAAGCCCGCGACGATGACCAATCCAGCGCTTCTCGCGCTCACGGTATCGCCAAGCTCATCGCCGCTCTCGCCCCTCTCGCTGACGGCGTCGGCGAGCGACATGGACGTCGCGACGGGATTGTCCTCGTTGACGACGGTAACTCTGGTCGTGCAGGCGAATCGCGCGTGGACGGTGCAGGTGAGCGGAGCCACGGCGGTCTGGGGCGCCTCCGCGGGCGCGTGGACGAGCAAGCCGGTGGGCGACCTATTGTGGAGTCTCGCGCCGACCGGAACCGCAACGACGCTTTCGGTCACGCCGGCGACCGCCGTCTCGGGAACTGCCGGCCCCGGCGGCGCCGGTACACCACTCTACTTTCGGCCGGTCGTCCATTGGTTGACCGACAAGCCCGGCGTCTACACGATGGATGTCGTGTTCACGCTCACGACGCCCTGAGAACCTTGGGGCGGGCCGATATTAGCTTTCGATATCTCGAACGACGAGCGAGAGTGGCGAAACTGGCAGACGCACCAGACTTAGGATCTGGCGCCGAAAGGCTTGGGGGTTCGAGTCCCCCCTCTCGCATGATGTCGTCGTGCGGCGGCTCGGTTGAGGCGCCTACATCCCGCACGCTGCTCCCATCGCCATGCAGCGAAACACCCCGACGATCGCATCCCTCGCATGGTACATCGCCATGAGCACGAGCACGGCGAGGGCCAGCATGAGGATGTTCATTAAGAACTTGCCCATTTGAATACCATCCGATCACGAGAGCCTATCGCGCGGATCGGCATTTGTCCAACGAGCGAGGTGCAGCTCTGCCGCGTCGCATGCGCCGGCATGCCTCGTCGCGCAGCTCGGCCCGACGAGCGCCGCCGAACGGGCGCGTAGAGGCCTGGGTTGGTATAGCGGGGCTAGATTCACGCGGCAGCGTCTCGTGAACCTCGGGGGTCAAAGATGAAGCGGCACGGCTTTAGGTCGAAGTGGCTCGTAGGCCTGGCGATCCTCGCCGCCTGCCAAGGGTCGAACAGCGAGCCGTTCCAGCTCGGGCCGACCGACGCGAACGTGGCGGGGCGGTTCAGCCTTGCCGCGATCAACTCGAACCCGCTGCCCGTGCCTGCGCTGCAGACGACGACGGAAGTGTGGGCGCTGACGTCGGACACGCTCTCGATCGCGGACAATGGCCAGTGGACCGAGACCACCGTGTATCTCGTCACGCAGAACGCCGACGGATCGACCTCGACCCGCGCGTCGACCATTTCCGGTACGTATGCGATCGTCGATCAGCGGATCAGCTTTTTACAGACGAGTGGCGGATCCTCCACCTTCACGGGGTCGGTGCAGGGCAATACCCTCACGCTGCTCTATCAGGGCAGTCACTTCACGTACGTGCGCACGTAGCGCCGCCTGCTCGAAACAACAAACGGGAGCCGCTCGAGCGGCTCCCGTTTTCTTGTTCAGTATTCGACTGCTTACGGAATCTGAATACTCACGGCCTTCGTGATGCACGTGCCGCTCTGTGGAATCGGCGAGCAGGCCTTGAACTCGATCACGTCGCCCGACTTGAGCGAGCCCACCGCGGACTGCAGGTCATCAGGCGTGCGGATGGCGCGCTGCGCCGGATAGAGCTCGGACAGGATGACGTCGTTCGGCGCGAAGTTGCGGAACGACGGGCCACGTCCCGAGACGCTCGCCACACGCACACCGGTGCGATAGGCGGCCGGCAGCTTCGCCTCGCTGGCAAAGTCGGCCGACACCGGCTCGACCGTGATGCCCAGCTTCTCGTTCTGCCGCCCCGCGCCGTTGTTGCGCGAGGGCGCCGCGCTGTCGTCGTTGGAGGCCACCTGCACGTTGTCCGCCGGCGGCTCGCCCAGCTTGACGTGGAACGTCTTTTTCTGGCCGAAACGCATCGCTTCGAGATCGACGACGTCGCCCGGCTTGCGGCCGCGAATGATGCGCTGGAGCGTGCTCACCTGATCGACAGGCTTGCCATCCGCCGAAACGATTACGTCGCCGACTTCCATGCCGGCGCGCTGCGCTGGGCTGTCGTTCTCGGGGCTGAAGCCCTCGACGACGGCCCCACCGATCTGCGAGAGGCCCGCGGCCTTCGCGTCGGCCGGGTTGACTTCCTGGAGCTGCACGCCGACGACGGCGCGCCGCACCTTGCCGTACTTGATCAGATCGTCCATCACCTGCCGGGCGAGCGTGATCGGAATGGCGAAGCCGTAGCCCGCGTAGTAGCCGGTGCCGCTGGCGATCGCGCTGTTGATGCCGATCACGTCGCCGTGGATGTTGAGCAGCGGACCACCCGAGTTGCCGGGGTTGATCGCGGCGTCTGTCTGGATGTAGTCCGTGATGGCGTACGGGTTAGTCCCATTCGGGTTGAGCAGGTCCCGCGCGGTGCGGCCCTTGGCGCTCACGATACCCGCCGTGACGGTGAAGTTGAGCTGAAGCGGATTGCCGATCGCCAATACCCACTGGCCGACGCGCGCGGCGGCGTCGCTGCCCAGGTTGAGCGTGGGAAGGTTGTTGCCAGCATCGATCTTGACCACGGCGACGTCGGTCGTGGGATCCTTCCCGATGACCTTCGCGCTAAAGCTCCGCTTGTCGAAGAGCGTGACGTTCACGCGATCGGCATCGGCCACGACGTGGTTATTGGTGAGGATGTATCCGTCGTTCGAGACGATGAAGCCCGAGCCGCTCGCCTCCTGCGGCACGTCATCCGGCATGGCGTTCGGAGCGTCGAACTGCCGGAAGAAGTCCTCGAAGCCTGGAGGAAGCTGTCCAGGATGGCTGCGAAGCCGTGTCGCCGGACGGGAGCGCGCAAAGCGCTCGACGTCGATCGAGACCACCGCGGGTCGCGCGTGGTCGGCAACGGCCTCGAACGCCGACTCCATGTCGGCGGCGGGCGCCACCTGCGCCGCGGAAGGCTTGGTCGCGGTGGAGGCGGTGGCCCGACCCTGGGCCCAGCCAAAGCGGGTCAGATCGAATCCGGACGCGAAGATCAGCCCGCACAGAAACGCGACGGCGATCGCCGCACCGAAACGTGCACGAGAATAACGCATGGACATAGGCCGAAATACCTGCGAATGAAGTGTTGATCTATCGTCGTACCCAAGCGGCCGGCGCAAGTTTCGAGCACTGGATCTCAGCTGACGAACAATGACAACGGCCCGTCAGCCGACCACTACTCTGTCACGCACGAGGCGGCCCACGGTTTCTCCGTGGGCCGCTTCATAACGAATTCTTTACGTCGTGCGCGGCTATTTCTTGCTCTCGTCGACGATCTCGTAGTCCGCTTCGACGACCTCTTCAGGCGGCGTCTGCCCGCTGCCGGAAGTTGACCCGGTCCCGGCGGGTTCGCCAGTCGGCGATCCACCGGAGGGCGCGCCCTGGCTCTGCGCATAGAACGACTGGCCGGCTTCGCTGAAGGCTCGGTTGAGCTCCTCCTGCGCCGCGCGGATCTCGTTCATATCGTCGGCACGGAGCGCCTTGCGCGCGCGCTCCACCGCCGAATCGAGCTTCGATTTGAGCTCGGCCGGAAGCTTGTCCGACCACTCCTTGGCGTTCTTCTCGACCTCGTACGTCATGCTGTCGAGCCGATTGCGCGTATCGATCTCCTCGCGCTTCCGCTTGTCCTCGGCCGCGTTCTTCTCGGCGTCCTTCACCATCTTGTCGATGTCGGAGTCGGAGAGCCCGCTCGAGGCTTCGATGCGAATCTTCTGCTCCTTGCTCGTGGCCTTGTCCTTGGCCGACACATGCAGGATGCCGTTCGCGTCGATATCGAACGTGACCTCGATCTGCGGCATGCCGCGCGGAGCGGGTGGAATGCCCGTGAGCTGGAACTTGCCGATGGTTCGGTTGTCTCGGGCCATATCGCGCTCGCCCTGCAGCACGTGGATCTCGACCGTGGTCTGGTTGTCGTCGGCCGTGGAGAAGGTCTCCGACTTTTTGGTCGGGATCGTGGTGTTACGGGGGATGAGCACGGTGGTCACGCCACCCAGCGTCTCGATGCCGAGCGACAGCGGCGTGACGTCGAGCAGGAGCACGTCCTTTTGCTCGCCGGTGAGCACGGCGCCCTGGATCGCCGCGCCGATCGCCACGACTTCGTCGGGGTTGACCGAGCGGTTCGGCTCCTTACCGAAGTAATCCTTGACGAGCTGCTGGACCTTGGGGATGCGCGTCGAGCCGCCCACCAGGATCACCTCGTCGATGTCCTTGGGGTCCATGCCGGCGTCCTTGAGCGCCTTCTTCATCGGCTCGAGCGTGCGCTGGATGAGGTCGTCTACCAGCTGCTCGAACTTGGCCCGGCTCAGCGTATAGTTCAGATGCTTGGGCCCGCTCTGGTCGGCCGTAATGAACGGAAGGTTGATGTCCGTGGTCATCGTGCTCGACAGCTCCATCTTGGCCTTTTCGGCCGCTTCCTTAAGGCGCTGGAGCGCCATTGGGTCTTTGGAGAGGTCGATGCCCTGGTCGCGCTTGAACTCGCCGACGATCCAGTCGATGACGCGCTGGTCGAAGTCGTCGCCGCCGAGGTGGGTGTCACCGTTGGTCGACTTGACCTCGAACTGGCGCGAGCCTTCGACGTCGTACAGCTCGAGAACCGAGATGTCGTACGTGCCGCCGCCCAGGTCGAACACGGCGACTTTTTCATCCTTCTTTTTGTCGAGCCCGTAGGCGAGCGCGGCCGCCGTTGGCTCGTTGATGATGCGGAGAACGTCGAGGCCGGCGATCTTGCCAGCGTCCTTGGTGGCTTGGCGCTGGGCGTCGTTGAAGTAGGCTGGAACGGTGACGACCGCTTTGGAGACCGTTTGGCCGAGGTAGTCTTCGGCTGTCTGCCGCATCTTCTGGAGGATCATCGCCGAGATTTCCGGGGGCGTATAGCGTTTGCCCTGGACCTCGACTGCGGCCACATCGCTCTGGCCGGACACGACTTTGTAGGGAACGCGCTTGGTCTCGTCCTGTACCTCGCCCATGCGGCGGCCCATGAAGCGCTTGATCGAGAAGACGGTGTTTTGGGGGTTGGTGACGGCCTGGCGCTTGGCAACCTGGCCGACGAGACGCTCGCCGTCCTTCGTGAAGCCGACCACGGACGGCGTCGTACGGCCACCCTCGGCGTTCGGGATCACGATCGGATCGCCGCCTTCCATGACCGCGACGACCGAGTTCGTCGTCCCGAGATCGATACCAATGACTTTGTCGGCCATTGTTTCCTCAAAGTGTCGATGTTGGGCAGCCCGGTTCACCGGCTGCCGTGAACGTGGGGCTGGAAGGCAAGAGAGGGACCCGGTTTCTGCGCCAAGTTGGCAGGATGCGGCGGTCCTTGCGATCCTTCCAGTTGGCTGACCTGTCAGAGCGTCACTGAACGACTTGCCCTTTCACGCATGATTCCGATCTCCGACGAGAACCCGACGCTTCGCACGCCGATCATGACCTGGCTGATCCTGGGGACCATGTTCGCCGTCTGGTTTCTGGTGCAGGGTGGTGGACTGCCGGGGAGCGACCTCGAGCTGGCGAAGAGCGTGTGCAACCTGGGGATGGTGCCGGGCGAGCTCACGCACCGTGCGCGCGTCGGCGCGGGCTTCTGGATCGTGCCGGGTCAGATGGCCTGCGTCGTGGACCGCGACGCGATCAACGTCTTCACGCCGATCACGTCGATGTTCCTGCACGGCGGTTGGAGCCACATCCTGATGAACGCGGTCTTCTTCTGGGTGTTCGGCAATAACATCGAGGACAGCATGGGGCCGGCGCGGTTCCTCGTGTTCTACCTGCTGTGCGGGTTGATCGCGGCCGGTACGCACGTGCTGATGCAGCCGGCGTCGCCGATTCCCACCGTGGGCGCGTCCGGGGCGATATCTGGCGTGATGGGCGCTTACCTCGTGCTGTACCCACGCGTGCGGGTGCACATGCTGTTCATCTTCATCATCTTCTTCAAAGTGTTCAGGATCCCCGCGTGGATCGTGCTCCTCTATTGGTTCGCCCTGCAGGTCCTGAACGCCTATGCGACGCCGGTCAACGCGAGCGTGTCGAGTGGCGTGGCGGTGTGGGCGCACATCGGCGGATTCGTGGCCGGCATGCTCCTGATCAAGATCTTCGAGAACCCGCGGTTGGTCGCGGAGCGAAACCAGATCAGGACGCAGGAGCATCTGGTACCCGCGTGAGGGCGTGGGCAAAGAGGCGAGCCGCGATCAGTCCGCACTTTGCCTGGTCTCCCGGAGCCCGTATCTTCGTGCACGACCACCCATGTGCGCGCGGAGTTCGAGCGCGCCGCTACCGGGAGCCATATGCTCGGCCGTCTACTGCCTCGTGACGACCAGTTCTTCAGCCTCTTCGACCAGTTGGCGGCGCATCTCGCCACCACGGCGAAGATGCTCGACAACCTGTTCGGGGATGCGCCGCACGTCACCGACCATGTCAGAGCGATCAAGGACATCGAGCACAAAGCCGATCTGTTGACCGCCACGGTCAACCAGCGCATCGACAAGAGTTTCATCACGCCGATCGACCGCGAGGACATTCACACGCTCGCCTCGCGACTCGACGACGTGATCGATCTGCTCGACGGAACCGCGCGACGCTTCGAAATGCTGCACATCACACAGGTGCTGCCGCCGGCCAAGCAGCTCACGGGCGTGCTGTGCCGCGCGGCGAACGAGATTCAGGCCGCAGTCTCCGAGATGCGGCAGCCGCCCGCTGTCAACCAGCACGTCGCGCTGATCAAGCACCTCGAGGAAGAAGGCGATGCCATCTACCACGAAGCGGTCGGTGCACTCTTTGCCGGCAACCCGAATCCGCTCGACGTCATGAAATGGAAAGAGATGTACGACACCCTCGAGCGCGCGATCGACAGCTGCATGGGTGTCGCGCAGGTGCTGCAGAGTATCTCGCTCAAGAACGCGTGACGGCACGCTCCCGGTGATCGCCTACGTCGTCGCGATCGTCCTGATCGCGTTCATCTTCGATTTCAGCAACGGCTTCCACGACTCGGCGAACTCGATCGCCACGATCGTGGGCACGCGTGTTCTCAGCCCGCTGGCCGCAGTGATCTGGGCGGCCGTGTTCAACTTTGCCGCCGCCTTCACCGGCTCGCTCGCGGTGGCCAAGGCCGTCGGCGGCGGGATGATCGAGCAGAGCGTCGTCAACCCGAACGTGATCCTCGGAGGGCTGCTCGGCGCGATCGTCTGGAACCTCCTCACGTGGTTCTTCGGCATCCCCTCCAGCTCGTCGCACGCGCTCATTGGCGGCTACGCGGGGGCGGCCGTGGCGCGCGGCGGACTGGCGGCGATCACGTGGGGCACGAAGTGGACGCAGACGCTGTCCTTCATCGTGATTTCGCCGGTCGTGGGCATGCTCGCCGGCTACATCCTGATGGTCGCGGTGTTCTGGATTTTTCACCGGCTCTCGGCGGCGCGCGTCGACCGCGTGTACCGACCGGCGCAGCTACTCAGCTCGGCGCTGCTGTCGTACTCCCATGGCGGCAACGACGCACAAAAGACGATGGGCGTCGTCGTCGGGCTGCTCGTGTCGGTGAACAGCACGTTCGCCAATCAGCCTGGCTGGATGCACGCGCTTTACCTGCCCGACAACAAGACGATCCCCTACTGGCTGGAGATCGGCGCGTACTCGGCGATCTCGCTCGGGACGCTCTTCGGCGGGTGGCGCATCGTCCACACGATGGGCCAGCGGATCACGAAGCTGCGACCGGTGAGCGGCTTTTGCGCCGAGACCGGCGGAGCGGCCGCGATCATGCTCGCGACGCATTTCGGGATTCCGGTGAGCACGACGCACACGATAACGGGCTCGATCGTCGGCGTTGGCGCGACGCAGCGAGCGTCGGCGGTGCGGTGGGGGATCGCAGGACGGATCGTGTGGGCGTGGCTGCTGACGATTCCCGCGTCCGCGATCATGGCGGCGCTGATGTACTGGGCGCTGGCGAGGGTGATGCGGTTCTAGCCCGGCGGGGGCGATCGATCCTTCGTTGATGGGTCAAACCCGTTTCGAGACCTGAAAATCGGGCCTGACCCGAATTGCAGGGGAGAGGGGTCAAGACGGGCCCGACGACAGACGGCCGACATCCGACGTCCGAAATCGGACTGAAGCGCCAGATTGAGGCGTTGCAAAAAAGCGCAAAAAGGGTCAGAGTCGAATTAGCGCCCCGCTAATTCGACTCTGACCCTTTTTAGCGACGTTGACCCGTACCGCTCAACGCCCCTGTCTGATGTCGGATGTCGGATATCTGCCGTCAGTCGTCGGGTGGCGCCCCGACGGCAGCCACCTGTGACGAAGCCGGCCCGAGAGCCGTGCCGCCCCTTGCCGTTCGCCGTCTCTACGCCGACACCGTCTCCGGCTCGACAACCTCCACCGGCAGTCGTGCGAGCTTGGCGAGCAGCTCCGCCTTTCTGCTCGCGCCCCAGACCTCCAGTCGAACACTTGCACTGGGATCGGACGGCACCGGGGTCAGTTTGATCGCGCGCTGCGTCCAGCGCACGCGGACAGTGCCGACTGCGCACGCGTGCCCGCGGTCGAATCCGTCGGCCACGCGGAGCAGCGCGGCCAGGCGGCGAATGCGGCGACGTGACGCCTTGTCGAGCGCGCCGAAGTTCGAGTGAGACCGCTTGGGCGGTGAGCCTCTGTGGTAACGCGCCACGTTCGCGATCACCACTTGCTCGGTTGGCTCCATGCCCAGGAGATCGGCGTGCAGCACGAGATGATACGTGTGCTTGTGGTGGCGCTCGTGGCTGATGTGGTAACCGGAGTCGTGCAGCAGCGCCGCGTCGGCGAGCGTCTGCCGATCCTCGGGCGCGCAGCCGAGGCGCTCGCCGAGTGCGTCGAACAGCGTGAGCGCGAGATGCTGCACGTGTGAGGAGTGCGGCTGTTCCACGCGGCACTTGAGCGCCAGCTCTCGAACCGAGCGCGCGCGGGCGTCGCCCGCGTCCACGGCGGCTGGCGCGACGCGCGCCGCCTCGAGCAACAGGCCTTCGCGGATGCCGTAGCGCGACACGACGACATCGCGCGCGTCGAGCCGCCGGAGCACCTCCACGGCGACGGCGATCCCGGCGACGATGATGTCGGCGCGCTCCGGGTTCAGCCCCGGCACCTCACGCCGTCGCTCCGGTGACATCTCGATGAGCCGGTCGAGGACGTGCTTCAGATCGGACCGCGGCACGCGCGTGCCGTGAACGCTCGGCGCGGTCACGACGCCTTCGCGGGCGAGGTAGATCCCGGCGAGGTTGGTGAACGTTCCGCCGGAACCGATGAGCTGCGCGCCGTGCCAATCGCGACGTGACAAGTGCTCGCGGATCCGTTCCCGCACGGCGCGACGCAGACGACGGACGCGGCGCGACGTGATTCCCTTGGCGAAGAATTCCTCGGTGAGCCGGATCGCGCCAAACGGCAACGACACCAGATGCTCGACGACACCGTCGGCGCTGAGCGCGAGCTCGAGCGAGCCGCCGCCAATGTCGAGCACCACGGCGCGCCCAGTGCCCAGGTCGAAGTGCGCCGCGGCGCTCCGGAAGCTGAGCCGGGCCTCCTCCCGCCCGTCGAGCACGCGCACCGGTCGGCCGGTCACGCGTTCGACGTCGCCGACGAACGCGTCCGCGTTTGCCGCGTCGCGCACGGCGCTCGTCGCCACGACGTCGACTCGCTCGGCGCCGAGCTGCCGGGCGAGCGTTGCCATGCGCTCGACGGCCTCGATTGCCGCGCGCATGGATTCCTCAGCGAGAACGCCATGTTCGGCGAGGCCGGCGGCAAGACGTGGCGCGGCTTTCATCTCGTCCACGACCGTGATCGCCCCGTCGGGCGACACGTCGGCGACGATCTGGCGAACCGAGTTCGAGCCGATGTCGATCGCGGCGACGCGGCGCGTGCGGTCGGCTGAGCTCACGCGCCGTTCTGGGGCATCGCGGCCAACCCCCGCTGGATCTTGGCGACGATCATCTCGATCGCGATCGCGTTGTGGCCGCCCCGCGGTACGATGACGTCGGCGTAGCGCTTGGTGGGCTCGACGAACTGGAGGTGCATCGGTTGCACGGTGCTCAGGTACTGGTCGAGGACCTCGTTGAGCGAGCGTCCCCGTTTGGCCGTGTCGCGGCGAATGCGCCGGATCAGTCGAATGTCGGGATCGGCGTCGACGAACACCTTCACCTCGCACAACTCGCGAACGCGGGCATCGCTGAACAGCAGAATGCCATCCACCACCACCACGTGGGCCGCGGGCACCACGACGGTTTGCCGGGTCCGGACGTGATTCACGAAATCGTAGACCGGCTTTTCGACTGATGCACCCGCGGCCAGCTGCTCGAGCTGTTGGGTGAGCAATGGCCAGTCGAACGCGTCGGGATGGTCCCAGTTGATCGCTCGGCGCTCGGCGAGGGGCAGGTGCGAGAAGTTGAGGTAGTACGCGTCCATGTCGATGAACGCGACCGATTCGGTGTGAAGTGCCTGCGCGACGTTTCGGGCGACAGTCGATTTGCCCGATCCCGTGCCGCCGGCGATGCCGATGATGAGTGGCTTCACGCCGACAATCTGGTATCCAGTCGGGAGCGGACGCTAGCTTCCGGACATGCGATTTCGAAGCTTCCTCGCGATCGGGGGGGGCGCGCTCGCCACGGCCGCGTGTACCTCCGTCACCCTGCTGCCGTCCGCCGCGCCAGTGGACCTGGTCGTGGCCGCGACGACGGACATCCACGGCCACGTCCGCGGCTGGGACTACTACGCCGACGCGCCTGATTCGGTACGCGGCCTCGCGCGCGCGGCGACGATCATCGATTCCCTGCGCAAGGTCTCGCCGGTCCTGCCAATCGTCGTGGACGCCGGTGACTTTCTGCAAGGCAACCCGATGGCGTACGTCGCCGCGCGTGTCGATACGACGATGCCGAACCCGATCATCGCCGCGATGAACGTCATCCAGTACGACGCGGTCACGATCGGGAATCACGAGTTCAATTACGGGCTGCCCGCGCTCGCGCGCGCCATGCGCCAGGCCGAATTCACGATGCTTGCCGCCAATGCCCGTCGGCCGGATGGCAGCCCGCGGTTCGGCAGTTGGGCGGTGTCGACGCGGCACGGCATCAAGGTCGCGATCGTGGGCGCGACGACGCCCGGCTCGATGATCTGGGACCGCGACAACCTCGCCGGCCAGGTTGTAATCCGCGACATCGTTCCCGACGTGCGGACGGCGGTGCGCGACGCCCGCAACGCGGGAGCGGCGGTCATCATCGTGGTCGTGCATTCGGGTCTCGACGAACCGTCGAGCTACGACACCACGGCGACCGCGATCGGCAGCGAGAACGTCGCGGCGCGACTCGCGCACGAGGTGCCGGGCATCGATCTCCTGGTGTACGGACACTCGCACAGGCAGATGGCCGATACCGTCATCGGCTCGACGCTCCTCATGCAGCCGAAGAACTGGGCGACCAGCGTTGCCGTGGCGCACCTGGGGCTGGCGCGCCAGAATGGCCGCTGGCGGGTGAGCTCGAGGCGCAGCTCGATCGTCCAGGCGGCACGGCACCGCGAGAGTCCGCAGATCATGGCCGTGACACAGGAAGGCCATCGCGCCACCGCGCGCTACGCCGCTACGCCGATCGGCACGACGCCCGTCGCGTGGCGCGCCGACTCGGCACGGGTCGTCGATACGCCGCTGATCGATTTCATCCTCGAGGTGGAACGGCACGCGTCAGGTGCGCAGCTCGCCTCGACGGCGGCCTTCTCGCTCGATGCGTCGCTCGCCGCGGGACCGATCACCGTCGCGCGGCTCTCCGCGTTGTATCCCTACGACAACACGTTGCGCGCGATTCGCATTTCCGGGGCGCGGCTTCGCGAGTATCTGGAGCAGAGCGCGCGCTACTTCCGCCGCCGTGACGACGGATCGGTCGGAGTGGATCCGGCGATTCCAGGTTACAGCTACGACATCGTTGCCGGCGTGGATTACACGATCGACGTCTCGAGGCCTGTCGGCGATCGCATCACGACGCTCACGTATGAGGGGCGGCCCGTGGCACCGACGGATTCGTTCACGATGGCGCTCAACAACTATCGACAGAGCGGCGGCGGCGGCTTCGCCATGCTGCAAGGCGCGCCGGTCGTGTATGATCGGCAGGCGGAGATCCGTGACCTGCTGATCGACGAGGTGCGGCGCAAAGTCACACTGGTTCCGGCCGATTATTTTCATCCGAACTGGCGGATCATTCCGCCCTCCGCGATCGGCCAACTGCTGATGAGTCCCCGGTGAATCAGTCGACCATACCTGTTTTCGTGAACGCGACGCGGGTCGAAGTCCATGCTGGCGCGACGGCGCTCGACGCCGTGCGCGCGTGGAGCGCCGACGCCGCAAGCGAAGTGAGCGCCGGCGGCCGGTCGATCGTCGACAGCCGCGGGTTGCCGCTCGATGCCGCGGCGCCGATGAGCGCCGGATCGATCCTGCGCCTGGTAGCCAAGCGCGACCGCGCGACCGAGGACGACGCGTCGCATTGAGCACGATGCCCATCATCCATTCGGAGTTGCTGCGCCGCCTGCCCAAGGCGGAGTTGCACTGCCATCTCGATGGCTCCGTGCGGCCGGAAACACTTCTGGAACTCGCCCGCGAATACCACCAGCCGGTCCCGCGCGACGACGTGGAGGCGCTGCGCGAGTACATGCGAGTCGACGACGCGCGAAGCCTCGAGGATTATCTGTCACGCTTCGACGTCACACTGGGCGTAATGCAGACGGGTGCCGCTCTCGAGCGCGTCGCGTACGAGCTGTCGATCGACGCCGCGCGCGACGGCGTGCGGTATCTCGAGGTGCGGTATGCCCCCGTGCTGAACACGCGCCACGGCCTCTCGCTGGGCGAGGCTGTCGAGGCGCCGCTGCGCGGACTGGAGCGCGCGGAGCGTGAGGGCGGCACGACCGCGCGACTCATCGTGTGCGGACTTCGCCACCTGACGCCCGACGTGACGCTGGAGTTGGCGCGCCTGGCAGTGGCGTATCGGCACCGTGGGGTCGTCGGATTCGATCTCGCGGGAGGAGAGCTCGGGAATCCCGCCTCCGTGCACGCGCCGGCGTTCGCATATGCTCGCGAGCACGACCTCGCGTGCACCTGCCACGCCGGCGAAGGCGCCGATGCGTCGTACGTGCGTGAGGCGGTGCACGTGTGCGGCGCGCATCGCATCGGGCACGCGACGCGCCTCTACGAGGACGAATCGCTGATGCAGTACGTGAACGACCGGCGGATCGCGCTCGAGATCTGCCTCACGAGCAACGTGCAGACGCACGCGGTCGAGTCGTACCAGGAGCACCCGCTGCGCCAATATTTCGATCGCGGCATTAACGTGGTGCTCAATACGGACAACCGGCTGATGAGCGGCACAACGCTGACCGACGAATACCTGCACGCGGCAAGTGGCCTTGGCTTCACCTTCGACGAGCTCGCCGAGATCGCGCTGAACGGCTTCGCCAGCGCTTTCCTGCCCTGGGAAGAACGTCAGCGGCTTCTGGACGGCGCACGACGCGACATCGCGCTCCTTCGATCGGGCGAGGCTGCGTGACGTCGTTTGGCGCGGTGGAAGCACGCGCCGCGGCGGACGCGATTCGATCGCGAGCCGGCGGCATGACGCCGACAGTCGCAATCATCCTCGGCTCGGGGCTCGGCCGGCTGGCGGAGGAGATCGAGGCGCGCGCGCGCATTCCGTATCGGGACGTCCCGGGTTTTCCCGAATCGACTGTCTCCGGGCACGCCGGGGAGTTGATCGTGGGAACACTCGGCGGACAACCGGTGCTGGCGTTGGCGGGCCGTTTCCACACGTACGAGGGTCACGACGTTCGACTCGCCGCCTTTCCGGCGCGCGTCAGCCGCGCCCTGGGCGCCGATACGCTCATCGTGTCGAACGCGGCTGGAGGGATCAACCGACTCTGGCAGCCGGGCGATCTCATGCTCATTCGCGACCACATCAATCTGATGTTCCGCAATCCGCTCCTCGGCCGGGTCGAGGACGGAGACCTGAGGTTCCCGGACATGTCGGAGCCGTACGACAGCAGAACGGCTTCGATCGCGAAAACGGTGGCGGCAGAGCAGGGGATCCTGCTCCGCGAAGGAGTCTACGCGGCGCTCCTCGGGCCGGCCTACGAAACGCCGGCCGAGGTGCGAATGCTCGAATTCCTGGGCGCCGATGCGGTGGGAATGTCGACCGTTCCGGAAGTGATCGTGGCGCGCGCTTCGGGAATGCGCGTGCTCGGCATCAGCTGCATCACCAACCTGGCGTGCGGGCTCACGGCGACGCCAATCACGCACGACGAGGTGCTCGAGACGACGGCGCGCGCGGCCAATCGATTCACTGCCCTCGTACGCGGAATCGTGCAGCGGTTGTGATGACTTGGGGTAATTCGACTCTGACCCTATTCACCGTTCGCTAAATAGGGTCAGAGTCGAATTGCACTAATGGCACTGTTTGCGGCGAAACGATCAGCGGCTCCGCACGGCCGGCGGCGCGGGCTGGCTATGGACGCGCGCCTTGAAATCCTGGAATGCGCGCGAGTCGCTCGTCAGAGTCCGGATGATGGCCGGATTGATCTTGGCGATCTGGTTGTGCGTGTCCTGGATTCGGCTCTCCTCGAGCGGGTGGTCGGAGAACCACGCGTCCAACACGCCCGGCTGCGATTGGCGCTCGGCAAGCAGCTTCTGGAACATCTCCGGCATGCCGTTCGGGTTGATACCAGCCCGGACGAGCTCGTCCACGCCCGCCGCGTCGGCCTGCGCCTCGTCTTCACGGCTGAACTTGGCGAAGATCGCGCTGCCGGCTACCTGAATGCCTGCCTGCCCAAGCCCCGAGTTGCAGACGCTGGTGAGCGCGCAGAGCACACCCGCGCCCAAATTGGCGCCCTGCATCTGCTCAATCTGTTTGACCGAATGGCGCAACACCACGTGTCCAATTTCGTGGGCGATCACGGACGCGAACTGGTCCATCCGGTCCGACCGCTCGGCGACCCCCCGGTTGACGTACACATACCCGCCGGGCAGCGCGAACGCATTGAACTCGTTCGTGTTTACCATGTAAAAGTGCCACTCCAGATCGGCACGCGAGGTCACGCGGGCGAGCGAGTCGCCGAGGGCGTTCAGGTAGCGGTTGATCGCATAGTCCTGAATGATCGGCAATTGTGCGTTGACCTGCTGTGCCTGCTCCGCACCGAGCTGAACTTCCTGCTGCTGCGAAATGCCGCACGCAGCCGAGGTGCCGGCTATCGCGGTCATTGCCGCAAACGCAACGAGTCGTCTCATGTTAGCTATCCCTATCCGACTGAAGGATTCGGCGCAGCCAAAAGGCAAGACATATTCCCAATGAAGCTTCTAACCCTCGCTCGCGACCTCCGTCGCCGGAAGGCGCGCGAGCGACACCAGCTGTTCGTGGCCGAAGGAGCACGCACCGTTGAGGAACTGCTGCGCTCGTCCCTCCAAGTTCGCGGCGTGCTCATCGGCCCGCAATTCAATGGCAATCCGCGAGCCGACGCAATTCGAAGCGAGATCGGGCGCCGCGGCGTGCCGGTCGAGAACGTCGACGAACGCGAATTCGAAAGTGCCGCCGAGACCGAAACACCGCAGGGCATCCTGGCCGTGGGGGAGGTTCCGGATCGGACGCTCGCCGGGCTTCCCGGTAGTGACAGTTTTTTGCTCCTGGTCCTCGATGGTGTGCAGGACCCGGGCAATGTAGGAACAATTGTCCGCACCGCGGCCGCGCTCGGCGTCACAGCCACGCTCGCCCTCCCCGGAACGGTTGACCTCTGGAACGCCAAAGTCGTCCGTAGCGGGATGGGCGGACACTTCCACCACATCTGCCTATCTGTTACCTGGGACGAGCTCGACGCGTTCCGTTCGGATCGAGGTCTAACGGTCTGGGCGGCCGACGCGGCGGGCGAGCCCCTCGGCGGTTTCGAACGGGCAACGCGCCTGGCGCTCGTCGTCGGCAACGAAGGCGCCGGGTTGTCCGCGCAGTCGCGGGCGCGCGCGGACCGGCTGGTATCACTGCCGATCGGCGAGGCGGTCGAGTCGCTGAATGTGGCTGTCGCGGCGGGTATTCTTCTATACGAGCTTCGTCGGTGATGATCCTGGATTCCTCCGTGTTCGCACAACTCTACGCGTTCATCATCGGAGCGTGCATCGGCTCCTTTCTGAACGTGTGCATCGTGCGCTGGCCGCGCGAAAAGTCGGTGCTGCGCCCCCGTTCGCGATGCCCGCAGTGCGGGAATCAGCTCGCGTGGTTCGAGAACGTGCCGATCGTGAGCTGGCTCGCGCTCCGTGGCCGTTGTCGCTGCTGCGACGAGCGGATCTCCGTGATGTACCCGATCATCGAGCTCGTCGTGGGCCTCGGCTGGATGCTCGCCGTGCAGTACTTCGGCCCTTCGTTCACGGCGTTCCGCGTCGCCGTGTTCGGCACCGTGCTGCTCGGCGTCGCGACGACCGACGCCAAGCACTATCTCATTCCCGACGGTTTCACGCTCTTTGGCCTGGTCTTCGCGCTCCTCACGGCGGTGATCGCCTTCTTCCTCGGCGAAACCCAGGTGTTCGCCACGCCGTACGACGCACTAGTAGGCGCGTGTGCGGGCGCGGGGATGATCGCCATCGTCGGCTGGCTCGGCGAAGTGGTGACGAAGCGCGAGGCGATGGGATTGGGCGACGTGACGTTGATGGCGTTCGTGGGCGCCGCGGTGGGCCCGACGCGCGCGCTCATCACGATCTTCCTCGGCGCCACGCTCGGTGCCATCTCGTTTGCCGGCGTCGTTCTTCCGGTCGTGCTGGTGCGACGCGGACACGCACGCGAGCAGACGGAGCTTGCACTCGGTTCGACACCATTCGAGGCACCGCTGGTCCCCTTCGGTGTATTCCTTGCGCCGGCTGCGCTGCTCACGTTGTTTTGGGGAGATGCGCTTGTTGGGTGGATTACACGAGGGTAGGGGTCGGGTACGGCTCGGCTTTCGGCTGACGGCTTTCGGCTTGGCTCGCGGCTGATGGCTGACGGCTCGAGCTGACAGCTGGCGGCTGTCGGTCTGGGCTGACGGCTGACAGCGTGGCTCGCGGCGATCGGCCTGGCTGCCAGCGATCTGCTCGGCTGTCGGCGTCCGGCCTTGTGAGCCGGTGACTGCCGCCGAATCGCCTCCGGCCGAACGCCAGACTGTTAGCCGTTAGCCACAGCCGTTAGCCACAGCCGTTAGCCATCAGCTGTCAGCTCGAGCCGTCAGCTATCAGCAGTGAGCCAAGCCGAAAGCCGTTAGCCGAGGGCCGATTCCTTGATTGGTGAGTATTTACGAAACGAAGCCTCCGGCGGTGCACTGGCGCGCTTCACGCGCGACTTGACCGCCGACGCTCGGGCCGGCCGGCTGGAGCCGGTGCGTTGCCGCGACCAGGAAGTCGCGCGCGTCATCGACATCCTGCTGCGCCACGGAAAGAACAATCCCACGCTCGTGGGGCCGGCGGGCGTCGGCAAGACGGCGATCGCCGAGGGGCTGGCGCAGCGCATCGCCCGCGGCGACGTGCCCGTGGTCCTGCGCGACGTTCGGCTGCTATCGCTCGACCATGTGTCGCTCCTCGCCGGGACGACCTACCGCGGCCAGTACGAGGAGCGCATCCGGGCCATCGTCGCCGAGACGACGGCGGCGAGCGACGTGATCCTGTTCATCGACGAGCTGCACAATCTGATCGGGCAGGGGACGGCGATTGGCGCGGCGATGGACGCCGCGAACATGCTCAAGCCGGCGCTCGTACGAGGCGAGTTCCGCGTGATCGGGGCGACGACCAGCGAGGAGTACGAGCGTTGGGTCGAAGGTGATCCCGCGCTCGAGCGTCGATTTCAAAAGGTCGTCGTTCGCGAGCTCGGCGAGCTCGAAACGCTGGAGATTCTCCAGGCGCGCAAGGAGCGGTTGGAGCGGCATCACAACGTGCTCATCTCCGATGAAGCGCTGCGCGCCGCCGTCAAGCTCACCGACGCGTACGTCACCGATCGCATGCGGCCGGACAAGGCGATCGACGCGCTGGACGAGGCGTGCGCGCACATGCAGGCGGTCGTCGCTTACACGCCAAAGACCGAAGCGCTGATTCAGCGCCGCGTCGCGTTGTTCAAGGAGTTGGCGCGGGCGGAGCGTGAGGAAGAGCGCCGCAAACCCGAACGCCAGCCGCGCGAACCAGCCAACGCGTTCGAGCGGTTCGGCGCGGAACTGGAGGCGCTTTTCGTCGGGGAACCTGTGCCCGTAGCCGCCGCTGAGGCGGCGCCGACGCCGCGGGTCGATCGCGCGTCGCGAGCTGCGGCCGTCGCGCCGCTCGAGGCCGAGCTGACCCGCCAGCTTATGGAAGAGGGCGTCGTCGTGCGCGGCCACGACGTGGCGCGCGTCGTCGGGCTCATGGCCGGCACGGAGGTCGAGTGGGCGTCCGACGAGGCACATTGAAACGCTCACTCGTCTTGCTCGCCGCGGTCGCGATTGGCTGCCGCGGTCGAGAGTACGCCGGTCAAGGCCCGTACGCCGACAAGCTCGCTGCCGACGTTCCGCAAATCGAAAAAGCACTGGGCGTGAAGTTCAAGACACCGCCCAAGCTCGAGATCCGGTCGCGCGACCAGGTGCGCGACTTTCTGCTGGCCAGACTTCGCGATCCGGAGTCCGAGAAACAGCTCGCGAACGAAGAAGCGGTCTACAAACTGCTCGGTCTCGTTCGCGACACGATGAGCCTGCCCGCATTCTACGTGAAGGTGCTGACCGAGCAGATCATGGGATTCTACGATCCCAAGACGAAGGTGCTGTACGTCGTGGACGGGGCGCCGGAAGAGTACGTCGGCATCACGATCATGCACGAGCTGGTGCACGCACTGCAGGATCAGTACGTGAACCTGGATTCGCTCGAGCACATCACGGGTGACGACGACCGCGCCCTCGCCGCGCAGGCGGTGGTGGAGGGACAGGCGACCTACGAGCAGGCGTACATCATGGCGGGCGGCGCCGGCAACATCGCGGCGCAGCTTCCGGGTGGATGGGAGTCGATCCGCGAAACGATTCGCCAGTCGCAAAAGTCGCAACCGATTTTCGCCTCGGCCCCGATGGTGATTCAGGAAACACTGCTCTTTCCCTACATCAACGGCGCCGACTTCATCCGGCGATTCACCGGACGCGAAGAAGGCAAGCTACCGTTTGCCGACATGCCGGTGACTACAAAGCAGCTGATGCACGACTCGGCGTACTTCGTGACGCCGCGCGACCTGCCGAGCAGCATCACCCTGCCGCCCATTCCGGGCACCGTGGACCAGAACAACTTCGGGGAATTCGGCACGCGACTCGTCGTGTACCAGCACACGCGTGATCAGGACGCATCGATCCGCGCGTCGAACGGATGGGACGGCGACAGGTACGCGCTCGTGAAGATGCCGCAGGGCAACGCGCTCGTGTGGGTCACGGTGTGGGACCGACCGGGCGACGCGGCGGAGTTCATGTCCGCGCTCGACCAGGTGATGCGCGACCGGTTCAACATTCGACCTCTCGTCAGCGGCGAGCGTCGCTACTTCGAGGCCCCGGGCCGCAGGATCCGCGTGGACGTTCGCGAGATTCAGGGACGTCCGGTCGTGCTGTACGTCGATGTTCCGGAGGGCGCCAGCCTCGACATGGTGGATTTCGGCAAGGTGAAGGTCACGCCGCGGTGACCCAGCCAGCTAGAACCAGCGGTCCGGTTCCAGCTCCAGCCGCCGCACCAGTGGGTCCGGTCGGCCCTCGGGCCATGCAGATCATGCATGACGAGGCCACGCGTCAGGCGCAGCTCGATTCGATGAAGCGCCGCGCGACCCTTCTTCTCGTCGCCGCAACCGTACTGTTCGCCGTCACTCGCGTGCTCGAGTCGCGCTTCGCGTGGCTCGGGATCGTGCGCGCGACGATGGAAGCCGCGATGGTCGGTGGACTCGCCGACTGGTTCGCCGTCACGGCGCTGTTCCGCCATCCGCTCGGCATTCCGATTCCGCACACCGCCATCGTTCCGGCGAGAAAGGATCGCGTCGGCCGCACGCTCGGCGCGTTCGTCCAGCGCAACTTCCTCTCGCGAGACGTGATCGAGCATCGGTTGCGATCGATGCAGGTGGGCCGGCGGCTCGCTGAATGGCTCGCCGAACCCGACAACGCCCGCTCCATCTCACGCAACGCGGCCAGTGCGATGAGCTCGGCGGCGCAGATGCTGCGCGACGAGGACGTTCAGGAAGTAATCGACCGGAGCCTCGCCACGCGGATCCGATCGATGCGTCTCGCGCCGCTGCTCGGCAAGGTGCTCGCGGTGATGACCGAGGACGATCGCCATCAGGAAGTGCTCGACGAGGTCATCGAGCTCGCGTCGCGAACGGTGAACGACAACAGCGACCTCATTCGCCAGCGGATCGAGCAGGAAACGCCGTGGTGGCTGCCGGCCGCGGTGGACGACAAGATCTTCAAGCGGGTGCTCGGCGCGATTCAGCGGCTGCTCGCCGAGCTGAGCGCCGACCGCTACCATCCGCTTCGCTCGCG
>DATISA010000296.1:0-6772 GCA_035469245.1 Gemmatimonadaceae bacterium
GGCTGCGTGACGTTCACCTTGTCACCGCAGGCCGTGAGGCCGGCGACTGACAAGGCAGCCACTAGTACAGTAGAACAAAATACGCGTTGCATCTTACCCCCTTGGTAAGTGATGCGAGGTGAAAACAGGAACTGCGAACGACACCTGACTTCAACCACAACTTTCACCGATCACCACGCCATCCAGGCAACGACTGCAATCGACCGCAGACCGTTCGGGGAATCGTGGCCCTTCCCCGCAAAGAATTTTCGCAACACAGGCTTCAATGCCAAAAAATTTGCCAATACCGCAAGCGACCCAAGATAGGAACAGGGGTCAACGGGGTCAAGGATACCCTGACGACGTTTGCGATACTGATTCTCGAAATTTTTGAAGTGCGTCGTCCATCCGGGCCTAACGACCGACATCGATCGTTTCGTCACCCGTACTGCTTTGGCGGGTACTCCACCGGTGACGCGGAGGTAGGTCGATCCAAAGTACCGCGCGCTCACCGCCTGACGAGTGAGGGGAGTTACCCGCAAACGGTGCGAGTTTCCCGCACACCCAGCCCGAATCGCACCCACGGTGGTCAGTGAACACGGTCCGGGCATCGCCTGAAGACGCGGCACCTCGTTTTGGGTAACGGCAGATTAACCGTCAAACCGCAACCGCCCGGCAAACAACGACTTCGCCTTACCGAAGGACCACCGAAGCCGTATCTTCACACCCATGCCCGACGTCTCCCGCCCGCTCGTCTATCCCGCACGCGAGCGAACGATCGCGCCAGCATCGCGCGACTTCACCAAGGAGCTCAACGCCGAACAAGCCGCCGCCGCGACACACGGGGCGGGCCCGCTCCTCATCATCGCCGGCGCCGGAACGGGAAAAACTCGAGCGCTCGTTTATCGGGTGGCCCATTTAATAGACGGCGGAGTTCCGCCCGAGCGGATCCTCCTCCTCACCTTCACCCGCCGCGCCGCCCACGAGATGCTGAGCCGCGCCGAGCGGCTGGCCGGCGCGGCATCAACCCGCGTCCAGGGCGGGACGTTCCACGCCACGGGACACCGCCTGCTTCGCCAATTCGGTCCCGAAGCCGGAATGCCGCGCGATTTCTCGATCATGGACCAGGGCGACGCCGAGGACCTCATGCAGCTCGCCCGCGGCAATCTGGGCTACGGCAAGCAGGAAAAGCGGTTCCCCAAGAAAGAGTCATTGCACTACATATATTCGCGGCACATAAACGCCGAACTGCCGGTCGAGGAGATCGTCGAGCGCGAGTTCCCGCAGTTCATCGAGCACACGCGCGACCTGCTCCGCATCTTCGCCGAGTACACCAGCCGCAAGAGCGAGCGCAACCTCGTCGACTATGACGACCTGCTGCTCTGCTGGGCGCTGATGCTCGAGCAGTCGCCGGCGCTCGCCGACCGCATCACCGGCCTGTACGACCACATCCTCGTCGACGAATACCAGGACACCAACCTGCTGCAGGCGCGCATTCTCCGCGGAATGTGCCGGAGCCATCGCAACATCACCGTGGTCGGCGACGATGCGCAGAGCATCTACTCGTTCCGCGGCGCCAGCTTCCGCAACATCCTCGATTTTCCGCGCCAGTTCGCCGACACCAAAGTCGTGGCGCTCGAGCAGAACTACCGCTCGACGCAGCCGATCCTCGACGTCAGCAACACGCTCATCTCGCGCGCGCTGGAGCGGTTCACCAAGCAGCTCTGGACGATGCGCGGCGGGACCGATCTGCCCTGGCTCGTGACCGCGCGTGACGAGCAGCAGCAGACGCGCTTCGTCGTCGATCGGATCCTCGAGCTGCACGAGGAAGGCACTCCCCTCCACGAGATGGCGGTGCTGGTCCGCGCGGGCTACATGTCCGCCGATCTCGAGATCGAGCTCACCAACCGGCAGATCCCGTTCGAGAAATGGGGCGGCCTCAAGTTCCTCGAGGCGGCGCACGTCAAGGACGTACTGGCGTTCCTGCGCGTGCTGGAGAACCCGCGCGACGAGGTGAGCTGGTATCGCATTCTCATGCTCATGCCGGGCATCGGCGACGTGACGGCGCGCGCCATGATGCAATCGATGGCCGAACGCGCCTGGGACCCGGACGCGTTCTCCCACTTCGTGCCGCCCCCGCGCGCTCGCGACGCGCACAAGGAGCTCGCGGCGCTGCTGCGCCGGCTCGCGCGCGCGCACCCCGAGCAGGAGAACGGCGTGGGCGAGGACATCGACGAGATTCGTACCCTGTACGATCGCATTCTCGCCGAGCGATACGACCGCTCCGAGCCGCGGCTGGCGGACCTCGATCAACTTCGCGTGATCGCGTCGGGCTACCCAAGCCGCTCGGTGTTTCTCGCCGCGCTCGCGCTCGAGCCGCCGCAAAACACGCAGGATCTCGCGGGTGGCGGCGAGAACGAGGACGACGCCCTCGTCATCAGCACGGTCCACAGCGCAAAGGGCAAGGAATGGGACGCGGTGTTCGTCATCTGGGCGGTCGACGGCTGGTTCCCATCGTCACGCTCGCTCGACGACGAAGACCAGCTCGAGGAGGAGCGCCGGCTGATGTACGTGGCGATGACGCGCGCACGGAACCATCTCGCGGTCACCTACCCGCTCAACGTGTACGCGACGCGCCGCGGCTCCGATTACTCGATCGACCAACTCTCCCGGTTCATCGACCGCGGCGTTCGCGAGAAGATGCAGCGCGTCGTGCCGCAGGAGCCGGCGGCCGGCCCGCCGACGGGGATGCCCGATCCAGCAGCCGGCCCGGCGATCGATCTGCGCGCGCTGCTGCGAGGCCGATTCGGCGGCTGACATCATTCGCTGCCCGGCGGGATCGATAGCCGAACTTAAAGACTCTCAGGACGGCCGCTCTGGCTGGCGCCTAGGAACGTCGGGTGATTGCGGATTCGAAGGATTGAACGGCCGGATTCGACCGATCTGTCTCTCAGTGGAACAATCGCTGTTGCCCGACGAGCCGGGATAGGAATTTTTTGAACAGCCCACGCGGACCGAGCCATCCCGGGGCCGTATCAAAATTTCATCGGCTCGTTGGGAGAGGAGCCGTCCGCCCAAGCTGGACGGATCAGTCGCAATCAGGCATTTCAGATCCGTCAAATCCGCTTCCAACCCAACGTTCTTAGAAACCAGCCCGAGCGGTCACCACCCACTCCCGAAGCGGATCGAATGGATGCTTCCGGTCGCGCTTGGCCAGGTCTATGATCCGCTCGACCGTCGCGCGGAGATTCCCGTTTTCCTTCACCCACACTGCGTCGAACAGATCGAGATCGGTGTTGTAGAGCCGGTGCGCGAGGAGCGCTGCGTTGTCGAGCCGGATTCGGCCGAGAGCCTGCGGCGGGATCGTCTTGAGCTGTGGTCCGAGCGAATCGACCAGAGCCCGGCGCGCCCGCGCGTATAAGGTGTCGCGCGCCGCGATGCGCGCGAGCGAGTCGGTGGGATGCGCGTCGAACGCGGAGTCGACGCTGCGGTAGAGCTGCGCCCAAAAGCGCGCCATGATCTTGTCGTCGGCCCATCGCGCGTCGGCCTGGTCGGCCGCCGCCGGCGAGCCGCGCGTGCGGAAGAGCCACGCCGAGCCGCGTGCGCCCACGAAGTTCGCGAAAGACTCATTGAATACGGCCTCGCCCGAGGCGTAGAACGTATTGTGGGTGAGCTCGTGGATCACGGTGTTCGCCAGATCCACCGTGTCCGCCCGCAACGTGGTCGAGAGGAGTGGATCGTTGAACCAGCCCAGCGTGCTGAAGGCGGGCGAAGGCCGCAGGTACACGTCGAACCCACGACTTGCCAATTGTCGCGTGGCGGCTCGTGCCGCTGAGAAATCGAAGTATCCCTTATACGGGACTCTTCCGACGATCGGAAACCACCAGGTGTACGACTCGAGCCGGTCCGGGTACGCGCCCGAGAGCACCAGGACCAGCGTGTCGCGATCCAGCGGTGAGTAAGTGGTGAAGCTGTCCCTGGCCTTGAGCCCAATCGACTCAGCGGCAAAGCTCCGCGCCGCCAGCACGAGCCGGAGCCGCCGCACAACCTCGGGCCGCGTCCGCGAATCGCGAATGATCTCGGGAATCGAGCGCCTGCGGGCGAGGATCCGGCCTTCCGCCCACGCGGCGCGCACCAGGTAGCGCCCGGTGGGCGCCAGCGCGAGATACGCGACGACCATCATGACGAGCACGCCCAGGACGCGCCGAACGGCTCGCCACGTAATTCTTTGAAATGGAAACACTTATAGGATGTCGGTACGTGCCGCTGAGCTTTGACACTCCCTGCCCTCGGCCGCTATCTTCACCAAGATGTCCTTCGTCCATCTCCATTGCCACTCGGAATATTCGCTCCTCGACGGCGCGAACCGGATCGACGACCTGATCCGCCGCGCCCAGGAGTTCGAGCAGCCCGCCCTGGCAATCACTGACCACGGGAATCTCCACGCCGCGTGGGAGTTCCAGGAAAAGGCCAAGAAGGCGAAGGTCAAGCCGATCATCGGCATGGAAGCCTACGTCGCGCCGGGCGATCGCCGGGCGCGCGGTCGAAATGGAGCCGGCCAGGGGTCGAAGCCCTACTACCATCTGGTGCTCCTCGCCCGCGACATGACGGGTTACCGAAACCTCGTCAAGCTCTCGTCGCTGGCCTACACCGAAGGCTTCTATTCCCGTCCGCGCGTCGACCGCGAGCTGCTGGCGAAGTACAACGAAGGCATCGTCGTGTCATCGGCGTGTCTCGCCGGCGAAGTGGCCAGGCACCTCATGACCGACGACGTCGATGGTGCCCGCCAAGCAGCGACTTGGTACGCCGACGTGTTCAAGGACCGGTACTACCTCGAGGTCCAGGCGCACGACTCGGACGGACAGCGAACGCTCAACGAGCGCATCTTCGCGCTCGCCGGCGAGCTGGGACTGCCGGTCATCGCCACCAACGACGCGCACTTTCTGCGCGCCGACGATCACGACGCGCACGACGTGCTGCTGTGCATCGGGCTTGGCAAGGACCGGAGCGATCCCGATCGCATGCGCTACGACCGCGGGCTCTACTTCAAGAGCGCGCCCGAGATCGCGTCGCACTTCCGCGACCGGCCCGACGTCCTTACGAACACGCTGGCCATCGCGGACCAGGTATCGCTCGAGTTCGAGAAGAAGTATCACGTCCCTGCCTTCCCGTTGCCGGCCGGCGTGTCGAGCGAGAATGAGTATCTGACCACGCTGGCGGAACAGGGCGCGAAGGAGCGCTACGGCGATCCGCTGCCCGCCGAGGTTCGCGAGCGGCTCGACTACGAGCTCTCGGTCATCACCACGACGGGCTACGCGGGCTACTTCCTGATCGTGGCCGATTTCATCAAGGCGGCCCGCGACCGCGGCATCCCCGTTGGCCCGGGCCGCGGCTCGGCGGCCGGGTCGCTCGTGGCGTATGCGCTTCGCATCACCGACGTCTGCCCGCTCGAGTACGACCTGCTGTTCGAGCGATTTCTGAATCCTGAGCGCGTGTCGATGCCCGACGTCGACGTCGACTTCTGCTTCGAGCGACGCGGCGAAGTCATCGACTATGTACGGCAGAAGTACGGAAGGGAATCGGTCTGCCAGATCGTGACGTTCGGGACGATGAAGTCGCGCGCGGCGATCAAGGACGTGGGGCGCACTCTTGGCTTCACGCCCGCCGAGACCGACGCACTGGCCAAGCTCGTCCCGAACCAGCCGAACTTCTCGCTCACGGTGAAAGAGGCGATCGAGCAGATCGCCGAAGTCGGGAAGCTCTATCGCACCGATGAGCGGTACCGGCAGCTGCTGGACTACGCCGTGGCGCTCGAAGGCTTGTCGCGCCACACCGGCGTGCACGCAGCGGGGGTGGTGATCGCGCCCGGTCCGGTCGACGATTACGTGCCGATCTGCACCCAGGCGTCAAAGGGCGCCGGCGCCGGCGACGACGAGTCGGTGATCGTGAGCCAGTACGACATGAACTGTCTCGAGCATGCAGGCATGCTCAAGATGGACTTCCTGGGGCTCACGACGCTCACCGTCATTCACGACACGCTGACGGCGATCGCACAGCGGACTGGCGAAACGCTCGACCTGAACGCGATTCAGTTCGACGACGAGCGCGTGTTCCAGATGCTGCGCGCCGGACGCACGACGGGCGTGTTCCAGTTCGAGTCTCCACTCGCCACGGACATGCTCCGCGCCATGCGCTGCGACCGGTTCGACGACCTCGTCGCGTCCAACGCGCTGATGCGCCCCGGTCCGCTCGATGCCGGCATGCACCGTGTGTATCAGCGGCGCAAGCGCGGCGAAGAACCCGTGATCTACGCGCTGCCCGAGCTCGAAGCGATTCTCCAGCCGACCTACGGCGTCATCACCTATCAGGAGCAGGTGATGCGTATCGCGCAGCTGCTCGCCGGCATCTCGCTCGCCGAAGCCGACGTGCTGCGCAAAGCCGTTGGCAAAAAGGACGCCGAGCTCATTCGGGAGGAACTGGGCAAGTTCGTCGAAAAATCGGTGGAGCGCGGCTACGACCGGCGGATCATCGAAGAGCTCGCGGGACAGATCGAAACGTTCGGCCGCTACGGATTCAACAAGTCGCACTCGGTCGCGTACTCGGTGATCTCGTACCAGACCGCGTGGCTCAAGACGCACCACCCGGCCGAGTTCATGGCCGCGCTGTTGTCCTCGTCGATCGGCGACACCGACAGCGTCGTGAAGTTCATCAACGAGGCGCGCGAGCTCGGCATCGAGGTGCTCGCGCCGGACGTGAACGAATCGGGCTACAAGTTCACGGTGATCGGCGACAA
>DATISA010000297.1:0-5014 GCA_035469245.1 Gemmatimonadaceae bacterium
GGATCTCGCGGAGTATCTGCGCGCCCACCCCAGCACCATTGACACATGGCTGCGGTACTCCGCCGACAAGCGCACGTCGAGCGGCTGGTATTTTGTCCACGAATCCGCATGGTTCGTCGGATACGTCGGATCGTCGGATACATTGGATCGCGGTGTGGCCGCGGAATCGTTCGACGACCCGGCGACTGCTTGCGCGATGTTCATACTGAGGGAGCTGGACGGCATTCGTGCACGATCCTGGATCAGCAAGCGTGATGGCTGACCACGACGCTGCGCGGCCCCCCCGGCTGGCCAGGCAACACCGACCGCGAATGAAGATCAATTAGATGCTCAGCCAGCTCACAAGCACAGCGTTCGACGCGGTGGGCGTCCCATACCACGACACGACGCCGCGTGTGGACGCGATCGTACAACAACTCTTGAGCGCAGACTGGTTTGCGAGGGCGCTCGTGAGGCCAACTGGAATCCTGAGTTGGGTCCGTACGTCACCATCGTGGCGCGTCGTCACGTCTCGCTCAGACGCCGAAGGTATGAGGGAGGAACTCGCAAGGCGTTGCTTACGCGGCTTCGCCGTGGTCCTTGTCGCCTCGCAGCCGGCTGCTGCGCTGCGGCGGCTCCTCGAGCAGTACGGATACGTCTCGGGCGACCGAGCCGTGGTGGGATCGAACGAACCGGGCGATGCGCTCGAAGTCGTGAGTGCCTCTGACCCCATCGTCCAATGCCTCGGAACGCTGGAGCTGAACGAACGGGAGAGCGCGATTCTGTTCGCGCATGATGCGGATCCGGTCTATCTAGTCGAGAAATCGGACCGTGCGTACTAGCTCGCGTCGCGACTCCTTCCGGTCGATGGCCGAGCAGACACTGATGACAATGTCATCCGCGTGTACTGGCAGGGAAGAGGACCGGAGCTTCCATGCGTGACGATTGGCGCCTCCAAGGGCAGGAGCGATTCCTGAAGGGTGCAACGCTCTGCTGGCGAACGTACACGCCATATCGGCCCAAGTGGGACCACGATCACTGCGAGTTCTGCAGCCGAAAGCTGTCCGCACGAACAGGCGACATCAATGAAGGCTATTCGACGGCCGACGGCTATCACTGGATCTGCCGCGACTGCTTTGCTGATTTCAAGGATCTCTTCGAGTGGACGGTCGTGCCGTGCACGGATTGAACGGATACGACCGCACGCGCGCGACAGGTGTGAAGGAGCGCTGACGGCCGATGGGAAGAGTCAATGGTCCTTACCGCGCAGATTTTCCGGTTGGTACACGTGTCCGCATTGCCGATCGTGCGGCGCTCGAGGAATTCATGCGCATGTGGACATACCACGATAAGCTTCAGCCCGAGCAGCTCGCGTATGCAGGGCAGGTCGGAGCCGTGAAGGCTTACGGTTTCTACCACGGCGGCGATGAGCTGTATTGGCTGGAAGGAATTCCAGGAACCTGGCACGAGCAGTGTTTGGCGCCGGTCGCGGTGACGAAAGGACAGCCGCCCACATCGTGAGCTCGAAGGCGCTCTGCCTCTACGCCGCCGCAGCCGCCGGAGCAGGTCCGGCGTCGACGAGGCGCTTGGTCGCCGGTTCGACGCGGAGGTTCAATCCTTCGAGCGATCGCGCGCCGAGCAATACGAGGTCGCTCGGTTCTCCGAAGACAACCTCGTCGACGGTCCAGACGCCACCGACATAGAGGTTCACGGCTCCCGTCGATCGGGCCAGGATCGTCCCGTCCGCCTGCCGGAAATGCCACACCTTCCGCGGCTCTACGCCGAGTTCCTCGAGGAGTGGGCGTGGAAACCACGACAGCTCGGCGCCGGTGTCGATCAACGCGTTCGGAATTGTCCGCCGCGTTCCCGGGTTGGCCGGATTTTCGATCTGGACATCCGTCGTGAAAGTTCCCACGTCGTCGACCATATCGCCATCACTCACCGCTGGTATCATCCAAAACAGACAAGCGGCGACAAAACAGCGCAAGCTCGCGCGCCGCCGCGAGTCACCACCGCAGGTATGGCGGCACGTTCTGCTCGATCGTCCGGAATTCGACCTCGGTGAGCGGCAGCACGCGGAACGCGCGGTAGGCGTCGCGGATCACGGTGACCTGCGCAAACGCGTCCGAGCCCCACACCACGCGCTCGAGCCCAAGCTGGCGCAGGCGCGCGGCGATCGTGTCCTTCTTGTCGAGCGAGCGCGCGAGCGAGATGATTCCCGAGACATCGAAGTACACGTTGCGCACGCGGGGATCGTGACGAGCGATCGCGTCCACGAAGACGGATAACGCGTCGGCGGTAGGATCGTCGTAACCGCCGGCGCCGGTAAGGTGAGCGATCTGCACAGGTACGTCGGGCGCCGAAGGGAGCACCTGCTCTACGAACGCGCGCGCCTCCTTGGCACCATACGGGCGTTTCTGGTTCACGGACGAGCGCATGTGCACGACGATCGCCATCCGATTCGCGTTCGCCGCGCTGAAGACGCGCTTCAGTACCGCGACGTGCTCAGGCCGGTCGAGATCGACGTCGGAGTTTCCGAAGTGAAGCTTGATGCCTGAGGCGAGACGCGGATCTCGCGCGCAGCGCGCGATCTCGTCGAGGGCGTAGTCGCGCAGCGGATTCAAGCTACAAAACGCGCGCAGTCGATCGGGAAACTGCGTTGACTGCTCGGCGGTCCAGTCATTCTCGGCTTTCACTTTCTCGTACTCATCCTCGATCGCCGGCCGATTGGGATTGCCGTACTGATAGGCGTTCGAGAGCAGGAGCGCGCGGCGGATGCCGATCGAATCCATCGCCGAGATCAGGTCGCGCGCGAGAACCGGTGTCCGCGAGGAGAGTTGCGCGGCGACGGGACTGAGCAGGTGCTGATGCGCGTCGACCGCCAGGGCGACTTGCGCGCGCGACGGAGCGGCTGGCCAGGCGATCGTGGCGCCGAGCGCGAGCAGGATGCCAAGGGGCCTTGAAAGTGGCGACATGGTGTCAGCGGCTCGAACGTACGGTCAGCTCGCCGCGCCGGCAATCCAATGTCGTGGCGAAGCGGCGCGCCTAGAATCCGCCGCGCGAGAACAGCAACCACAGAACGAGAATGACGAGCAGTATCGTCAGGAAATGTCCACCGTTGCCCAGGCCCCATCGGTGACGGCCGTATCCGTAGTAGCCCGGCGTCCAGATGAGCAGCAGAATGATGACGATGATGAGCAGCATGACAGTTTCCTGGCTAAGTGGCGGCAGCCGACGTTGTTAGAGCAGCCGAGGCAGCCAGGGAGCAACGATCGAGCCGAACCGTTCGGAATTCGCAAGATTCGGGGGAGCTGACACGGCCGATGCGTCCGCAATCAATCGCGCTCGCCCACAAAGTCTGGCGATGGCGACGCGATCGCTGTCGATTCGAGCCTCGCTCTTTCGACGTGTGGGCAGCGCGGTGTCCCGCGCGATTCCACCCTCAACACAAGGAGACCCGGTATGGCCATTCAGAAAATCACTCCCTTCCTCTGGTACGCGAAGGAAGCCGAGGAAGCGGCGGCATTCTACACGTCGATCTTTCCGGACTCGCGCATCACGCGCGTCACCGCTCTCCCGAGCGAGTCGCCGAGCGGTCCGCCGGGATCGGTGAAGGTCGTCGAGTTCGAGCTCTTCGGGCAGGCGTTCATGGCAATGAGCGCCGGCCCGCTCGACCCGTTCAACCACGCCATCTCGCTGTACGTGACGTGTAAGGACCAAGCCGAGATCGACCGCTACTGGGATGGTCTCCTCGCCGGGGGCGGCAAGCCCGAGGAGTGCGGATGGCTCCGCGATCGCTACGGCCTGTGCTGGCAGATCGTCCCGGAGGGGTTCGGCGAGATGATGTCGGATCCCGATCGCGCGCGAGCGAAACGTGTAACGGACGCGATGCTCAAGATGGTGAAGTTCGACGTCGCGGCCCTGAAAGCGGCGTACGCGGGAACGGTGGGTTAGCGCGGCGCGGCCGTCACGGCTTGCGCTCGAGTAGTCTCGTCCAGTTCGTGATCAGTTCGATCCGCGACGTCTCCATCGGTCGATCTCGCTTCACCACGAGCAGACGTTGGCCGTCGTGCGTGATATCGTACGAGTAGCCGTCAGTGTCGGTGAATTCGACATCGAACACCAGGCGTGGCCGATCCCAGCGCGGCTCCGGGATCGTCGTGACCTTTGTCTCGTACCAGCGGTGGCCATTGCGGTAGTACAGCACGCCCGACGGTTTCCAGCGGGGCTCGATGCCGCCCGCCGGCGATACCTGGCCGATGTCCCGACCGTCGGGATACGAGCGGATGAAGATCTCGGGGATCCCTCGCTCGGCGCGTGTGTATGCGAACCACTTTCCGTCTGGCGAGAACGACACGAGGACGCCATCAACCGGCGGTGCCGCGGGGGCGCCCGACCGCAGACCGATGAACCGGGTCCGAAACCCTGTACCCGACCGCTCGACGGCGAGGATGTCACCGTTGGGCGAGAAAGTGACAGTGGACCCCGCTGAGTCGGCAACTGGTCTCCCGGCCCCAACGTGCCCCGCGCCGTCGACGTCGTGCAGCGCGACGCGGTGCTTGCCGAACGCGATGCCTGCGAGGCGTCGTCCATCCGCACTCCAGCCGGGAAAGCCCTCCGGCTCCGGGTATGGCACCCGCAGGCCTTCGTGCCGCTCGACATCCCAGACCCAGAGGTAATCCTGCACGTCGGCTACGTGGACGGCGATGTGTCGATCGTCGGGCGAAAGGTCGACCGCACCGTAGACCAACTCCGGCGCATCGATGAAGTCGATGTGCGCTTGGCGGTCGACCCACGCCAACTTGCCGCGCGAGATGTCCGAGCCCGGAGTGTACGCCAGTACACCGCCGGCCGGCGAGGCCTGCAACATCCCGAACGCCGATTCCATGGAAATGGCGGACGCGATCGCAACCGGCTCACCTGAGACGGTCCCGCGCCGAGGATCGAATCGTACGCCGAACATACTGCCAGCCCGAGCGAAGACGAGATAACCGCCCGCCGCATAGCGCGCGGCATACCCCGAGTGCAGGAGCAC
>DATISA010000298.1:0-2810 GCA_035469245.1 Gemmatimonadaceae bacterium
GTGGCTGAAGATGCTCGACCGCGGGAACCAGTCCTCATCCGACATCACCCACGAGAGACTGCCCTTGGGGTAGTACACGCGCTGGAAGTTCGTGCCGAACGCGCTGTTCTGGTCCGTCCGAACGGCGCCGGTGAGGAACAGTCGATCGCGAATCGCCGCCGCCTCCTCGACGAAGATGCCCCAGGTCTTGTTCAAGGTCGTCGCCGAGCTCACGTCGGGCGTCGCGCCGGACGCGGGTGTCTGCGCGCCGGGCGGAAGCGAGGTGCCGCCGGCCTCGTTCTGGTCGAGTCGCGTGTTCACGTACTGCGTGCCAAGCGTGGTCTTGAAGTTGAGCCACGTGTAGCGCGCCGGGTTGTAGTTGACGGTCGCGCCCAGATCGGCGGTCAGATTCGAGATGTTCGTGCGCGCGTCGGCGGCGTAGCCGTCACGGTAGATGCTGGTGAGTGGCGCGCCTTCGCCGTTCATGTGCAGCTGCGTGTCGACGCGGTCGGCGAAGTCCTCGCCGACGTTGGCCCGTGTCGACAACCAGCTTGTCGGCCGCCAGTTGATGTTCGTGCTGACGATTGCGCGATTGACGTTCTGCTGGAGCTTTTCCGTCCAGGCCAATCCCGGCGTCCAGGCGCGGTAGCCGTGGAGCGGCAGGCCCACGCCCGAGACGAGCCCATTGTCCACGTACCCCGGACCGCCGAACGCCTGTGACCCGATTCCCACCGTGTTGTTGGATTCGTTGCTCGTCCGTTGATCGACCGTGCTGTAGCCGAAGTTGAGCGCGGCGTCGAGCGCGGGGTTGATCTGCGAGCTCACGTTTCCGCGAAAGCTGTTCAGCAGGCGCGCGTTGGGGCGGAGCTGCCAGGGATGCGGCGACGTTCCGGCGCTGTCGAACTGCGCGCGCTCGAATTTGGGCAGCTGGAACACGCCGAGCTCGTTGTCTCTCCCCGCCGACATGAAGTAGCGGATCGCGTCAGTGCCGCCGCTGACCTGCACGCCCACGGCATCGCGATTCCCGTAACTGATCGGCGTCGCGTTGGCGTCGCGGATAGGGGTGTAGGTACGCAGGCTGTCCATGATGCACGTGCCGAACGACACCATGGGCAGCGTGCATTGCCCGGACTTGATGAGCGGGCTGCCTTGAGGACTATGGCCGGCCAGCGTGTAGTTGTCCGAGTAGCGATTGCGATCGTCGAGCAGGCCGCCCTCGGCGTACACGCTCCAGCGGGCCGAACCGGCCCGGCCCTTTTTGGTCGTGATGACGATGACGCCGTTCGCGGCGTCGGTGCCGTAGAGCGTCGCGGCGGACGGGCCTTTGACGATCTCGATGTTCTCGATCTCGTCGGGATCGATGTCGCCGAGGCGGCTGAAATTGCTGCCGCCATTGCCGAAGAACGCCGAACTATTGTTCGAGCTCAGACGGACGCCGTCGATCACATATATCGGGTCGTTGGCGAGACTCACGCTGCTCACGCCGCGCACGCGAATGCGCTGGCCGGATCCCGTCTGGCCGCCGCTCTGCACGAGCACGCCCGGCACGCGGCCATTGAGCACATCGGCCATGTTCCGGATGGGCGCCTGCTCGGTGAGCTTGGAGACGGCGATGTTCTCGACCGCGTTGCCCACTTCAACGCGACGCTGTTCGCCCGTTGCCGTGGTGACGACTTCCTGGAGCTGAACGATGGCCTTCGGCATCGCGAAATCCAGCGTCGCCGTCTGGCCGTTGTCGACGCGCACCGACTTCTTCTGTTCCTGATAGCCGACGCGGATCACGCGAACGTCGAGCGCGCCGGCGGGAACGCCGCGAATGACGAATTTGCCGTCGGGTCCCGACGTCGCGAACAGACTCGTGTTGAGCACGATGACGCGCGCTTCCTGAAGGGGAGTGCCCGCTCCTTGTTCGGTCACGGTTCCCGCGATCGTTCCTTGCGCAGACGCAACCGTCGCCGCGGTCGTCAACAGCGCGAGCGGCATGATGCCGCTCGCGAAGCGACGCGGCCTCGAGAAGTTCATCTTGCTTGCCTCCATCGGCATGGGGTACTCGGAGCGGCTGCTCCGATGCTCATATGGGCGTCGCGCGCGGCTGATGCGATTCGCTGCATCCGGCGCGAGACGAGCCGCGCGCCGCCAAGCGGTGTCACGACGCCCGCTTCAGGATCGTCTAACCGCGCGAAGCACGGCCCACGTCACCATGAGTGTGGCGGGCCGTTATGAGATGTCTTGTATGTGTTTTATAATCGAAGCGACGCGCAATCGACTGTGGTCCGCCGTGCGGCGTGATGCTCGTGGTTCATCACGCGCGCGAGCCCGGTCGCCACCCTGTCGAGGGATTGACGGGCCGTTAATCGAGTTCGGCCCGCCGCTCGCGCTTGATCTCGGCGCGCCGTTTCTTTTCGGCGAGGCGCTTCTCCTGGGCGGCACGCGTCGGCTTTGTCGGACGCCGCTTCTTCGGCACGCGCAGCGCGTACTTGATCAGCGCAGCCAGCCGCTCGTCCGCGTCGCGTCGGTTCTGGCGCTGGCTCCGCCGGCCGCTCGCCACCACGCGAACTCGCCCGTCCGAGTCGAGCCGCGACACGAGCTTGATCCGCAGCCGCTCGCGCTGCTCGTCAGATATCGCTTGGGAGCCCGTAAGATTCCAAAGGAGCTCGATCCGCGTGGACGACGTGTTCACATGCTGTCCCCCGGGCCCACTTGATCGCGTGGCGCGATACTCGAGCTCACTCCGAGGGATCGCGAGCTCCGGCGTGACGTTCAAGAACATCAGTTCATCCATGGGCTGCCTCGCTGGGAAGCGCTGTAACGGTCCGGAGGCGGGATCGTCT
>DATISA010000299.1:0-17168 GCA_035469245.1 Gemmatimonadaceae bacterium
CGTCTTCGTGGCCTCGTCCCCGCCGGTGTGGATGTACGCGCCCGGAAAGAGCGCCATCACTTCCGTCAGAACGTCTTCCATGAATTTGATCGTCGTATCCGACGGGTTGAGAATGCGGCTACTGACGCCCCATTGATCCCAAACGCCGACGCTGTCGCCGAAATTGCCGAGACTCGGGTAGGCCGCGATCGCCGCCTGCGAGTGGCCCGGCATCTCGATCTCGGGGACGATCGTGATGAACCGATCGCGCGCGTACGCCACGATCTCGCGGATGTCGTCCTGCGTATAGAAGCCGCCATGGCGCTTGTTGTCGTACACGTTCTTGCTGGTGTCCGGCTGCTCATGCCCGATCAGCGTGCGATTGCGCCAGGCGCCGACCTGCGTGAGCCTCGGATACTTCCTTATCTCGATCCGCCAGCCCTGGTCATCGGTGAGATGCCAGTGGAAGGTGTTCATTTTGTGCAGCGCCAGGAGATCGATGTACTTCTTCACGAACTCCTTCGGCATGAAGTGGCGCGAGACGTCCAGGTGCATGCCGCGCCACGGGAAGCGCGGGCGATCGACGATCGACAGCACCGGGACCTGCCAGGCCACGCTGTCGAAGCGCGCCGCGCGGAAGATCTGGGCCGGCAGCAGTTGTCGTATCGTCTGCGTCGCGTAGAAGGCGCCGGCGGCAGATGACGCAGTGATCGTGATCGCGTCGGCGGCGACCTGCAACCGATAGCCTTCGCGACCGAGGCTCGTGTCTCGCGCGCTTGCGCGACGAAAGACGATTCGGCGGCCACGCGAGGCTGAGCCGGCACGAACGACGAGGTCGTAGCCGGTCGCGGGAGCGAGCTCGCGGGCCAGGCCGCGAGCCACGGCGCTGTCGGCTCGATCCGCCCAGATGGTTGTGCGCGGGGTCAGTACGAACCAGCCGCGGCCAACCGTCATCGACGTGGGTCGCGGAATCACTGCGACGTCGTCGCGAACCTGCGTGCGGGCGCGTTGGGGAAAGGCGATGCCGACGGCGGCGCATGCGCCGAACAGCGCCGGTACATGTCGAAAAGGAGGAACTCGCATGGCGCGAGAAAATACCGAACGTTGGCCCGACGGCCAGCGTCGACGGCGCCAGCGACTTGTCGTGTTGGCGATCTGGTTCACCGAGCTCACGCGTCGGTTCGCCACATACCCGAAACCAGGTTGCTGCGGCAACGATTGGCCTCCATACTAGGGCGACTTTGTCACGACCTTCTGGAGTCCGTCACGTGCAGAATCGTCGTAGTTTTCTCGCCGCGCTCGGTGCGACCGCCGCCGGCCTGGCGGTCGGACGCCGATCAGCCGACGCGTTTGCCGCGTCCGACGCTCCTCGCAACTCGAAGAGCGGACGGATCTCCCGCGTCGGACTGCAGCTGTACACGGTGCGGCGGCTGGCCGACGAGGATCTTCCCGGGACGCTCGCGCAAATCGCGGCCATCGGGTACAAGGAGGTCGAGCTCGCCGGGCTGTACAATCGCTCGGCCGCCGAGGTGCACGATCTTCTGGCCAGGAACGGTCTCGCGGCGCCGTCGACACACGTTCCGCTCACTGCGATCGAGGGTGACTCCGTCAAGACGTTCGCCGACGCGAAGACGCTTGGCCACCAGTGGATCACGGTGCCGTCGCTTCCGCAACCAAGGCAGATGAAGCTCGACACCGTCGACGACTGGAAGGCCGTGGCCAAGCGGTTCAACGCCGCCGGCGCACAGGTGAAGGCCGCGGGCTACCGCTTCGCCTACCATAATCACAACGCCGAGCTGCGGAATCTGGGCGGCGGCACCACGCCGCTCGACGTGCTCGCCTCGGAGACGGACCCCTCGCTCGTGTCGTTCGAGATGGATCTCTACTGGGTGGTGAACGGCGGCGGCGATCCGCTGGCCTTCCTCGCGCGTTACCCCGGACGCTACAAGATGCTGCACGTGAAGGATTCGGCGGGACCCGAGCACAAGATGGCCGACGTCGGCGCCGGACAAATCGATTTCAAGACGATCTTCTCGAAGGCCAAGGGCGTCGAGCACTATTTCGTCGAACACGACCAGCCGGCCGACCCGATCGCGAGCATTGCGGCGAGCTATAAGTATCTGGCAAATCTCGAATTCTAATTTCTTTCGTGGACCGCGAGCGACGAGCAATCATGCAACAACGACCCATCTACGACGTATGCATCATCGGCTCCGGCGCCGGGGGCGGCATGGCCGCCTACGCGCTGACGCAAGCGGGAGCTCGGGTGGTGATGCTCGAGGCCGGACCGCGCTGGTTCGCGTCGCGCGACAGCAAGATGCTGATCCCGAGCTACGCCACGCCGCACCGCGGCGCGGCCATACACGGTCGCCCGTTCGGCGAGTTCGATGCATGCGACGGCGGATGGGAAATCGACGGCGAGCCGTACACGAAAGCTCCGGGCACGGAGTTCAGCTGGTGGCGCGCCCGCATGCTCGGTGGACGCACCAATCACTGGGGGCGGATCTCGCTACGGTTCGGGCCCGACGATTTCAAGCGGAAGAGCATCGACGGACTCGGTGAGGACTGGCCGATCAGCTACGACGACGTGAAGCCCTACTATGATCGCGTCGACCGCCTGATCGGCTTGTATGGCAGCAACGAGGGACTGCGCAACCACCCGGATGGCATCTTCATGCCACCGCCCAAGCCGCGCTGCCACGAGTTGCTCATCAAAAAGGCGTCGGATCAACTCAACATCACGTGCATTCCGGCGCGCCTTTCCGTCATCACGAAGCCGTTGCCGGGACGACAAGCCTGCCACTACTGCGGGCAGTGCAACCGGGGCTGTCAGGTGAAGGCGAACTTCTCGAGCCCGGACGTGCTAATCGCGCCGGCGCTGCAGACAGGGAAGCTGACGCTGATCACGAACGCGATGGCGCGCGAGGTGACGCTCGGTCCCGACGGGCTCGCGAACGGCGTGTCGTACATCGACAGGAACACGCACGCCGACGAACACGTGCGCGCGCGTGTGGTCGTGCTGGCCGCGAGTGCGTGCGAGACGGCGCGACTGCTGCTGAATTCGAAGTCGGGCAAGTTTCCGAACGGTCTGGCCAACTCGAGCGGCACGGCCGGGAAATACCTCACCGACACCACCGGCACCGACGTTGCGGGCTTCGTCCCGTCGATGGTCGACCACATTCCGCACAACCACGATGGCGTGGGCGGCATGCACGTCTACATGCCGTGGTGGCTGGACAACAAGGCGTTGGATTTCCCGCGCGGATACCACATCGAGCCGTGGGGCGGCCCGGGCGCGCCGGAGGCGGGGTTCATGGGCGGCATTCAGCGCTACAACGGCGGCGGGTACGGCGCGCAGCTCAAGGCCGACTACCGAAAGTACTATGGCGCGACGATCGGCTTCTCGGGCCGCGGCGAGATGATCCCGAACGACGACTGCTACTGCGAGATCGATCCGACGACGGTCGACAAGTACGGCATCCCCGTGCTCCGCTTTCACTGGAAGTTCTCGGAGCACGAGTACAACCAAGCGAAGCACATGCAGCAGACCTTCCGGGCGCTCATCGAGGCGATGGGGGGCAAGGTCTTCAGCCCGATGCCGACGCGCGAACGTGGGTACAACCTCGCGGCGGGCGGCACGATCATCCACGAGCTGGGTGGCGCGCGAATGGGCGCCGACCCGTCCACGTCGGTCGTGGACGCGAACTGTCAGGCGCACGACGTGAAGAATCTCTTCATCGCGGATGGTGCGCCATTCGTCTCGCAGGCCGACAAGAATCCTACCTGGACGATTCTCGCGCTGTCGTGGCGCACCAGCGACTACATCGCGCAGCAGCGAAAAGCGGGGGCGATATGAGCGACGAGGAACGCGAACTGCCAAACGATCTGGAAGGCACACCGGTTTCCAAGAAGCTGATCACGCGGCGCCGCGCGCTGCAGGTGATCGGAGCAGTTCCCGTCGCCGCGGCTCTCGGACAGCAACCCGGTCAACAGCAAAAGCCGCTCACCCCGGGTGTCACTCCGCAGGTTCCGACACCGCCAACCGGGCCGCAGGCCGCGGGCGCTGCCGGCCCGCGCTTCTTCAACAATCATGAATGGAAGACGGTCCGCGTGCTCGTGGACTACGTGATTCCAAAAGACAAGCGATCCGGCAGCGCGACGGAAGCGAAAGTGCCCGAGTACATCGACTACCTATTGTCAGAGAAGGAGGCGAGCCTCAACACGCAAACGGCGTGGCGCGGCGGGCTGGCCTGGATCGACACCGAGTCGCACAAGCGGTTCGGCCGCACGTTCATTCAGGCGAGCGATGCGCAGCGACGTCAGATCCTCGACGACATCGCTTACCCCGAGAAAGCGAAACCGGAGATGCGGCACGGCGTCGCGTTCTTCAACCGCCTCCGTGACATGACGGCATCCGGCTTCTTCTCGAGCGCAATGGGGTGGCAGGACGTTCAATACATCGGAAACGTGTTCAACCCCGGCTACGACGGCTGCCCGCCAGCCGCGCTCGACAAGCTCGGCGTGAGCTACGATCTGATGCAAACGAGAGTGAGCCCGCAATCCAAATGACCGGCAACGGCACACGACCAAACCGCCGACTCGGCGTCGGCTTCATCGGCAGCGGCTTCAACGCCCGATTCCACCTCCAAGGCTGGCGCACCGTCCGCGACGCCGACGTGCTCGGGATCTGGAGCCCCAACCAGAAGAACGCCGCCTCGGCGGCGAAGCTGGCGCGCGATCTGGAGGTTGGGGACGCCAAGCCATATGCATCGATCAGCGACATGGTCGCCGATCCTGCGATCGATGCGATCTGGCTCACGGGGCCGAACCACGCGCGCATCGAGAACGTCGAGGAGATCGTCGACGCGATCGAGCGTGGCAAGGGCACGCTCGCCGGGCTCGCGTGCGAGAAGCCGTTGGCCCGCAACGTCGCCGAGGCGAAGCGCGTGTGCGAGCTCGCGCAGCGCGTGGGACTCGCCACGGGCTACCTCGAGAACCAGTTGTTCTCGCCGCAGGTCGAAACGGGGCGCCAACTGATTTGGGCACGCGGCGCGGCGACGACGGGTCGGCCCTATCTCGCACGCGCCGCCGAGGAGCACAGCGGTCCGCACATGCCATGGTTCTGGCGCGGTCAGCTCCAGGGTGGCGGCGTCCTCAACGACATGATGTGCCACTCGGCGCTCGTCGTTCGACACCTGCTCACGAAGCCCGGTGAGCCGCTGTCCACCGTTCGTCCAACGCGTGTCACGGCGCACATCGCGAGCCTCAAGTGGTCGCGGCCCGAGTATGCCAAACAGCTGGCCAAGACGTTTGGACGTGAGGTGGACTACACCAGGACGCCGTCCGAAGACTTCGCGAGCACGATGATCGAGTTCGAGACGGACGACGGCCACACCGTGATCGGCGAAGCCACGACGTCGTGGAGCTTCGTCGGCGCGGGGTTACGATTGTCCGCGGAATTGCTCGGGCCCGAATACTCGATGTCGTGGAACACGCTCGACAGTGGGCTCAAGCTGTTCTTTTCCCGCGCCGTGCGTGGGAAGGCCGGGGAGGACCTCGTCGAGAAGCAGAACGCGGAAGTGGGACTGATGCCTGTCGTCGCCGGCGAGGCGGCGGCGTACGGCTACGAGGCGGAGGATCGGCACTTCGCGCGCGTGTTCCTCGGCAAGGAAAAGCCCGCGCTGACGTTCGACGACGGCCTCGAGGTCGTGAAGATGCTCATGACGGCCTATCAGAGCGCCGAGCAGGGCAAGACGCTGCCGTTCCCGCCGCGTGGGCTGGAGAAATTCGTGCCGGCGGTTGCGAGAGGACAGTGGCGGCCGACGACCGTAAAGGCATGACAACGCACCGGAGAATGTGAAATGTCGAAAAAGGACATGACGCGTCGCGAATTCGTCGCGGACGCGGGAAAGACCGCGCTCGGCGCGGTAATCGCATCCAACGCGCCGATGATCGTCCCGCGCCACGTGCTCGGCGGCGTCGGCTATCGCGCGCCGAGCGACATCGTGAACTTCGCGGTCGTCGGCTTTGGCGGCATGGGGTCGACCAACGCCGTCGAGCTGGTCAAGACGGAGAATCTCGTCGCGGTGTGCGACGTGGATCTCGACAACGCGCAGAAGAATGTCACCGACAAACTGCGGCCGAATCGCGACGGCGGCGTGCGCCCCGAGGCGACGAAGTTGAAAGAGCAGTACGACAAGGCCGCGAAATACACCGACTTTCGCGAGATGCTGTCGAAGCAGAAGGACATCGACGGCATCGTCGTCGCGACTCCCGACCACAATCACGCCGTCGTGGCGAAGGCGGCCATGGACCTCGGCAAGCACGTCTATGTGCAAAAGCCGCTCACGTGGTCGGTGCACGAGGCGCGCGTGTTGCGCCAGGCTGCGCTGGCGAACCGAAAGCTCGTCACGCAGATGGGCAATCAGGGGCACTCGAGCGAAGGCGCGCGGCTGATCAATGAATGGGTGCAGGCCGGCGTGATCGGCCCGGTGCACGAGGTATACGTCTGGACCAACCGCCCGCTCGGCTATTGGCCGCAGGGCATTCCACGGCCGCAGCCGCCGAACCCCGAGCAGCCAGGCGACGCCGCGCGATTCGGCACGTCGTGGGGACAGGGCCGCATCAACCGCACGCTGGCCGAGATGATGGGCGCGGCCGATCACACCGTCCCGCCGGGACTCCGGTGGGATCTCTATTTGGGCCCCGTCGCGGAAGACATTCCGTATCATCCGATCTATCACCCGTTCAACTGGCGTGGATGGATCGACTTCGGCATGGGCGCGCTCGGCGACATGGGTGCGCACCTGATCGATCATCCGTTCTGGGCGCTCGGCCTCACGCATCCGACCAGCATCGAGGCGACGTCGACGCCGTGGGGATCGATGGTGATTCCGGGCGATCCGAACGCGCCCGAAGGATCGCCGGCGCGACGGAATCGCAGCCGGCCGGTGTCGTATCCGCTCGCAACGACGGTGCACTACCAGTTTGCGGCGCGCGGATCGCAGCCGCCGGTCAGGCTGTATTGGAGCGACGGCGGACTCTTCCCGCCGCGGCCCGATGTGCTGCCCGACACGGGCCCGGATGCCACGCTCAAGTCGGAAGGCGGTGTGATCTTCATTGGGGAGAAGGGCATTCTGCTCAACGACACGTACGGGTCGAACCCGCGCGTCTATCCCGAATCGCTGATGAGCGCGGCGGCCAAGGTGCCCAAGTCGATTCCGCGAATCGAGTGGAGTCACGAGCTGAATTGGGCAAAAGCGATTCGTGGCGAGGCCAAGGCGAGCTCGCCGCTCGAGTACGCGGCGCAGTTGACGGAGACGATGCTCCTCGGCGTCGCTGCTCTGCGCGCCGGGCAGGGCAAGAAGGTGCTCTACGATGGGGAGAAGGCCGAATTCACGAACGCGCCCGACGCGAACCAGTACCTCACGCGCGAGTATCGCGCAGGGTGGGCGATTTGAGAACGCGACTGGGAATTCTCGGTGCGGTGCTCGCCGCCGCGGCATGCGTCCACCACGTGCCGTCGACTCAGCAACAGATCGAGACGGCCACACGCGCCGCGGCCGGTGGTTGGCGGGTGCTCGACTTGAGCGCGTTCCAGGGCTATGGCAGCGATGCCGCGCCGCCGGGTTGGACCGCGTCAGCCGACACGATCTCCAAGACGCGCGGTACGGGCGATCTGATTACGAAAGACCAATTCGGAAACTTCGAGCTCCAGTTCGACTGGAAGCTCACCAAGGGCGGCAACGCCGGTGTGTTCTACCGCGGCACCAAGGAGTACGACCACATCTACTGGAGCGCGCCCGAGTACCAGCTGCTCGACGACGCAAATGCGCCGGACGGACAGAGCCGCCTCACTTCGGCCGCGGCCGACTACGCGCTCTACCCGTCACCACCGGGGTTCGTGAAGCCGGCCGACGAGTGGAACTCGTCGCGCATCGTCGTGAACGGCGCGCACGTGGAGCACTGGCTCAACGGGAAGAAAGTCGTCGAGTACGAGCTCTGGAGCCCCGATTGGAAGTCGAAGGTCGCCGCCAGCAAGTTCAAGGACTACCCGAACTACGGCATGGCCAAGCGCGGCTACATCGGAATTCAGGGTGACCACGACGGTGCCCTGAGCCTTCGCAACATCCGCATCCGGGAGCTGCCATGACGCGCGCGCGCCTCTCGGCGATGATGTTCCTGCAGTACTTCATCTGGGGTGTGTGGTTCGTGACGATGGGCACGTACCTGTCGCAGACGCTGCATTTCACGGATCCTCAGGTCGGCCTGGCGTATGGGGCGACAGCGATTGGAGCGCTCGTTTCGCCGTTCTTCATGGGCATCGTTGCCGATCGCTTCTTTTCGAGCGAAAAGCTGTTGGCGCTTCTCCACCTGATCGGCGCCGCCGTGATGTTCGCCGTCTCCACGCAGGCGAATTTCGGAACGTTCTATCCGCTGCTGATCCTGTACGCGTTGTGCTACATGCCGACGCTGTCGCTCACGAATTCGGTGTCGTTCCACCATGTGAGCGACGCGGCGCGCGACTTCCCGATCATCCGCGTGCTCGGCACGATCGGCTGGATCGTCGCCGGGATCATCGTCGGCAAGATGCTGCACGCCGACGCGCTCGTCCTCCCGATGCGCATCGCCGCCGGCGCCTCTGTCGTGATGGCGGCGTACTCGCTGACGCTGCCGCACACGCCACCCAAGGCGGCAGGCGAGCCGTTCAACGTGCGCGACGCGGTCGGACTCGACGCACTGCAGCTCTTCAAACGTCCCGACTTCTCGGTCTTCGTGATCGGCTCGTTCCTGCTGTGCATCCCGCTCCAGTTCTATTACACGTTCGCCAACCCGTTCCTGAACGAGATCAAGGTCCCTGAGCCCGCATTCATCCAGACCTTCGGCCAGATGTCCGAGGTCGGCTTCATGCTTCTGCTGCCGCTCGCACTGCGCCGGCTGGGCATCAAGTACATCATGCTTGGCGGCATGCTGGCTTGGGCGCTCCGCTACCTCGCCTTCTCGAACGGCAATCCGGGCGCCGGGATGTGGCTCATCTACCTCGGCATCGTGCTCCACGGGATGTGCTACGACTTCTTCTTCGTCGCGGGGCAGATCTATACCGATCAGCGCGCCGGCGAGAAGATCCGCGCGGCGGCGCAGGGTCTCATCAACTTCGTGACGAACGGATTGGGATACTTCGTGGGTGCGTTCGTCTCCGGTGCCGTGGTGAATCGGTACGCGACTCCGAACAGCGCGTGCACCGACGCCGCCGCGGCGGCACGTGAGTGCCTCAAGGTGACGCATGATTGGCACGCGATCTGGCTCGTCCCAGCGGCAGGTGCCGCGGTAGTGCTCATCCTGTTCGGGCTGGCGTTCCGGCCCAGCCGAGGACGCACGGAGCCGGGCGTCCCGGAAGCAACGCCAGCGGGCATACCGGCGTAACTACAGACATCACTTCGAGTTCGCGGGTCGTGGAACTTCCGGATCCGCGGACTCGTTGTATGTGCTCGTAGTTGCCGAAACTCTAAGATCGCCGAAGCCGATGGACCCCTACATTACTACTCTCGCACTCGGTGCCGCCGGTCTCGGCGTCATGGCACTGAGTGGTCTGGCAGCGGGAGGCCACGGATCGTCGGCGCACGGGCATGGCGGCGGTCACGCTGTCAGTCACTCCGGCGGTCACGGGGCCGGGCACCATGGCGCCATCGGCCACGCTCATCATGCGCACGGTGGACATCATGGGCACGGACATACGCACGCCGACGGTCCGGGCGCAGCGTCCCGGGCGTTGTGGACGATCGCCTCGCCACGTTTTCTGTTCAGCTATCTATTCGGTTTCGGCCTCGCCGGCGAACTGTTCCGCTCTCGGCTCGGCGGGGCGCTGCTGCTCGCCGTAGCACTCGTTGGCGGTGTCGTCTTCGAACGGGTACTCGTAGCGCCGCTGTGGAATTTCGCGATGCGGTTCGCGTCGAAGCCGGCCGAAACACTCGACACGGCCATCGCGGACGAAGCGACGGCCGTGACCGCATTCGATGCGAACGGCCAGGGGATCGTGTCCATCGAAGTCGATGGACAGGTCGTACAAATCCTGGCGACGTTGCAGCCATCGGACCGCCAGCTCGGCGTCCGTGTGCGCGCGGGGCAGCGCGTTCGCATCGAGGATGTAAACGCTGCCGCGAATCAGTGCACGGTATCTCTCCTTTAGGAGCTTCGCATGTTGAACGCCGTACCTACCTGGATGCTGGCCGTTGGCGCGGCCGCGTTCGTTGTCATCGTCATCCCGATGATCGTCGCCGGCTTTCTGCGCAACGTGGAGGCGGGCACGATCCGACTCGTCAGCTGGCTGCACGGCGGGACGGTGATCTATCGCGGTCCCGGCAAGTCGAAGGAGATCCCGTTGCTCACCACCGGGACGACGATCTCGAGCAAAGTCATCAACATCGACCTCGACATCACCGATCAAACCGCCGACGTCGATGACAACGGCACACCGCGGCCTATCAAGGTGCGCGTGCTAGCGAGCGCGATCGTCTCGGTGGGTGACACCGATGCGCTCATCAAGACGGCGGCGAACCGCTTCTTCTCCAAGAGCGACGCGGATCAACTGAGCACGCTCACCGACCTGTTGTCGAGCTCCGGCCGCCGCGCGATGAACCTGCTCACGCACGACCAGCTGTTCTCGGCGAAGGCCTCGGCCCCACAGCGGTCGCTCCTCGCGTCGCCGGAGAACGCAGGTCTGCCGGCCAAGGCCGCGCCGACCGCTCTGATGGAGTCGGATGGTCGCAGCATCGAAGACGAGGACGATCCGCTCGCCGTCATCATCCGCAAAGCGTGCTCTCGCGAGCTCACCGACCTCGGGCTGATCTTCAATTCGCTGAACATCAAGGTCGTGCAATCAGAAGTCGCCGAGGCGCGTCGCCGCCAGTCGGCGGCGGAAGCACAGGCGAACGCCGACATCGTGTCGGCTACGCAGTCGAGACGCGCCAAGGAAGCACAGCTCGAGGCCGAGCGTGCGATCTCCAACAAGCAGCGCGAGCTGGAACAAACGAAAGCGGCGAACGCCGCGCTGATCGCCGAAGCGGAAGCGAAACGGCAGGAAGCCGCCGGTCTCCAGCGGACCGCCGAACTCGACGCCACGCAAATCGCGCAGGCCAAAGCCGACGCGGCCAAGGTGCGTCTCGAGGCCGAAGCCGCGGCCGACGCCGAAGCGATTCGCATTCGCAAAATCGCCGAGGCGACGGCGGAGAGCATCCAGAAGGTGAACCAGGCGATCCAGGCGGGCGGCGAGTCGTACTTCCGCTACCGGCAGATCGAGATGCTGCCGCAGATCGCGCCGGTGATCGCCGACGCTTTGTCCGAGGCGAAGCTCGTGACGATCGCGAACGGCGAGCTGGGAGCGCCGGAAACGACGACGAACAACATCACCAGCGTGATTCAGACCGTGCTCGCCGCGCAACTCGTGTCGCGTGGTTTACTCGATGGCAGCGACGGCGCACGACCGCAGGCACCGACGGCAGCCGAGGCGCATCTGCCGTCGTCGTTCAACGCGCCGCCGACTTCCGGCAAGCGCTAGTCGATGCGCGGCGTCGAGCCGTAGCCGATCGACCGGCTACGGCTCCGCGACTTTCGGGACGACGTAGACCTTCTTCAGGTCGTCCACGTACTCGCCGTGCAGCGCGCGGATGGTGTCGAACTCACGCTTTACCGTGGCGCGATAGTCCGCGCGCGTGGCAAAGTCGAACAGCAGTGCCGCCATCGACTGGGCATCGACCGTAAAGCCCTGGTGTCCGACGGTCGCCAGCGCATCCTGCTCCATTTCGTAGGTGTGATTCGGCGCATTCGATGATTTCGCGCTGAAGCCCACGCCAGGGACGGCGCTCGACACGCTGCCAGTCTCCTCGTAGCCCTGCGGCTTGCCCGGCTCGGACATCACGCCGGTCGCGCCGTACTTCTTCATGTACCCGAACGCGACTTCGTCGAGCGAGCCCACGCTGATGCCGTCGTGATCCTTGCCGTAGTGCTCGATCTTGACCTTGGTGCCCGTTCCGAGTGCTGCAGCGCGCGCCGCGTTGTCGACCATCTCCGACAGCTGCGCCAGGTAGACCTCGTCCGGGTAACGGACGTAGAAATCCGCCACCGTCTTATCCGGCACGACGTTCGGCGCGGCGCCGCCCTCGGTGATCACGCCCTGGATGCGCGACTCGGGCCGGATGTTGCTCCGCATCGCGTCGATGTTGTCGAAGAGGTGAATCACCGCCGTGAGCGCGTTGCGGCCGTTCCACGCCGTGAGCTGATGGGCCGGTGCGCCGCTGAAGGTGAACTTGACGCCGTCGATGTTCATGCAGCAGGTGCCGAATCCGGCGGCGGCTCGGCTCGTGGCGCTCGTCGAGTGGCTGCGCATCAGCACGTCGACGCCGTCGAAGACGTGCGACTCGAACATCGCGGTTTTCGCATTGGGCGGCATCATCTCTTCACCCGGCGTGCCAAAGACCATTACCGTACCTGGTGTCTTCGTCTTGGCCAGGTACTCGCCGATCGCCAGCGCCGCAGCGATGCCGATCGGCCCCTGGGTGCTGTGCTGGTCGCCGTGAAACGCGCCCTTGGTTCCGCGCAGCGCGTCGTACTCGAGAATCACGCCGAGAACCGGCCCACCGCTGCTCTTGGTGTAGCGCCCGACGAACGCCGTGGGCAGACCGGGCGTTCCCATCTTGATGTCGAAGTCGTGCTTCCGGAGATAGTCGGTGAGAATCTCGATCGAGCGCTTTTCCTCGAAGCCGATCTCCGGATGCCGCGTGATGTCGTCGCCCATCGCGAGGAGCTCGGTGTCCATGAGCTCTTTGGCGCGCGCCACGACCTGATCACGCGCGGCGTTCGGCCCCGTGAGCCTGGCGACGAGGGCCGGAAGATTGAGCGAGCGCTCGAGCGAATCGAGCTTGCGAACGACGTCGCGCGCGGCGTCACGCTCGGTGGGCGTTTCCTGCGCAACGAGCGCGGCGGGGAGGAGCAGCGAGAGGACGATCAAGCCTGGTGTGCGCATGGCTGTTGGTGAGGACAGGCCAAACATTCACACCAACCGCGCGAGGCGCTAGACGTAGCGCGCGACGGCCATCGCAACGATGGCGATGACCAGCAGCGGCAGAACGATCTTGTTGCCCTTATCGGCGCGCTGCTGCAACTGCGCGATGCGGGCTGCTTGCTCGGCGGAAGGTGGCCCTGCTTGATCGCTGGCCATCGCGATCTTTTTGAGCTGGCCGATGGAGCCTCCGATCATGATGCCGCCGATGATGAGGGCAATCAGACCGGCGAGGCCACCGATGCTGTAGGTGATGCCGGGTCCCGTGGCTGCCCAGTTGCCCACCGCGATTTTCGAGTTGACCCAAAACATCCCGAGTCCGGAAAGGACGGTGAGACCGCCAACGGATGGGATGTACGCCGCGATCGGCGTTCGCGTGAGCAACTGTCGCATGAATTGTCCACCGCCTGGTCCGCTGGCGCGGACGCTGGGCAAGATGAAAAAGGTCAGCAGGACCACGCCGCCAACCCAGAGCACGCCCGAGATCACGTGGAAGAGCCGAAAAATCAACATCGCAGCGAGCATCGGTCAGAATCCCCCAGTTGTAAAGGAACCGATCAGGTTCGGTCGAGCATAACGATTCCGGAGAAGCGGCTCATCTCCTCTCTGGTGGCGCGTGATCGAAGTCGCGCCAACGATCGCCACAACCACATCATCGGCATCTCGCGTTTGAGCCGCTGAGCTTCCTGCACGGTCGAGCGAAACGCCGACTCCCGCCAGCCGAACGCCTCGAAGAATTTGCTTCCCTCGGCCGGCCCGAATCGGAACGGTGCGTTGCCCTCTTCGAGATTCCGCCCCCAGTATTTCTTCATCATCGTCAGCAGCCGCGGGCTGGCGAGATCGATCAGCCACCAGCGAAACGACGCCTGCTCGTGAAGGTCGCGAGCGAGGCCACCCACGTCCTCCGGCGTGAGATAGATCAAAAGCCCTTCGGTCACGACGAGCACGCGAGACGCCTCCGCGCCGATCTGCGTGAAGAGCGCCTGTCGCCGGGACACGTCCGTGAGGTCGAGTCGCACGGACTCGTACCGACAGACCGGTTGCTCGTTTCGAAGCGCCTCGAGCTTGTAGTCGAGGATCCCCGGCAAGTCGACGTCGACCCAGCGCAAGGTCGGCGGAACGGCGAGGCGCCATGCCCGGGCGTCGAGCCCGGCGGCAAGGTTGAGCACGACATCGACGCCGCCGGCCTTCACCCGGTCGAGAATGATCTCGTCGAACACCGCGGTTCGGACGATCATTGCCCACGCGGTCGCGCGGCCCCGCCTCATGTTGTCGACAATCGCTTCGCCGCGTTCGCCCGCGAGCCGAGCCGCGAACGGATCCCGGAAAATCGCGTCTTGGCGGGCGGTTTCCATTGCCCGATAGACCGCAACCCACCGCGCAGTATCAGAGACGTTTTCGATTTTGGACATTTCGGTCGGAATCATCGCGATATATCGTTTGGCAAAACGATATATCGTTAGTCATATCGACGCAACCGGCCTGCTGGCGACCTGCTACTCCCGCAACCAGCGACGCTACTCGATGGGTCGGATGCGACGAACGGGACAGGCGCCGCCGCCATGCGGCGGCCATGACTTACGCGCACCGGTGAGTGCCGTCAATGCCAAGCGACGGACGATGCGCAACGGCGCGCAAAAACGCGCCGTAACCCTCTCACTAGCCCCGCGCGTCGCCGCGCGTAAATCTCCAGTGCTGCGCCGCCCGGCCTGGGTGCGCCTCGACACTCACCCCTTCCCGATCCTCCGATGTCAGGATACCGCGCGCTCGTTTCGCTCACCGCTCTCCTCGCGGCGCCCCTCGCTGCGCATGCGCAGACGCGCATGCTCCGCACACCGACCGTCAGCGCGACGCAAATCGCCTTCGCGTACGCCAACAACATCTGGACGATCGACAAGAACGGCGGCGCGGCGCGCCGCATCACGAGCTTTCAGGGCACCACCGAGAATCCGGAGTTCTCGCCCGACGGAAAGCTGATCGCCTTCAGCGCCACGTACGCCGGCAACGAAGACGTCTACCTGGTCCCTGCGGAAGGCGGTGAGCCGAAACGGCTCACGTGGCATCCGTCGCCGGACGTCGTTCAGGGATGGACGCCCGACGGCAAGTCGATCGTGTTCGCGTCGCCGCGCGCGACCCACGCGCCCACTGCTGCGCCGCGCTTCTGGACGGTGCCCGTCGAAGGCGGCGTCGAGGCGCCGATGGCACTGCCGCGCGCGTACCAGGGCAAGATCTCGCCCGACGGCCGCCATATCGCCTACCGCATGAACAACTCATGGGATGAGGAGCGACGCAACTATCGCGGCGGACAGAATCGGCCGATCTGGATCGTCGACCTCAAGACTTACGATCTCGAGACGACGCCAAACGGGACGTCGGACCTCATCGTCGCGCAGGCGGGCTCGCCACGCAGCTCGTCGCACTTCTCGGCGCCGACCACACCGGAGTCCAAGAACATGGATCCGGTGTGGGTGAGCAATGACATAGTCGATTTCATTTCCGACCGCGACGGCGTCGCGAACGTGTGGAGCTACGACACCGAGACGAAGAAACTCACACAGCTCACCAGCTACACCGACTACGACGTGAAGTCGATCGGTGCGTCGGCCGATGGAAGCGCCGTCGTGTTCGAGCAGGCAGGATACATCCACCTGCTCGATACCAAGACTGGCAAGGAGCATGTGGTGAACATCGCCGCCGCTGGCGACTTCCCGTGGATGATGGCCCAGTGGAAGGACGTGACGGCGAACATGCAGAGTCTCGCGTTGTCGCCGACGGGGAAGCGCATCGCCGTGGAGGCACGTGGCGAGATCTTCACGATCCCTGCCGAAAAAGGCGACGTCCGCGACATCACCCACTCGAGCGCCTCGGCCGAGCACGAGCCGGCGTGGTCGCCCGACGGCAAGATGCTGTCGTATTTCAGCGATCGCTCGGGCGAGTACGCGCTGTACATCGCGGCGCAGGACGGCTTGACCCCGCCGCGCGAGATCAAGATTCCGGCATCCGGCCATTTCTACACAGCGGCGTGGTCACCGGATGGCAAGAAGATCATGTTCCACGACACCAACCTGCATCTCTGGGTCGTGGACGTGGCGACCGGCCAAGCCAAGACGGTCGGCAGCGATCCATGGATGGTGCCGCAACGGACCATGAATCCGGTGTGGTCGCCCGACGGCAAGTGGATCGCGTACGCCAAGCATCTGAATTCTTTGTATCACGCGATCGAAGTCGTGAACGTCGAGACCGGCGCGACGAAGCAGATCACCGACGGACTCGCCGACGCCGTCTCGCCGGCGTGGGACGCGAGCGGCAAGTATCTCTGGTTCCTCGCGTCCACCGACTACGGTCTGCGCTCGCAGTGGCTCGACATGTCGAACTACGACCACACGGAGACGTTCGCGCTGTACGTGTCCGTACTCCGCAAGGCGGATGCGTCGCCATTCCTGCCGGAGAGTGACGAAGAGGGCGCTGCGCCCAGCGCCGAGCGAGCGCCGGGCGGATTCGGCGGAGGACGGGGTGGTCGCGGCGGCGCGGCGGCTGCACCCGACAGTGCGGCTGGCGCGGAGCCAGCGGCGCGTCCCGCGGCGCGTGCTCCAATGCCGGCCGTCACGATCGACTTTGATGGACTGGAGCATCGTACGCTCGTCGTGCCCGGCATTGCGGAGCGCACGTACTCGGGTCTCAAGCCGGGTGGATCCGGCACCGTGTTCTATCTCGAAGCGGCAGCCGGTGGTGGCGGACGCGGTGGTCCCGGCGGCGGAGCGACGCTGCACCGTTACACGCTGCGCGACAAGCGCGACGTGTCCTTCGCGACCGGTGTGGCCGACTACGACGTGAGCCTCGACGGCCACAAGCTCGTGTACCGCGGTGGTGGTGGTGGCGGTGGTCGCGGTGGTCGCGGTGGGGCACCCGGCGCGGGTAACGGTCCGGCGCTTTTCCTCGTCGACGCCGATCGGACGCCGCCGCAGGCTGGCCAGGGCCGCGTAAACGCCGATCTCCGCGCCTACGTCGACGTCAAGCAAGAGTTCAAGCAGATCTTCGACGAGGCGTGGCGCAACCAGCGCGACTACCTGTACGTGACCAACGAACACGGCGCCGACTGGCCGAAGGTGAAGCAAATGTACGGCGCGCTGCTCCC
>DATISA010000300.1:0-18279 GCA_035469245.1 Gemmatimonadaceae bacterium
GCGAGTCCGGAGACGATCGAGCGCGAGGTGTCGCGCCGGCTGGAGGAGTCGTTCAACACCGTCGAAGGCGTCAAGCGGATGACGTCGGTGTCGCTCGAGGGCGTCAGCCAGGTGATGGTGGAGTTCCAGCTTTCGCGCGACGGCGACCAGGCCGCGCAGGACATCCGGGCGAAGATCGACGCGGTCCGCCGCGACCTCCCCGACGAGGTCGAGCCGCCCACCGTGATGAAGTTCGACCCGGGGGCGCTCCCGATCCTGTCGCTGTCGATCTCGTCGCCGACCATCGCGCCAGCCGAGCTGACACGCTTGGCCGACGAGGACATCCGGCGGCGGCTGGAGGCGGTGGACGGCGTCGGACAGGTGCAGCTCGCGGGTGGGCTGGCGCGCGAGATCCGGGTCAACATCCTCCCGTCGCACCTGCAGGCGATGGGCGTGTCGGCGGCGGACGTCATGGTCGCGCTGAAGCGCCAGAACATGGAGGTGCCGGCGGGCTACGTACACCGTTCGGCGAGCGAGGATCTCGTCCGCGTGGTCGGCCGGATCAAAGACCCGGCGGAGTTCAACAACATCGTCGTCGCGAACCGCAACGGCCAGGCGGTGCGGCTCGCCGACGTGGCGCGCGTAGAGGATGCCACCGCCGAGGAGCGGTCGCTCGCGTACGTGAATGGCAACCGCGCCATCGCGATGGACGTGCTCAAGATCTCCGGCGCGAACACCGTGGCGACGGCCGAGGGCGTGAAGAAGGCGCTGGAGCAACTGAAGCCGCTGCTGCCGAAAGACGCCAACGTAGGCATCGTGCGCGACAACTCGGTGTGGATCCGCTCGATGGTGCACGACGTCATCATGGAACTGCTGATCGGCGCCGCGCTCACGGTGCTCGTCGTCATGCTGTTCCTCAACGACCTCAAGGCGACGGCGATCACGTCGCTCGCGCTGCCGGTGTCGATCATCTCGTCGTTCATCCTGATGGGCGCGCTGGGCTTCACGCTCAACATGCTGACGCTGATGGCGCTGTCGCTGTCGATCGGTATCCTGATCGACGACGCCATCGTCGTGATCGAGAACGTCGTTCGGCACCGGGAGCTGGGCCGGGACCACTTCACCGCCGCCAAGCGCGGCACCCGCGAGATCTTTCTCGCCGTCATGGCGACGACGCTCACCGTCGTCGCGGTGTTCGTGCCGGTGGCGTTCATGGGCGGCATCGTCGGCCGGTTCTTCTATCAGTTCGGTCTGACGGTCGCCTTCGCGGTGCTGGTCTCGCTCTTCGTGTCGTTCACGCTCACGCCGATGCTGTCTGCCCGCTGGGGGGTGGAACCGCACGCGGAGGCGACCGGCTGGCTCGGGAGAGTGACGCGGCCGATCTCGGCATTCAACCGCTGGTTCGACACGCAGGCCGACCGGTACCAGGGGGCGATCCACTGGGCGCTCGGCAACCGGCTCAAGACACTGGGCATCGCGTTCGCGAGCTTCGTCGCCGCGCTGCTGCTCTTCCCGGTCATCGGCGGCGAGTTCTTTCCCAAGTCCGACGCGGGGGAGTTCAGCATCAACTTTCAGACGCCCGAGGGCTCGTCGATCGAGTACACGCGAAGCCGCGCGGCGGAGATGGACCGCGTGCTGCGCGCGATGCCGGGCGTGGAGTACACGTACATCACCGTGGGAGCGGGGGTCACGGGCACGGTGACGAAGGGCACGTTCTACGTGAAGCTCGTGCCGGCCTCGGAGCGCTCGATGTCGCAGGAGCAGACGATGGTCGAGGCGCGCAAGCGGCTGTCGGTGCTCTTCGGCGTGACGCCGTCGGTCGTGCAGGCGGGCGGCATGGGCGGCGCGCGGAGCACGCTGCAGGTGAATCTCAAGGGGCCGAGTACGACGGAGCTCCAGCGATTGGCGGACGATCTGGTGCAGCGCATGCGTCGAATCCCCGGGGTCGTGGACGTGGAGTCATCACTCGGACAGCCGCGCCCCGAGTACCGAATTCTGGTCGACCGATTCGTGGCGAACGATCTCGGCCTCGACGCCGGTGAAGTAGCGGGCGCGGTGCGTCCGCTGATGGCCGGCCAGACCGTGACGACGTGGGAGGATCCGCACGGCGAAGAGCGCGACGTCGTGCTCCAGGTGGCGCCTGAGGAGCGGCGCACCTTCGAGGATCTGCGGACGCTGCCCATTGCGACGACGCACAAGGATGGCAACGGCGTGTACGAGGCGGTGCCCCTTGCGCAGGTCGCCCGCATCGAGCGCGGCGTGGCACCGGCGGAGGTGGACCGGCAGGACCTGGAGCGCGTGGCGACCGTGGGCGCGAACCTCATGCCGGGGCTCTCGACGTCGAAGGCCACGGCGAAGATCCGCGCCGAGGTGGCCGCGATGGGCCTGCCGCCGGGCTACACCGTGCAGATGGGCGGCGAGACCGAGGCCATGGAGGAGACCGTCGGCTACGTACTCGAGGCCATCCTGCTGGCCGTGATCCTCATCTATCTGATCCTCGCGAGCCAGTTCGAGAGCCTGACGCAGCCCTTGGCCATCATGCTCTCGCTTCCGCTTTCACTCATCGGCGTGCTGCTCGCGCTGCTGCTCACCGGCAGCACGTTCAACATGATGAGCATGATCGGCGTGATCCTGCTCATGGGACTCGTGACGAAGAATGCCATCCTGCTCGTGGACAACGCGAACGCCCGGCGCGGCGCGGGCAAGGATCGCTGGACCGCGCTCACCGAGGCGGGACGCGTGCGGCTGCGGCCGATCCTGATGACGACGGCGGCAATGGTATTCGGGATGCTGCCGATCGCCCTCGGCATCGGCGAGGGCGGCGGCATGCGCGCGCCGATGGCGCGCGCGGTGATCGGCGGTCTGATCACGTCGACGATGCTGACGCTGATTGTCGTGCCGGTCGCGTACACCTACTTCGACGACTTCGGCCTGTGGATGCGGCGAAAGTTCGTGTCGGAGGAGAAGGAGCGGGCGATCGAGGAGGAGGAGGCGCGGTCGGAGGCGGCGATGGAGGACGACTGGGGGGCGGGCGAGGAGGAGGAGGCAGAGGCGACGGTATAGGAATGCGGGAGGTGCAGTGTCTCAGCCGCTGAAGAGTTCGGCTTCCAAGGTTTCCTGTCGACTTGCGTGTCCCAGCCCCAGACTTTTCATCGCGCGGTCGGGGAGGGCGCGCACCGTCTGCCTCGCTGCCATAGCCCTTCTCGGCTCGGTTCCCGAAATACTCGCACAGCGCGGAGCACCGCCCAACACCGACCTCATCGCGCACCGCGATTCCATTGAACGCGCTCTCGAAGCCATCGCCATCGTCGATCGAAAGTTGATGATTCCCATGCGCGACGGCGCGCGCATGGCTACCGATGTCTATCGTCCCAAAGACACCTCGACGAAGGTGCCGATCGTCTTTGTGCGAACGCCATACAACTTCAACTTCTGGGACGTGCAACTCGGTGCGCCGCGCGACATGACCGCCGAGCTGGAGGCAGTGACGCGCGGCTACGCGTACGTCGAGATGAATGAGCGCGGGCACTTCTTCTCCGAGGGGACGTACGACATTCTCGGGACGCCGCTCACCGATGGATACGATGCCATCGAGTGGATGTCGTCGCAGCCGTGGTCGAACGGAAAGGTCGGATTGATCGGCTGCTCATCGACCGCCGAGTGGCAAATGGCCGTCGCCGCTCAATCGCCGCCCGGACTTGGGGCGATCATTCCACAGGGATTTGGCGCGGGTGTGGGGCGCGTGGCGCCGTACTACGAGCAGGGCAATTGGTACCGCGGCGGCGCGGTGCAGATGCTGATGATCGAGTGGCTGTACGGAGAGCAGAATCAGGTGCGGCCCATGCTCCCATCGACCACGCCGCAAGCGGATCTGATTCGCGTGTCGAAGTCATTCGATCTTGCTCCGCAACCGCCCCCCATCGATTGGACGAAGGCGCTCCGGCATCTCCCCGAGATGGACATCATGAAAGCCGTCGACGGGCCGCGCGGCATCTTCGCCGATTCGATGCCCGTGGCGACCGGCGGCGCGATGATCAGGCGAACACCGAACGATCCCGGATGGTACAGAGGCGGTCTCTTTCACGACAACATGAAGATCGACGTGCCAGGTCTCTGGTTCATGTCATGGTACGATCTCTCGGTCGGTCCGAATCTCGCCACCTACAATCACGTTCGGAGAACCGCGCGGCCGGAGATCGGCAATCGGCAGTACGCGGTGATTGCTCCCACGCTGCATTGCTCGTACAAGTGGGCGACGGAGAACACCTTCGTCGGTGCCCGCAGCGTCGGCGACGCGCGGCTCGATTACGATGCGCTCACGTGGGGATGGTTTGATCATTTCCTCAAGGGGGATGACAACCATCTGCTCGACACGCTGCCAAAAGTCCGCTACTACACCATGGGGCTCAACAAGTGGCAGACGTCGGACACGTGGCCGCCCAAAGGCGCACAGGCGATGACCTACTACCTCTCGAGTGATGGCACAGCCAACACGCTCAACGGGGACGGTAAGCTCACGATTGCTCCGCCTTCATCGGATAAACCCGACCACTTCACGTACGATCCGACGAATCCGGTGCCGACCTACGGCCTGTGGTTCGCGGCCAACGGGCCGCGCGGCGGCGCGTTCGATCAGCGGAGGATGGAAACGCGCCCCGACATTCTCGTCTACACCACCGACCCGCTGAAAACCGGGACCGAGGTGAGCGGCCCGATCGAGGTGACGTTGTACGTGTCCTCCGATGCCAGGGACACGGATTTCACGGCGAAACTGCTCGACGTCTATCCCGATGGCAGCGCGTACAATCTGGATGAGACCATTCAGCGTGCTCGCTATCGCGACGGCTACGATAAGAAAGTGCTCATGGTGCCCGGAAGGACCTACAAGGTCACACTCGGCCCCATGACGACGAGCAACTACTTCGAGGCCGGACACCGGATTCGTATCGAGATTTCGAGCAGCAACTTCCCGCGCTTCGATCGCAACATGAACACGGGCGGGAACAATTACGACGAAGCCGCCGGGGTAGTGGCGCACAATGCGGTGCATCACTCGCGGCAGTATCCGTCGCAGATCAAGATCACGGTCGTGAAACGGTCGACGAGCGCCGATCAGTAGGCTCGCTGCGGGTTTATCGGACGGATCCTGCTGCCTTTCCCGACGCCGCTTTCCACGCAGAGACGCATGAATAAAAGGAATGCGTCGACAAGCCGGAGGGCGTCGCGTGCGACAATACCAGAGTACCGAAGGCGTGCGGCATCGTTCGCGCACCATGGTGGCGATCGCCATGCTCGTGCTCGCGACCGCATGCGAGTCCACGACGACCGAGCCCATCGTACGCGAGGTGCCGATCGGCGGGCTGTTTGTACTCACGGGCATCTGGTCCGCCAACGGACAGGTTGCCAAGGCGGCGATGCAGCTCGCCATCGACGATGCGAACCAGTATTTGGCCGGCAACGCCGCGAACCTTCGCTTCGTCGCCCGATTCGAGGACACGGGGCTCGATCCGGCGCTCGCGCTCGCGAAAGCCAAGGCGCTTCGGGCAAACGGAGTGCACGTGCTCGTCGGACCGATGAGCAGCGCAGAAGTCGCGGCCGTCAAGCCGTTCGTGGATGCGAGCGACATGTTCCTCGTGAGCGCTTCGAGCACCGCCCCGTCGCTCGCCATCAGCGGCGATAACGTGTTCCGCTTTGTCCCTGTGGACAGCATGCAGGCGGTCGCGGTGGCCGCGATGATGTGGGAAGACGGGAAGCGCGTGATCGTGCCGGTCTGGCGGCATGATGCTGCCGGCGACGATCTCGCGCGGCTCGTGCGCTCCCGTTTCGTCGCGCTCGGCGGATCGGTCCTGGCCGGCGTGCGCTACGAGCCCGACGCGACCGACTTCACGCCGGTCGTCGCGGCCTTGCGCGCGCAACTGCAGCAGGCAATCGCCCAATACGGCGCCAGTACTGTGGCGGTCCACCTCACCGCGATGGGCGAGGTAGTGCCGCTGCTCACGATCGCGAACGCCGACCCACTGGTCGGCACCGTGCATTGGTACGGAAGCGACGGCGTCGCCAAGAACCAGGGACTGCTCGACGCCCCGCAAGGTGCGGAGTTCGCCATGCGCACCGGCTACCCGAATCCGCAGTTCGGCCTCGAGGAGGGCGCGCGCGATATTTGGGAGCCGCTCGCGGCCCGCATCCGCCAGGTGACCCAGAGCATGGAGCCGGATGCGTACGCCATGGCAGCGTACGACGCCGTCTGGACGATCGCGCGGGCGTACGTTGCGGCCGGAGGGACGAGTGACGCGGCACGGCTCGAGCAGGCATTCATCACCGCAGCGTCGACCGGTTATGGCGCGACGGGTTGGACCGCGCTCAACGACGCCGGCGACCGAAAATACGGAAACTACGATTTCTGGGCGATTCGCATGAGCGGGGACGTACCGCGCTGGACGCGCGTCGCACGCTACGAGTCGCGAACCGGGCAATTGGTCCGCTGAGCGCTCGAGCCGTTGTCATGCTCGTTTTTCGTGCTGCGGGGCGCCTGCGCGCCAGTCTACGTTTCCAGCAGTTCGACGGCCGCGAGCATGCCCATGACGGCGCACAACATCACCGCGCTGTAGCGGAGTGCGGTGCGCGACACGTAGCGCCGCAATCCGAGGCCAAGCACGATCGCGATCGCTCCCTTGGTCGCGAGCGCGAGCGTGCCCGCGGCCCACACTACGGCCGGCGTGCCGTAGCGCGCGGTCAGCGCTGCAGCGGCAATCTGACCGGCGTCACCCCATTCGCTCAGCATCAGCGCGCCAAACGTGACTGCGGCCCCGTGCGCCGCACGGTCGGTCGGTCCGTCGCCCGAATCCACCGATGAGGGATCGCGATACCACAGCAGTAGCGCCGTTCCGAGCAGGGTCGTCGCCGAGATTGCCGCCACGAAGCGCGCCGGCAGTTCCGCGATCACGCGGCCGAGCAGCACCGCGCCGAGCATCTTCACCGTGAATGCGGGGACGATTCCGGAGAAGACGGGCACGCCGCCGTAGCGCGTGGCGAGTGCGCTGATCGTGTAGATCGCCTTGTCGCCGGCGAGCTCGGTGACGAGCACGGTGGCATACGCGGCGACAAAGATCGTGAGCAGCATCTCTCGACGAGGGCGGCGATGGCTGGCCTCGGGCGCGCGAGCCGCCACCGGCTCCGCGAGCGCACCGTGGCGCTCATGAGCATACTGCGACCCGCTCGTTCGGGCCATGGTGGATTCGTCAATCCCGGCGTGCATCGAACTCGGCGGTGCCTGCCGTCACGCCAAAACTGTGGCGCGGATCCAGATCTCAGCCCTTCGATGTACGAATCATCGCTGCGAACGGAGCTGGATGACCGTCCGAGGTGTACCGTCGAACACCATCTGTCCTGCCACGATCACGCGGAGCCGCTTCACGATACTCGGCACCGACACGGCGTAGTTCGCGCGCGATCGGCTCGAATTTCTTACGCGAAGCTCTCCCGGCAGCACGACCAGTGCGTCGCCGCCCGTTCCGGCGCCGCTCACCACTCGGGCGGAAATGTCGGCCTCCGTCGTGCCGCCCACCGTCAGCGCGCCAGTCTCCGGGACCGAATCGAAGCGCACGGTGAATTCGGGACCTGCCGCGGCGAACGATACGGTCGCGCCCGAGCGATCGGCGGCTTGTGGAGTCGTCGCGGGCGACTGCGCGGGCGCGCGCTCCGCCGCTGCCGGAGATTCCGCGCGATGGCGAATCCAGTCGCGAATCGGACCAGTTGCCGCGGCGGCAGCCGCGGCGGCGACGACGAGCACCGCCGCCGCGGCCTGCCACGCCGGGCGTCGATACCGCGTGGCGACGCGACGCGCGTTCGCGACCGCGACGCGCCGGTGAAAGTCGTGCGCAGTGACGGACGGAACAGGTATGAAGGAGAGCGATTCGCGCACGCGCCTCGATTGCGCGGCGATCTCGGCCAACCGCGCCCGGCACTCGTCGCACTGGTCGAGGTGCCTGTGCCCGAGGTCGAGCTCCGTTTCGCGCGCCTCGTCGAACATGTCTTCGCGCTCGTTGTCGTGCAGCGCGAGCAGCACGCCGTCGCTCGGGTGCCGATCCGTGGAGTGATCGAACGGCGGTGTCGTCACAGGGCGTCCCGGTCGAAGGTGGTTTCTCGCGCGAGCCGCTCGAGGGCCCGGACGAGCAGGGTGCCGACGGAGCCCGTCGTCGTGCCGAGCGACTCGGCGATCTCGCGGTGAGTGAATCCTTCTTCGCGCATGAGTACCGCGACGCGTTCCTTGTCGCTCAGTCGAGCCAGTGCGGCGATCATGACACGTCTCCGCTCGTTCGCCTCGACGCCCGCGTGTGGATCGCGCGGCGCATCCGCCATCGTTCGTTCGCCGCGCCCGTCGAGCAGGCGACGGCGCCGCGCCGCCGTCCGGCGACTCTCGAGCACGTAGTTCGTGCCGACCTTGAACAGCCACGCGCGCTCCGCCGGGCCCAGCGGTGGACGGTGCAGCAGACGCACGAACGCTTCCTGCGCGGCGTCGGCCGCGACGTCCGGATCGCCCGCCAGGCGAACGAGATAGCGATACAGTGCCTCATGATGATTCTCGAATAGCTCGGCCGCGCGATCCACGATGAATGAACCGCGCGCTTACCGCACCACGAGGCGCAGCCCGATCGTCGGCGTCAGCTTGACCGGCGCCTCGAGCAAATCGTTGCCGCGGCACCGCGGGCTCGCCACCGGCTGCGACTGGCCATCATCACAGTACCCCGAGATCTCGTACCACGTCGCGTTGCTTCGCCCGAGGACGTTCTGCGCGCCCGCGAAGCCGATCAGCGCGACGCCCTTGATGAGACGCGTGTAGTCCATCGACACGTCGAGGCTGGAGTACGACGGCAGCCGATGCGCGTTGGGCGCCTCGCGTACGGCAATGGAACCGGTCGCACTCGATTGACCGGCCGCGGCGCCAAGCACGGTCCGTGTGTACGGCGCACCGGACGTGAGCGTGTACGCACCGCCGACGTTGAAACCGCCCAGGTGCACGGACAGCGCCGCGTCCAGGGCGTGCGTGCGGTCCGCCGGGGCTGGGAAGGAGAGTCCTCGCGCACGCATCGTTGCATGACCGTAGCTGTATGCGACGAGACCGGTCGCGCGCCCGATCAGCTTTCGCGCGCTCAGCTCCAAGCCTTGAGCGGATTCCGTTGCCTCCACGAACAACGGGCGCCGAATCAGTGCTCCGGGTGTGGGATCGTCCGCTGTCGTGCCCGTCGTGCGCCGCACGTACGCGTTCGCCGCGAGCAGCACACCGTGCTGCACCCATTGCTCCAGACCAGCCATCGCGTTGTCGACTGACATCACGGGAACATCGCCGCCACTCGTGAGCCATGATCCCGGCAACGTCTGGTTCTGTGCCACCGCCGGCAGCTCGACCGCCTGGAGATACTGATGCACGCGGCTCACGCCGACCGAGACGCGCGTGTCCTGCGAGAGTGCGAATAGTGCCTGCGCCGAGCCAGCCGGCCGCACGGCGTCGAGTCCGCGCGCGGCACCAACGTCCAGCCGGAGCCCGTTCTCCAACGTCACACGGGTGCCGAGCTCCGTCCGGGCGTCGACCCACGCGCTTCCATAGGAGAGCGAACCGCGGCGCGACATGAACGGTCTGTACGGATCGCCCCATACGGGAGTCTCGTTCGTGCCGGTGAACGACGACCGCTGCGCGATCACGTCGTAGCCGACCGTCGTGACGTTGCGCGCCGGCGCGCGTGGCGCGATGCGACCGCCGAACATCACGTATTCGACGTTCGTCTTCACCGGAGCCGGGACGATGTTCGTGACCGATCCGCCCGCGATGGTGGGCGGCTGAACCGTCCACCGGTCGACATGCGACGCGTAGCGGGAGATGCCGAAGGTGTGCGACGTGGCGAACGGTCCGATCGGCGCGGACAACGCAACGCGTCCGGAGGCGTTGCTCCACTCCTGGTTCGTCCCATCGCTGTCGAGGACCGTGCGCAGCGTGCGCGCGTCGCGCGTGTACAGACCGCTCGTTTCGATGCGTGCTCCGCCGCCGAGTTCGATATCCCCGCGAGCGGAGGCTCCCGCGTCCTGGTAGCTGCGGCCGCGCAGCGCCTCCGAGAAGAATCCATCATACGGCAGCCAATGCCCGAACGAGTGCTGCGCAGTCGCAATCAACCCCGCCGAGCCATCGGCGCGACCGGTTTCGATCGCCGCGTTCGCGTCGAACTGCGACACCTCTGCCGACCCGTGCCAGCGACCATCGCCCAGCGCTGGCCGCGAACGAAGATCGATCTGCGTCGCGCCCTCACCGCCGAGCGAAACGGGGCGCACGCCGGGATGGAGAAACGCGCCACCGATCGCCACGGCGCTGACACCCGCCGTCCGTCCCAACACACCGAGCGGATCGAACAGGGGAAGGCCGTCGTAGTACACGCGATCGTGATCCCAGCGATTGCCGCGCACCCAGAGTCTGGCGGACCAGTCGTCGAGCTGCGTTACGCCGGGCAGGCGCTGGAGAGACCGGAGCACGTCGCTCCCGCCGAGCGTCGCGGACTCGGCGACATCCGCCGCAGTGAGCTCGCGCGCGTCCGTGGACAGAAACTCATGCTGTCGAGCGCGCGCCGCCGCGAGACGGGCATCGCTGTCGACCGATCGCGGCTGCGCGTTGGGCGACTGGCCGGCGTCGCGCGCGCGGATCTCGACCGGCCGGAGTCGCACCGGGAGCACGGCGAGCCCGATCGAGAGCGGCGACGTTCCGTTTTCGCCTAGGCGGACATCGACGATCGCCGATTCGTAGCCGAGTCGTTGGAAGCGAAGGCGGTACGCGCCAATCGGCAATTCGCCAAAGCGGTAGGTGCCGTCCGCGGAGGTCGTCGTCGTGCGCGCGAGGGCAAAGGACGAGGCGCGCGCGTCGACCAGGACCCCGAAGCCGTCGGCCGACGTGAGCGTCACCGTCGCGTGGGCGAGCGGCGCGGCCGTGACCGCGTCGAGCACGGAGCCGCTGATCGTTCCGCCTGCCGCGGGCTGCGCCGGCTGCTGCGCCGTCAAGCCGGACGCGCCGGGAAACCAAACGGCTGCCAGGGCGCAGACAACCGCCGATCGCGCGGAGCCCCTCCAGTTCAACATCACGGAATCTTCAACTCGACCACGTTGCCGCGAGGCCCGGTCCCGGTAAAGAGAGGCTTCGCGGCGCCCAGCTTGACAGGGTCGGGAGTGCACGTGCAGCCGGCGCCGGCGACGTACGCGGTCGCGAACGCGTGGGTCGCTGTGCCAAACGCCTTACGGATGTCCGCGTCCCCGAAGAGGACGAAAAATCTCGGCAGCTTGCCGGTGACGTCCGTGTAGATGTTCGATCGCTCGAATGTCGTGGTGTCCGGCGAGACATCGGTCGTCTTGCCCAGGAAGACGACGGTGGACACCGCTTTCGCGCTGTCCGGCTGCGGAAACGAGAAGTGCCCGTGCACGATGTACAACAAGTCGGTTCCCCCCGTGGGAGCCATGACCGTGTCGACACCGATGCTGTCGATGATTGCCTGCTGCGACGGCGTGAGCGCCATGATGACGTCGGGTGTCATCGTGTTGGGTGCGGCCACGAACTGCCTGGCGATGTGTACCGTGCCGAACGCCGACTTCGCGAACGTGATAGAATGCGCGCCGGCCGGCACCTTGTCGATGTGCCAGGCTCCGGTCTTGTCGGTGAAGGTGGTTGCCGCGTTCTCGTCCAGAGAAACGCGCACCCCCGAAAAATCGGTGAATCTGTTCGCCCAGGAATCCTGGAGCAGAACGGCGCCGGCGAGATTGGCCTTTGCCGGCCCCCCGTCATGGCAGGCCGCGGACAGGAGAGCGGCGCACAGCAGGATGGCGTGACGGAGCGTGACGATCGATCCGGGCGTGCGAACGCGCGTCGAGGGGAAGCATGGCGAGTCTTGCATGTGGAACCCTGGTTCGTGACGAGTCGTATCGAGTTGGCAGTTGGCGGGGAAGTCGCGGGATCCGCGCTGCCCATATGCTTGAATGCGCCAGGGGCTCGAATTCTGTCGCAGCGCTGGCGGGCGTGGCCCGCCACCAACCGAACGCACGAGCCGTTGACCGTCCGCCGTTCGCCGAGCCGTGCGCGGCGCTACTGAGACCGGGCGTCCGTGTCGGCCGGGACGTAGCCGGCGCACTCCAGCACGGGCAGTTGCGGGTATCTCGCGAATCGCGGATCGGTGTCGGCGAGCATGCAGCGATAGAATCGCGATCCACGCCGGTTCTCGACGACGTGGACGTGCACGCAGCGCTCGCAAAGCCCGACTCGGGCGGAGTGCTCTTCGGCTCTCACGGCACGATGCTGCGCGGGTTCATTGTGGACTCATTCTAGCCGTCTCGTGGTCCACCGCGAGAGTGCCGCTGTCGCTTCAATGTTTCCAGGAGCACCTTCGCGCAGTAAGTTGCGCCACATGTCACGCACCGTCGCGTGCGTTCTCGCGGGGCTTTCGATAGCCGGGGCGGTCGGCTGCAGCAGTGTCGCGCGGACACGGAGTGCGACACCGGGCATCGCTCGCGCCGATCGCGGGACCGAGGACCGACGAGCCGTCCGTTACGCCGTCCGCTTCCCGGACCAGGCCAGCCACACCGCCGTCGTCACCGCGCACGTGCCCGCGACGGGTCGCACGTCGGTCGAATTCACGATGCCGGTCTGGTCGCCGGGCTACTACAAGGTCGAGAACTACGCCGACCGCGTGCACGACGTCTCGGCGCGCGCGACGTCCGGTGCGGCGCTCGCCGTCGAGCACATCGCGCGCAACCACTGGCGAATCTCGACGGGCGGCACGCCGGAGGTCGTGTTGCAGTATCGCGTCACCGCCGACCAACAGTTCGTCACGGCCGACTGGGTCGGCGACTCGCTCATCGTCATCAATGGCGCGCCGACGTTCGTCACGATCGCCGACTCGATCCATCGCCCGGCGGACGTGACACTCGATCTGCCGGCCGGCTGGCGTGCCGCGACATCGCTCGACACCGTACGCGACGGCACGCGCGATCACTATCGCGCCGCCGACTACGACGAGCTGGTGGACTCCCCGATCATTGCCGCCGGCAATCTGCGCTTCCGCACGTTCACGGTTGGCGAGAGTCAACACACTGTCGCTGATGCCGGCAGCGTAGACTCCTGGGACTCCGATCGCGCGGCGCGCGACATCGCGCGTTTCGTCGCCGAGGATGTGCGCTTCTGGGGCAAGCTACCGTACCGGCGATACGTGTTCTTGAATGTCTTTCGCCGTGGTGGCGGAGGGCTCGAGCACAAGAACTCGACGCTGCTCACGTCGAATGCCACCAGCGAGGCTACGCCAGCAGCGTATCTTCGCTGGCTGAATTTCGTGAGCCACGAGTACTTCCACGCGATGAACGTCAAGCGGCTGCGGCCCGTCGAGCTGGGGCCATTCGATTACGAGGGCGCGCCGAAGACGCCGAGCCTGTGGATCTCCGAGGGCCTCACGACCTACTACGGCGATCTCATGGTCGCGCGGTCGGGACTTGCCGGCGTGCCGGAGTTCCTCGGCTGGATGTCGGCGCTCATTGGCCAGCTTCAAGGCACGCCTGGGCGTCTCGTGCAGACGCTGTCACAGTCGTCGCTCGACGTGTGGAACAGCGAGAACTCCGCCGTCGGGATGGATCGCGCCAACACCGTGAGCTACTACACGAAAGGGCCCGTGGTCGGTTTTCTCCTCGACGCGCACATTCGCCGGCTGACGAACGGCCGCCGGAGTCTCGCCGACGTGATGCGCCTGGCCTACGCTCGCTACTCCGGCCCGCACGGTTTCACGCCCGAGCAGTTCCGCGCCGTCGCATCGGAGGTGGCCGGCACGAGCCTCGACGCCTGGTTCCATCGCGCGCTCGACACCACCGAGGAGCTGGACTACGACGAGGCGCTCGCGTGGTATGGACTGCGATTCCCGGACAGCGGTGATCCGAAGATGCGATGGCAACTCAGCGTGCGGCCAGACGCGACGCCAACCCAGAGCGCCCACCTCGCGTCGCTTTTGTCGCCGTAACACCAGTGGGACTGGGAAGCCACGACGTCACTCCCACACGTGCCCGAACGCGTACCACCAACCGGTCACCGCTGACTTTCGGTAGAGCACCGTACGACGTTTGCCGCGGAAGCGATACGTCACTACGCCCTCGTTTCTTGCCAGCATCTCGGTGATTGCCCGCTCCAATTCAGGCTCGCCCAGTGCGTACGGGTCGAGAAAGATTTGGGCCGGATCATCCTGCAGCGCGCCGATCGGCGTGGCGTCGATCGAAAAGAAAATCTGATCTGGCTGGAGGTCGAGCTCGCGCTTGAGGATCAGACTAAGGCTGTCGAGGTAGACGGAGCTGCCGAAGAACCCGACGATGGTGCCATCGGCGCTTCGCACCGGCACGGCGACGATTGCCGAGCTCTTGCCAGTGGCCTTGCTGGCCACGAGATCCCCGATGACGGTCCGGCCTGACGTGAGGCGCGGCCAGTATTGGCGGTCCGACAAATTGCCCGCGGCCTGTCCGCCCGGCACAGACCAGTACGATCCATCGGGCAAGGCAAACCACATGAGCGCGGGAACGCTGTTCCGTGCCACCACGCTGAGAGGCGCACGGATCAGTTCCCAGTCGGCAGAGCGGGCCTCATTGGTGTTCGCCAGCACCTCGAACTGGGCGACGATCTGTTGCAGGTGCCCGTCGCTGAGCGCCATCAGTGTTGCCAGGGCCACACGGCCGTCGACGCCGAAGCCTTGGGGCCCGGTTGGCACGGCCCCGGCACAGCCGAGCAGAGAGAGCAAGGCCAGCAAAGATGTCGCGCGACAACGATTCACAGTCACCTCACCGCATACTCTACAGTTGCGGTAAGGCGTGTCGCATCAGGAATGCACGAAGGACGGACTAGGCAGTCACCCGACGTGCTCGAGGACGGTGCCGCGGTCGCGCCATCGGCGTCCACGCGGTCCGACGTAGTCTGACGCCGGCCGAATGAGTCGATTCGCCGCGCGTTGCTCGATCGCGTGCGCGATCCACCCGCTCACGCGGCTGATGGCGAACGTTGGCGTGAAGAGCGGCACGTCGAGCCCGAGGCCGTGGAGCAGCAGCGCCGTGTAGAACTCGACGTTGGTCTGCAGCCGCCGGCCAGGTTTGTATTCCTCGAGCAGCCGCAGCGCCGTCCGCTCCACGGCACGCGCCAGCGTGTAGAGCCGCATGTCGCCGCCGCGCGTGAACAGCCGTTCGGCCGCCGCCGCAAGCACGTCGGCTCGCGGGTCACGCACCTTGTAGACGCGATGGCCGAACCCCATCAGCCGCTCGCCCGATTCGATCTTGCGCCGCAGAACCTCTTCGGCACGCACGGCGGTGCCGATCTCGAAGACCGTCTCGAGCGCCGGGCCGGGCGCGCCGCCGTGTAGCGGTCCCTTGAGCGCGCCGATCGCACCGACGACCGCCGAAACGAGATCCGATCCCGTGGACGTGATCACGCGGCACGTGAACGTGGATGCATTGAGTCCGTGGTCGACGACCGTGTTGAGGTAGGTCTCCAGTCCCCGCACTCGCTCGGCGTCGGGCTCGACGCCGTCGAGCATGTACAGGTAATTCGCCGCATGTCCAAGGTCGGCGCGCGGCGCGATCGGCTCGTTGTCGTCGACCAGCCGCGCGAACGAAGCCACGATTGTCGGCGCGATCGCGACCATCGCCGTCGGCTCGCTCGACGTGAGCGAGACGGTGCCCATCGCGATCCGGAGGGCGTCCATCGCGTCGACCCGCGCGCGAGCGCATTCGCGGAGAATCGCCAGCGTCGCGGAGGGCAGGTCGCGATGTGCCGCCAGCTCGGCTCGGAAGGCGTCGAATTTTGAAGGTGATGGTAGATCGCCATGCCAGAGGAGCCAGGTCGTCTCCTCGAACGTGGCGTTGGCCGCGAGCTCGCCGACGGGAAACCCCGCGATGAGGAGCTCGCCCGCCTCGCCATCGACGTGGCTGAGGCGCGTGGTTGCGGCGACCACCCCCTCGAGTCCTCCGGGTGTAACTGGATCGGGTGCCATGGCGAAAAGCTAGGCGGTGGTGCATAATCTGGTCAACGTTGATTGATCGATCAATATGACAACCACCGATGCCTGGATTGGCGCCGCCGAGGCGGCGCGCGCGTTGGGCGTGACACGGCCGACGTTGTACGCCTACGTGAGCCGCGGCCTCATTCGCTCGGAGCCTACCCCCGGCGCCATGCGCGAGCGGCGCTACGCCCGCGACGATGTCGCACGCTTGCGGCGCCGTGCCGACGAGCGCCGCAATCCCGACAAGGTGGCGGCGCACGCGCTGCAGTGGGGCATGCCGGTGCTCGAGTCGTCGATCACCCTGATTGGGGGCGACACGCTGTTCTACCGCGGCCACGACGCGATCGCCCTCGCTCGGAGCGCGTCGGTGGAGGAGGTGGCCTCACTCGTCTGGGCCGGCCGGCTCGACGCGGGAAGGCCAACGATACCCGCTCGGAAAACGCGGGGCGAGCAGCGCCTCTCCAAAAGCAGTCCATTCATCGTCCGCGCGCAGTCGGGGCTGGCACTGGCGTCGGCAGCCGACGCTCAGGCGTTCGACCTGCGTCCGGAGGGCGTGGTACGAACCGGATGGAAGATTCTCGACCTGATGGTCGGCAGCGCCGCACCGCGGGCGCGCGGAGACGGGATCGCGCCGGCGCTCGCCGGCGGCTGGCGCGTGCGGCCGGGCGGCGAGGACCTGATTCGTGCGGCGCTGATTCTCTGCGCCGATCACGAGCTCAACGTGTCGGCGTTCACGGCCCGGTGCGTCGCGTCCGCCGGCTCGAACCCGTATGCCGTTGTGATCGCCGGCCTCTCGGCTCTCGAGGGAGCGAAGCACGGCGGCAGCACGGCGCGGGTCGAGTCCTTGCTCGCGTCGATGCGTCGTACGCGGTCATTGCGCACGTCGCTGACCGAGCGGCTGCGTCACGGGACGCGCATCGACGGCTTCGGCCATCCCCTGTACAAGCACGGCGATCCGCGCGCCGCGGCGCTGCTCGCGATGCTGGGTGAGCATTTCCCCCGCTCGCCAGAACTGCGGTACGTCCGGGAGTTCGCGCGCGTGACGACATCGTTTACGCGCGAGCTGCCCAACCTCGATTTCGGGTTGGCCGCGGTGTCGCGCGTGTTGAGCCTTCCGCCGGCGTCGGGGCTGACGTTGTTCGCGATCGGCCGGACGATCGGGTGGATCGGGCACGCGATCGAGCAGTACGCCCTCGATCAGGTCATCCGGCCGCGGGCACGCTACGTGGGCGCCATTCCCGGCGGCTGACGCTGGCATGGCGGGTCGCTGGGTTCGGTAACAGGACGCGGTGACACACGCGTCTTCCTTCGACCGTAGTGTCAGAGTATCCTAGTCGCGCCAGTTCACGCACCTGCCGCCGCGCGGCCCCCCCCCCGCGGCCGCCGCCACCACATCGGAGCTGCTCATGTCACTCGGAAGCTTCTTCAAGAAACAGTTCATCGACGTCATCGGATGGACCGAGGACGCGCCCGGGGTGCTGCAGTACCGGTATCCGATGCAGGACATGGAGATCCAGAACGGCGCGCAGCTCACCGTGCGCGAGTCGCAGATGGCCGTCTTCGTGAACGAAGGCGTCTTTGCCGACATCTTCTCGCCCGGCCTCTACACGCTCAACACCAAGACGCTCCCGCTGCTCACCAACCTGCGGCACTGGGACAAGCTCTTTCAGTCGCCGTTCAAGTCCGACGTCTACTTCTACTCCACGCGGCAGCAGACGAACCAGCGATGGGGCACGCCGACACCCGTCACCATTCGCGACAAGGATTTTGGCGCGGTGCGCCTGCGCGCGTACGGCGTCTACTCGTACCACCTGACGGATCCCGCCGTGTTCCAACAAAAGGCCGCGGCCACCCAAGACCTGTTCACGGTTGCCGAGCTCGAGCCGCATCTGCGCAACACCATCGTCGGCAAAGTGTCCGACGCGTTCGCCCAGAGCGCGGTGCCGTTCCTCGACATGGCCGCGAACATCGAGGAGTTCTCGGCCGCGATGCGCGGGCAGGTCACGCCCCTCTTCGCCGACTTCGGGCTCACGCTCGACAGTTTCCAGGTCGAGAGCCTGTCGCTGCCCGACGAGCTCCAGAAGCGGCTCGATGAGCGAATTGGCATGAACATGGTCGGCGACATGCGGCAGTACACGCAGTTCCAGGCTGCCCAATCGATGCCGATCGCCGCCGCCAACGAGGGCGGGGGCGCGGGCTTGGGCGCCGGGTTGGGTGCCGGAATGGCGATGGGCAAAGCGATGGCCGACGCGATCTCCGG
>DATISA010000301.1:0-5824 GCA_035469245.1 Gemmatimonadaceae bacterium
GACGGCCAATTGGGCTCGACGCGCTGCCGCGTGGCGCTGTACATGAAGAATCCGAATGTGAGAACTGATACGACGGCGAGCGCGAACGCGGCGCCGCTGGCCCGGCGGCCGAGCGCGCGCCCGCTCGCGATGGCCAGCATCACGAACAGAATGGGCGATGCGAGCCCGGCCTGACCGCCGAAGAAGTCCCCTTCGTGCCGCCACGCCGCCAGGAGCGCCGAGCCGCGTGGCGCCGACAGCCCGTGACGAAGCTGATGGACGACGGAGATCCAGCCGTGCCGCGCGTTCCACACGAGCACTGGCGCAAGGAGGAGCAGCGCGATGAGTGCCGCCACGTACGGTCCAGGCTCGCGAAAGCGCGCGCGCAGCTCGGGCCGTAGCAGCATCGCGACGGCGACGCCGGCCGGCACGAAGACCGACGTGTACTTCGACACGAACGCGACGCCGAGCGCGGTGCCGGCAGCGACCCACCAGCGGAACGATGCCGGCGTGCCGGGCGCATGCCGCAGCGCGCGGACCACGCAGTAGAGCGTCACTGCCGTAGCGGCGAGCAGCGGCGCGTCGGGTGTGGCGAGTATGAGGCCCGCCGCGGCGAGCGGGATGCACGCGATCAGAATGGCGGCACGGAGAGCGGCGCCGTCACCCGCCAGCCGGCGCGCGATGCCGATCGTCGCCAGCGCCGCGATCCATCCACAGACGACCGCGCCGAGCCGTACCGCCAGCCCGCTCGCCGCGGCGCCGATCGGCGCCAGGAGCGCGGTCCCGGCGCGAATCACGAGCGCGATGCCGGGCGGATGGTCGAAGTAGCCGGGCGCGAGCCGCCGCGACCACTCCCAGTAGTAGGCCTCGTCCGGCAGGACGGGCACGACGGCCGCGAGCGCCAGTCGGACGAGCGCCGCGACGGTGACGACGACGAGCGCGACTCGCCAGCGGCGGTCGGCGGTCGTCGGATCGGACGAGGTCACACCGTCACGCCGGCGCCGCGCGATGCTCGCGCATCGCACGCCAGCCGCGAATCGCGATCACGATCGCCCACGTCCAGAGAATCCACACCACGCGCTCGTCCGCCGAGAGCATCGCCAGCATCTCCCAGGCGACGACGGGAGCGGCGAACGCGAGCGCGATCGCCTCCGTTCCCGGCGCCACCCGCCGTTCGACGACGCGGGTCGCCTCGCGCCGTCCGACGCGCAGAATGTCCTCGATGCGAAGCGAGAGCGAATCCGTCGTCATGCCACGCCAGCCCGGAATGCGCACGAGCGTCCATCCCGGCGCAGTGCGCCCCCAGCCGTGATTGTCCGAGCCCGTGACGAGCGCCAGGTTGAGACTGTCGGCGATGTGCACGATGCGCGCGCGATCGCGGCGTCCCTGCGTGAGACCGCGCGGCGATCCGTCGACGATCTCGATCGCCTGTACACCCGGAACGCCTTGTGCCGTGCGAGGAATGCGATCGAGTTTGCCGGGGATCGTCTCGAGCAGCACGGGCGACGTCGCGGGCAGAAAACTCGCCAGCGCCAGCGACTGCTCGTCCACGTTCCTGAGGTCCGCGGTGGTGAGGCCCTTGAAGCGGCGGCCCGCGCTCAGGATGTTGACGTGCTCGCCCTGGTAGAACGCTTCCAACCCCTGCATGAGCATCGTGCCTTCGCCGGCAAGACGCGGATTGGACGCGATGCCCCGCTCCGCTCCCTCCACTGTCGCGTGGTCGGTGACGTACGCAACGTCGAAACCGGCCGCGCGGTGCCAATCGCGCACGTCGTCTTCCGTCCAACCCATCCGTCCGTCGTGCGAGTACTTGGTGTGCGAGTGGAAGTCGACGGCGAGCACAGTGTCGTCGGAGAGGGTGAGACTCGCCATCGGCCGCGGCAACAGCGCGGCGAGCGCGTACACGAACACGAGCGCCAGGAGAGACACCGCGGCCGCGCGCAACTCGCCGAGCGTGTTCGTCCCGTGGCGCGACCGGCGAACCCGCCACGCGCCGAAGAGCACGATCGCCCACAGCACGATCGCGATGTGCTGCGGGATCGAGAGCAGCGTGATCGTATCGAGCACGTTCGACAGCGGCGCGATCGCGATGTACGCGGCGGGCTGGCTGAGCCGCGCTTCGCCCACGCTCTGCAGCGTCGCCGCGTCACGGACCGGATCGACGGCGAACGCCGCCGTGATGATCACGAGAACGGTGATCGCAACGGCCAACCACGGAACGCGGGCGAGCAATGCGCGCCGCTCCACGGGGTGCGCGGCCGCCGGACGCGGCGGCACGCGCGACGAATTGCGAGAGGTCGAGCGAGGCACGCGAGTATGTTTGGGGAATCAGTGGACGCGCGGCATCGGCGTACGGATTGCCGACAAACTGACGACCCCGGTCGCTTCTCACAATGCCCAATCGTCTGGCGCACGAGACCAGCCCGTACCTGCTGCAGCACGCCGAGAATCCGGTGGACTGGTATCCGTGGTCGCCCGAAGCGCTGGAGCGCGCCAAGCTCGAGAACAAGCCGATCCTGTTGAGCGTCGGCTACTCGGCCTGCCACTGGTGTCACGTCATGGCGCACGAGTCGTTCGAGGACGCGGCGACGGCCGCGGTGATGAACGAGCGCTTCGTCAACATCAAAGTCGATCGCGAGGAGCGCCCCGACATCGACGCCATCTATATGCAGGCCGTGCAGGCGATGACTGGCCAGGGCGGCTGGCCGATGACCGTCTTCCTCACGCCTGACGGCGTTCCGTTCTACGGCGGCACCTACTACCCGAAAGAAGAGCGCCTGGGAATGCCGTCGTTCACTCGGATTCTCACCGCCGTCTCCGACGCCTATCGCAACCGGCCCGCCGAGGTCGCGCGCAGCGCGGCGTCGGTACGCGAGATGTACGACGTCACGCACGAAGCGACGCGCAGCGCGGGGGGCCTCAACGGCGAACTGCTCGACCGCGCCTTCCGCACGCTCGCCGAGCAGTACGACGCGCGGAACGGCGGATTCAACGGCGCGCCCAAGTTTCCGCAAACGATGTCGCTCGACTTTCTCGTTCGCCACTGGGCGCGCGGCGGCCCTGAGCACGCACTCGACATGGCGAGGCATTCGTTCCAGCAGATGGCGCGCGGGGGGATCTACGACCAGATCGGCGGAGGATTCGCCCGCTACTCGACCGACGTGCGCTGGCTCGTGCCCCATTTCGAGAAGATGCTGTATGACAACGCTCTTTTGATCTCACTGGGCACGCACCTCTGGCAGGCGACGAGGGAGCACACGATCGAGCGCGTGGTCCGCGACACGATCGATTGGGCGCTGCGCGAGATGCGCTCCCCGGACGGCGGCTTCTATTCGGCGCTCGATGCCGACAGCGAGGGGCACGAGGGGAAGTTCTACGTGTGGTCCGAATCGGAGCTCGCCGAGGCGCTCGGCGACGAGGCGACCATTCTGCGCGCGTATTGGGGCGTGACGCCCGACGGGAATTTCGAGGGCCGGAACATTCTGTTCGTCGCGGTCTCCGACCGGCGCGGGTTCGCGCGGCAGTTCGGCGTGTCGGAAGACGAGTTGGATGACATCGTCCGCCGCGCTCGCTCCAAGCTGTACGAAGTCAGGAAAGCGCGCGTGTGGCCGGGCCGCGACGACAAGATCCTCACGGCGTGGAACTGCCTGATGGTGCGCGCGATCGCCGAAGCCGCGCGCGCGTTCGACGACGACACGTACCGGCGCGTGGCCGTCGAGAGCGGGACGTTTCTGTTCGATGCCCTGCTCCGTGATGGCCGCGTGTTTCGCTCGTTCAAGAACGGCCGCGCGCAAATCGCCGGCTATCTCGACGATCACGCCTCGCTCGGACTGGCGGCGCTCGCACTCTACGAGCTCACCTTCGATCGCGTGTGGCTCGATCGGGCGCGCGAGCTCGGCGTCTCGATGGTGCAGCGCTTCTGGGACGATGCCACGAACGCGTTCTACGATACCGCCTCGGACCACGAGCGGCTCATCACGCGTCCACGCGAGGTGACCGACAACGCGACGCCGTCTGGAACGTCGCTCGCCGCGGAGTTGCTCGTGCGGCTCGCCGAGTTGTTGCACGACGTCGACGCGCGGCGCCGCGCGACATGGGTCGTCGAGACGCTCGCCGCCGCGATCGCGCGATACCCGTCGGCATTCGGCCACATGCTCGGCGTCGCCGACATGTTGATCAACGGCGCGGTGGAGCTTGCGATCGTGGGCGAACCCTCGGCGGCGGACTTTCGCGCGCTCGACCGGGCAGCCGCCGAGCAGTACGTCCCGTCACTCGTCCTGGCGGGCGGCGCGGCGGATGACGGAATCGCGCTCCTTGAGGGGCGCACCGCACAAGACGGCCGCGCGACGGCGTACGTGTGCCGGAACTACGCGTGCGAAGAGCCGGCGACGGACCGAGAGACGCTCATCGAGCAGTTGGAGCGAAGTCGCCTGACGCGTGGCGCGTAGCCACCGCAAGGGCACTGGCTCCATGCGCCGGGTCGGGGTTGGCGCGCCGGGTCGGGGTTGGCGCGCTCGGTCGGGGTTGAACAAGTGGGATACGGACACAAACTGAGGAACGGACAGAAACGGATTGACTCGCGAGGCGCGAGAGGCTCGACCGCCACGAGCCGACAAGGGACTCTCATTGAGACTGCCGCTCGGGAAATCACCAGTAGCTAGCCCGAGCGGCAGTTCCCCCAAAAATGTTCGTCCGGGCCCGCTGCGCAGCGGAGCGCTCGCACCATTACGAACGATCCGTTCAACTCCGTTCGATCCGTTTGTGTCCGTTTTCCAATGCAGTTGCAGTTGCAGTTGCCTGGGAGTTGCCTGGCAGTAGCCGTGGCCTCGCCCCTCAAATCGCCGGATGCTTCGTGTGCCACTCGGTGTGCATCTGGTACTGATGCGCTACCGAGAGGATCTTGTCATCCTGGTAGAGATTGCCGGCGATCACCGTGCAGATGGGCTGCGGGTTGTACTGCACCGGCGGGGTGGTGTCCGCTGCCGCCGCACCGCGCCCGCCACGCCCAGCCGGCGGCGGCTCGAACTTGTATGGCAGCACGACGCACGGATGACCCGTCTGCGCGTGCAGACCGATGTCGTTCCCCTGCCCCGGCACGTACATGTCGAAGTCTTTCAGCAACGCGGCCATCTCGGTGATGAGCGCGTACCGCCGCCGTTGCGCTTGAACGAATTCGAATCCGCGGCCGAATCGCCCGTTCGTCCAGCGCGTGAGCGCGGCCATCCCTGTGGGATTGCCGGGATCTCCGCCAGCGCCACGCCCGCCGCGACCGTTCGGCGCGCCGGCAGGCGCCACTCCGCCACGCCCCGTGGTGTCGCCGCGGCCGCCGCCCCCACCGAAGCCGCGCCCCGGTGCCGGCTCCGGAATCGACGCCAGATCGATCCCCAACTCTTTCGCCTTCATGTGTACGTAGAAGTCGAACGCCGCCGCGGACTCGACACCGAGTCCGCCGCCCGCCAGTCGCGGACGGCCCCCGATCGGCGAGAGCCGCGCCCCGAGCTGGCGTAGCACGTCGATCAGTTCCTTGGGCGCGCTCTCGTCCACGCCGACGTGCACCGACGACAGCGAGAGGTTGCGGTCGAAGTGGAAGGGCATCATCACCGTGGAGTTGTCCTTGGGATCGACGCCGTGGATCGCATTGAACACCATCGCGCAGTCCTCGGCCGTGCGGCAGAGCGGCCCCACGCGATCCTGCGACCAGGCGAGCACCATCCCGCCGTAGCGGCTCACGCGGCCGTATGTCGGGCGGAGCGCGCTGACGCCGCACGCAATCGCCGGTGAGACGATCGAACCCGACGTCTCGGTGCCGATGCCGAACGCCACGCATCCCGCCGCCGTCGCCGAC
>DATISA010000302.1:0-4741 GCA_035469245.1 Gemmatimonadaceae bacterium
ACTCGACGCGCAGCTCGTGCTTGCCGCCGCGAATCGGCGCGGTGTCGACGATCGACTCGTGCGGCGTCCAGTCGTCGATCGCAAGACGGCCGTCGATCCATAAGCGCACGGCATCGTCGCTGATCGTCCGCACCGTGTACGTGCCTGGAGTGAGGGTGACCGAGGTCGTGGCGACGATCGCGTACTTCGAGCGCGGCACGTCCTTTACCGTGGGCGAATACCACATGTAGTCGAGCCGCGACGTCTGCTGCCGGGCGATCGGTGGCTGGGCGGTGATCTCTCGGAGCGCGTCGCTCTTCGTGCGAGGGTCGGTGCTGTCGCTCCACGCGTAGAACGCAACGTCCCACGAGGTGTTGGGTGTGAGGCGCTCGTACCAGAATTGGTACGAGCGTCCGGCGGCAACACTGTCGCCGCGCGGTGACTTAATCGGGCCGCGTCCACGATACTCGAGCGTCAAGCGCCAATCGTCGACGCCGCCCGACGGCGTCACGACGACCGTGTCGCCAACCACGCCTCGCACCTTCGACACGGACGCGATTCCCCGACGCCCGATGACCCGCCACGTGCCGGCCGGTCCCATGACGCGCAGCGGGAGCGGCGTACGTCGCGAGCTGTCCACGGGCCAGAGCAGCGGCGACTGCCAGTCGTACGGTCCCCACTCGGTGATGATCATCGCCGACCGGTCGCGCCGGGCGAGTGAGTCGCCGAGCGCACTCCACGCGCCGGGGATAGGCGCTGGCGCCAGGCGGCTGCTCGAGTCGCGATCGCGGCGCGGCCAGTCGAGCGGCGCGCGCTGCGCGGTTGCGCTCGTGTCGTTGCCGTGCAGCGCGAGGAGCGCGGTGTCCTTCATGACGAATGCGGTATCCGCCGCCGTGATCCGGTTGTTCGAGATCTCTGATTCGCGTGTGTCGGACACCCGGAGCGCCACCCGTTGGCTGGTCATGCGATTGTCGGCAATCCGGTAGTCGATGCTGCGCGTATCGTGATGTTTGGGATACGCCCAGTCCGACGGCTCTGACCTGTTGGCCCAGAGCTGGACCGCCGTCACGTGGTGGTCGAACGAGTTGCCGACGATTTCGTTCTTCTGCCCGTGCTCGATCGCGATGCCGGTGCGGTTCCTCGCGAAATCGTTGTCGAGAATCCGCGACTCGTAGCTGTAGCCGCCCCACACGCCGTAGTCCGATCCAACGGCGCGGTTCCGCGCGAAGATGTTCCGGCTGAACGTCGCCTCGATGCTGTTCGCCGGTGCGAAGCTGAAATCGTTCTCGTAGAACAGATTGTCGTTCGAGCCGCCCTCTCCGGTGTCCATCGTCTGCTGGCCGGCCCACAGGAACAGCCCGTCGCCGCCGTGCGTCATGGAGTTGTAGGCGACGATGTTCCGACAACTCTGCTCGTACACCAGCAAATCGGCCGAATCCTGGCCGCGCCAATAGAACCGGTCGCTGTAGCCGCGCACGTCGAAATCGACGCGGTTGTGCATGATCACGTTGTCGCTCGAGCGGTAGAGTCCGATGCCGACGCCCGAGTTGAACGAGAAGACGTTGTTCCAGATCCGGAGGCTGTCGCTCCGCACGAGCATCAGCGCCTCCATCCCCTGCACGGCCCGATTGCCGCGAATCTCGCCGCCCTTCACGTCCGCGAGATACACCGCCGCGCCAAAGCGCAGCCACTCGTCTTTCTCGTTGTGGTGGTGCGAAAGCCAGTCGGCCAGGCTCTCGTGCTCGATGAGGCTGTACAGCCGCGGCTTCCAGTTGTAGCTCAGGTCGTTGTCGACGAGCGAGAGCCTGTGGGTTCCGCGCGCGAGAATTCCGACCTTGTACCCGTGCACCCGCGCATTGCGGATGGTGACGTTCCTGCCGCCATCGACGCGGATCGCGACGCCCGTCGCGAGGTCGGGATCGCTCGTCGGCGAGATGCCAAGGAGCGTAGCGCCCGCGAAGTCGACCACCACGTCGTCGCCGCGCACGACGACGACCGCAGAGTCGATCGATGGATTGCCCGGAATGCGGTAGACCTTTGGCGCGATGCGCACCGATGACGTGATCACCATCCCGCGCTGCAGCGTCACCGTCGGCAGCTGGGCATTCAGCGGCGTGACGATCGGAACGACCGCGAGCAGGGCAGGGAGCGCAAGCAGCCGCGCGGACAGTGGAATGGGCATTGGGATAGGCTAGCGCGCGGCGGCCTCGGGCGCGACAGGGCTGTATACTCCTGTCACCACGCGCCGGAAATCGATCACTCGAATGCAATGAACGTCCCTGTCCCTCTGACCGTCGTCATCCCGACCCTCAACGAAGCGCCTCGAATCGCCGAGGCGATCGAGAGTGTCCGCTGGGCCGACGAAGTGATCGTCGCGGATGGAGGGTCGACCGACGACACGGTTGCCGTCGCCGAGCGCGCCGGTGCGCGCGTGATCGGCGTGCCCAATCGTACGGTCGGGCAGCAGCGGAACGCCGCGATCGAGCTGGCCAGGCACAAATGGATTCTCGCCCTCGATGCGGACGAGCGCGCGACGCTGGAGCTGCGCGAGTCGCTCACCGAGCTCTGCTCTCGCGACGGCGCGCCGCACACGGCATATCGCATCCGCTCGCGCAACTGGCATCTGGGTCGCGAGCTTCGCCACGGGCCCTGGGGGCGCGATTGGAAGATCCGCGTCTTTTCGCGCGAGCACCGGTTCAGCGACGCGCGGGTGCACGAGAATCTCGTGTCGGCGGCCGACGTCGGCTCGCTCGAGGGCGCGCTGATTCACTATCCCTACCGCGATCTGTCGCACCAGGTCGCGAAGATCGCGACCTATGCAAAGTGGGCGGCCGACGATATGCGGCGTCGTGGTCGCCGCGCGACGGCGGTGGACCTGCTCGCCCGACCGGCTTGGCGCTTCGTGCGCGACTACATCCTGTACAGCGGCTGGCGCGACGGGGCGGCGGGGTTCGTCGTCGCCACGGTGAGCGCGTTTTCGGTGTTCTGCAAGTACGCGTGTCTGCTGACTGAGCGAGAGTGAGTGGCGCGAGGGCGGACATCCGTGCCTTGACCAACCGCCCTTCGTGTCCGAACGTCTTGCCATGACAACTCGCCGACGGTTCATCCACGCCCTGGCCGGCGCCGGTGCCTCCCTCCCGGCAATGCGCGGCTCCGCCTTCCGCCACCTGTTCGAGGCCGAGCCGATCGCGGCCAATCGCCCCGCGACGAGCGTCGCGGAGGACGAAACGTACTGGCGCGAGATCCAGCGGGCGTTCGATCTCGATCGTACGATGGTCAACCTCAACAACGGCGGCTGCAGCCCGGCGCCGACGCACGTCCTCGAGCAGATGATTCGAGATCTCCGATTCTCGAACGAGCTGCCCGTGGATCACATGTGGCGGGTGCTCGAGCCGCGCATCGAGTCCGTGCGGCGAGACCTGGCGCAGGACTTCGGGTGCGACCCCGAAGAGATGGCGATCACCCGCAACGCGTCCGAGGCCAACGAGACGATGATCTTCGGCCTCGATCTGAAAAGGGGTGATGAAGTCGTTTTTACGACGCAGAATTACCCTCGCATGCAGAACGCCTGGCGCCAGCGCGAGCGCCGCGACGGCATCGTGCTCAAGCCGGTCAAGATCGAGACGCCGGTCAAGAGCACGGCCTCGTACGTGGAACACATCGCCAACGCCATCACGCCGCGCACGCGAGTGATCGAGGTGATGCACATCAGCTTCATGACCGGGTACATCGCGCCGGTCCGCGAGATTGTGGATCTCGCTAACCCGAAAGGCATTCAGGTCTTCGTCGACGGAGCCCACGCCTTCGCGCATTTCCCCTTCACCCGCGACGAGCTCGGCTGCGATTACTACGGCACGAGCCTGCACAAATGGCTGCACGCGCCGATCGGCACCGGCTTCCTCTACGTGCGGCGCGACAAGATCAAGTCGCTCTGGCCGCTCATGGCCGGGTCGGTGGAGCAGGAAGACAACATCCGCAAGTACGAGGAGATCGGCACGCATCCGGCCGCGAACCACAACGCCGTTGCCGTCGCCATCGCGTTCACCCGCGGCATCGGCATGGAACGCAAGATCGCGCGACTCCGCTATCTGCGAGACCGGTGGGCCAAGCAGCTCCTGGCCGCGAGCGATCGCGTCAAGATGATCACCGAGATCGGCCCGACCAAGAGCGGCGCGATCGGCGTCTACGGCATCGACGGCATGGACATGGGCAAACTCGGCGGCTGGCTCTTCTCCAAGCACAACATCGTCACCACGCCGATGGTGAACGATGAATTCTCGGGGATGCGTGTCACTCCCAACGTGTACACGACGGTGGACGAAGTCGATCTCTTCGCCGATCGCGTGATCAAGGCGATGAAGGGAGGGGTGGCGTAGCGGCCTCACTCTGTATCAAGCCGACCACGTCCTCGATGTCCCCCTCCGTCATCCGGTGCACCTGCGTGCACAAACGCAGCGAGAACTGACCCCGCAGCTTCGTCGATGATATCAGGAACCGCCCCGTCGCGTTCACCCGCGCGTTGATCCGCTCGTTCAACGCATCCAGCTCGCGTGGATCATCCATGCCCGCCGGGTGCGCCCGAAAGCACACCACCCCGAACTGCGCCGGCGACAGGATTTCGAAATCGCCCCGCGCCCGGAGCAGCTCCTCGGCGTACTCGGCGCGACGAATGCCTCGTTGGATTGCCTCGCGAATGTTGGCGAGCCCGAAGTACTGAACCGAGAGCCAGATCTTGAGCGCGTGCGATGAGCGCGTGAGCTGC
>DATISA010000303.1:0-2714 GCA_035469245.1 Gemmatimonadaceae bacterium
GAGATTCGCCGCCGAGATCGAATCGAACTCGCGGTTGATGTGGAACACGACGATTCCCATGATGAACACGGCGACGAAGAGGTCGAGCAGCACGCCCACCTCGGCGAGGAACGGCACACGCTCGGACTGCGTGAGCCCGAACAGGTAGATGCCGTTCTCCAGCATGAGATAGCCGACGACCTGCGTGATGGCTTTGCTGCGGCTCGTCAGCACGAGCAGGCCAATCATCACCGTCACGAGCGCCACCGGGACGAGGAGCTCCGTTTCGCCCGAGCGGAGCGGCAGCACGGTCGCCACAGCGAACGCGATCGCCAGCCCCGCCGCGCCGAGGAGCATCGATGCCATGTAACCGATCAAGGGCTCGACCTCGCGGCGAACAGACGCCTCGCGAATCGCCCAGCGCAGGAACCACGGCAGCACGGCGGCCTTGATCGCCACCGTGCCCACGGCGAGCGCCACCGCGTGCAGCGACAGCTCACGATGAATGAGCAGCGGCAGGACGCCCAACAGCAGGCCTTGCGCCGCGATCGCGCGGATGCACGCGCTCAATCGCGACGTCGCGAGCACCGCGAAATCGCTCGCGACGATCAGAAAGAGAACTAACTCCGCGAAGGAAGTCATGCGACGCCGCTATCGAAGCAGGAGAATGAGGCCGAACAGCGCGAGCGCCGAACCGCTGGTGATGTACAGCGGAACCTTGGGCAGCCGCAGCCGCGCCATCGCCGATTCGACGATACCCACCGCGATCCCGAACACGAGCATGCTCACCGCCAACACGAGAAGCCCGAGCCATCCTGCCGGGCGTACGGCGGACAGGAGCACGTTCCCGACGATCGCAGCGAAGATTCCCAGCTTGAGCGCATTGGCGTACAGAATGAGCGCCAAGTCCGGCCCGCTGTGATCGAGCACCATCACTTCGTGAACCATCGTCAGCTCGAGATGGGTCAAGGGATCGTCGACCGGTACGCGCGAGCAGTCGGCCAACGCGAGCGCGAACACGCTGATGCCGATCATGACCGCCGACGGCGTCGAGCCGGCAATGCCCAGCCGCGTGGCCGAATCGCCGAGCATTGCGCTCAACGAAAAATCGCGCGCGATCATCCCGAGCGCCGCGAGCGCGATGAACAGTCCGGGCTCCACGAGGCTGGCGAACGTGACCTCGCGGCTCGCGCCCATTCCTTCGAAACTCGAACCGGTATCGAGCGCCGCGAGCACGAGCACGAACCGACCCAGCCCGAGCAGATACGCAAAACCAACGGCGTCGCCCGGGAATTGCAGCAGCGACACGTGGCCGTCGAGCGGCAGGAGCGCCGACGCCGCGAGCAAGGTCGCGACGAGAACCACTGGCGCGAGCCGGAAGACCCACGTCGTCGTCGTGCTGTACACCGTTCCGCGTCGAGCAAGCTTCCATAAATCGGCGTAGAGCTGCCACGCGGGCGAGCCGCGCCGGCCAGTCGCGATCGACTTCGTTCGCCCGATCACGCCGGGGATGAGAGGCGCCCCGACGATCAGCAGGAGGAGCGCGGCGCCGGCGCTCAGCGACGGGTGCGCGGCGTTCACGAGCGCGGTCCGGTGGCGAGATACGCGAGCAGCGCGATCAATGCGCCGAGCACGTACAGCAAATACAGGTGGAGGCGTCCGTGCTGGATCCCTCGAAAACGGAGCGCGGCGCGGCGCACGGCGCCCCACAAGGGCAGCGCCGCACGGTCGAGAATCGGGTCGACTGGGTGCGTGTGCAGCGCCGTGGGCGTTTGTTCCACGCTGACGCTGCTCAGCCGGCCGAAGATCGTGAGCAGCGGCGACGCGAACGACGACGCCGTGTACTGCATCCTCGGCGTTGGCGCGGCGTAGCCGCATCCCCACGTGGCGCCGATGCGGACGCCCTGCCGCCGCGCCAACGCGGATCGCGCCCACCATAACAGCGCCGATGCGGCGATCACCCCTCCTGCGAGCGCCGAGATCGTCCAGACACCGTCGCGCACGGCCAGCGGAATTCCGAAGGACACGGAGCCCGCGAGCTCGCGTGACGCCGGCTCGACCAGTCCGAGGCCGATACTCGGCAGCACACCGATCGCGACGCACGCTGCCGCGAGCACCATCATCGGGGTGAGCGAGCCAGCGCCGCGTTCGCGCGCTTCGAGCGCCTCGGGAGTGCGCGCGGTACCGAGATACACCACGCCCGCGACCTTCGCGAAGCACGCCAGTGCGAGCCCGCCAATCAGAGCGAGTGCCGGAATTCCCAGTAGCGCCAGCCGGAGCTGCGCGCTCGCCTGCCCAGTCTGGAACATCCCCTGGTAGACCAGCCACTCGCTGACGAAGCCATTGAATGGCGGAACGCCGATGATGGCCGCGGCGCCGACGGCAAATGCTATCCAGGTGATCGGCATCCGCTTGGCGATTCCGCCGAGCGCTTCCATGTTGCGCGTGCCCGTGACACGGTACACGGCCCCCGCGCCGAAAAAGAGCAGGCTCTTGAAGAGCGCGTGATTCACGGTGTGCAGCACCGCGCCCGCGAAGCCGACGACGGCGATCGCCGGCGCATCGTGCGCGACGCCAAGCACGCCGGTGCCGATACCCATCGCGATGATACCGATGTTCTCGACGCTGTGATACGCCAGCAGGCGCTTGATATCGTGCTGCGCCAGCGCCCAGAGCACGCCGAGAATCCCGGACGCCACCCCGAGCCCGAGCATCAACCAGCCCCACCACGCCGG
>DATISA010000304.1:0-10301 GCA_035469245.1 Gemmatimonadaceae bacterium
GGGGTGAACGAAAAAGCGGGCCGGCGCGAAGAAGGGCCCGCGTGATTGCTGTGCGCATAGGATCACTCAGCCACTACCGGGGATCGCTGGATCGATGATGTATCGATCGAAAGGAGGACTAGAAGCGCGCTTGCGAGGTAACCCCGCGCGGCATTTTTCCCGGGCGTCGAGCAAAGTCCTGGTCTGTTGTGTAAATCAATTTGCCAATTGGCGTTGGCACGAATGATGTGAGCGCACGGTCCCGCCCGGCGAACGCCGTGCATTGTGTGGCGAGTCACACTCGGCCGCGCCTGGCGCGCCGGCTTGTCGGCGCCAGTATCTCTCAATGGAAGGACGACGTTCGGTGCGGGAACTCACGCGGCGTGCGGGGCGGAGGCAAAGACGTGAAAACGATTCGGAGGCTGGGTGTGGTCGGGGCGGGAACGATGGGGAGCGGCATCGCCGCACTCGCCGCGTCCGCGGGAATCCCGGTGACGTTGCTCGACGTACCCGGTGTCGACGGCGATCGCAGTGCCGCGGCGCGCGGAGGTGTCGAACGCGCTCGCAAGGCCAGGCCAGCTGCGTTCATGGATCTCGAGCGTGCATCGCTAATCGCGATCGGGAATACCGACGACGACCTCGAGCGGCTGGCCGCGTGCGACCTGGTCGTGGAGGCGATCATCGAGCAGCTCGAGCCGAAGAAGGCGCTCTACTCGCGACTCGAGTCGCTGCTGCCGGCCACGACGATCATCGCGTCGAACACATCCGGGATTCCAATACACCATTTGCTCGAAGGACGCACCGCCGCCTTCCGATCGCGGTTCCTCGGCATGCATTTCTTCAATCCGCCGCGGTACCTGCACCTCCTCGAGCTCATTCCGACGACGGAGACCGCCGAGGAAACGCTCGCCGCGGCTCGACGGTTCAGCGACCGGATTCTTGGCAAAGGGATCGTTCTGGCGAAGGACGTCCCCGGATTCGTCGCCAACCGGCTCGGCGTGTTCGGCATGGTGCTGGCCATCCGGCAAATGGAGAAGCACGGACTCACAATCGACGAAGCGGACGTGCTCACCGGCGTGCTCACCGGGCGGTCCAAGTCGGCTACGTTCCGCACGGCCGACCTTTCGGGCATCGACGTGATCGCGCACGTCACCGCGGGTCTGAGCCAGACGACGGGCGAAGATTTCGCGCTGTCGCCGTGGGTGACGGATCTGGTGCGCGCGGGCCGCGTGGGCGAAAAGAGCGGCGCCGGATTCTACACGCGCGCGGGCAAGGAGATCAGGACGCTTGACTGGCGGACTGGCCAGTACGAGCCGCAGTCGAAGCCCGCGACACCGGCCATCGCGCGGCTCGCCAAGCTGCCGCTCGCGGAGCGATTCGCCGGCTTTCGCGATTGGACGGACCGCGAGGGAGGGGGTGCGTTCGTGCGAGAATATTTGTTACGCTTCTCTCATTACGTGCTGACGACCACGCCTTCGATCAGCTACGACGTTCCGTCGGTCGACCATGCGATGGAGTGGGGCTACGCGTGGGACATCGGTCCGTTCAAGCAGATGGACCTGCTGGGCGCCGAGTTCCTGCGGCGCGGGTTCGCCGAGCTGGGGCTCGACGAGCCTGGCCTCCTGCGCGACGCTAAGCTCGGCTTCTACTCGACCGATGGCACGCAGGTGCTGTCGCTGAGCGGCAGCTACGAGCGAATTCCTCGCGAGCCGGGCGAGATCCGGCTCGCCGAGCTCCATTTGCCGTCGAACCGCGAGCGGCGAGTGCTCGAGCACTCATCCGACGCGTCGCTGCTCGACGCCGGTGACGGCGTTGCAGTGCTGGAGTTCCACAGCAAGATGAACACGCTGGGCGAGGGCGTGCTGACGATGCTCCGGAAATCGCTCGATCGCGTGGAAGCCGAGGGACTCACCGGGCTCGTGATCGGCAACGAGGATCAGCGCACGTTCACCGCGGGCGCCGATCTGTCGATGATTCTCTCGCTGATCGGCAACGGCGACTGGAAGCAGCTGGAACGTGCGGTAGACATGTTCCAGGAGACGTCGCTCAGGATTCGGCAGTCCCCGTTTCCAGTGGTGGTGGCGCCGTTCGGGCTCACGCTCGGCGGCGGATGCGAGTTCTCGCTCTACGCGGATCGGATCCAGGCGCACGCCGAGTTGTACATGGGCCTCGTCGAAGTGGGCGTGGGGCTCATTCCGGCGGGCGGCGGTACGACGGAGATCGTCTTTCGATTCATGAGCGACCTCATTCCATATGATGAGGCCGATCCGTTCGACGCGATCAAGCGCGCGTTTCAGCTCATCGCGATGGCGAAGACCAGCACGAGCGCGCTCGACGCGCGCAAGCTCGGATTCCTGCGCGAACGTGACCGCATCACGATGAACCGCGACCGGTTGCTCGCCGACGCGGTGGCGCGCGTACTGGATCTGGCGCCCGACTACGTGCCAGCCGTACCGCGAACGATCACGGCGCTCGGCAAGGAGGCGCTGGGCAACCTCCACTACGCGGCGTGGGCGATGCGTGAAGCGGGCCAGATCAGCGAGCACGACGTCCGCATCGCCCACGAGCTGGCGTACGTGATGGCCGGCGGCGATGGTCCGCCGCGCCAGGTAACGGAGCGAGACCTCCTGGATCTGGAGCGCGAAGCGTTCTTGCGACTGCTCGGCACGCCGGAGACACAGCAGCGCATGAAGTACACTCTCGAGACCGGCAAGCCGTTGAGGAACTGATATGAAGGAAGTGGTAATCGTGTCGGCGTTGCGCAGCCCGGTCGGACGTGGCAAGACGGGCGGCGCGCTGGCGAACGTGCACGCCGTTGATGTCTCGGCGTGCTTGATGCGCGCGGTCGTCGATCAGACGCGGGTCGATCCGGCGACGATCGACGACGTGTTCTGGGGGTGCGCCATGCCGGAAGCGACCCAAGGGCTGAACGTCGCGCGGCTCAGCTGGCTGCGCGCCGGACTCCCGGTCGAGGTACCGGCGGCGACGGTCAATCGCTTCTGCTCGTCCGGGCTGCAGACGATCGCCCTCGGAGCGCAGGAGATCATGAGCGGCATGGCCGACGTGGTGCTCGCCGGCGGTGTCGAGATGATGAGCCAGGTGCCGATGTCGGGCTATCATACCCGGCTCGAGCCGGACCTCACCGAGTCGTACATCGGCATGGGCTTCACCGCCGAGCGCGTGGCGGCCCGGTGGAACGTGACGCGCGAGGATCAGGACCGGTGGGCACTGGCCAGTCAGCAGAAGGCGGCGCGGGCCTGGAGCGCCGGCGCGTTCGCGTCGCAGATCGTGCCGATCCCCGTCGAACAGGCGACGTGGCACGGCGCCGAAAAAGAGAGCAAGACGGTCGAATTCACGCGCGACGAGCTCCCGCGTCCCGAGACGACCATGGAAGGACTGGCAAAGCTCCGTCCGGTGTTCAAGGCGAATGGCACGGTGACCGCGGGAAACGCGAGTCCCTACTCCGATGGCGCGGCGGCGGTGATGTTGATGACCGCCGAGCGTGCGCGGGAGCTGGGGCTCGAGCCGCTGGCGCGATTCATCACCTTCGCAGCCGCGGGCGTCGATCCGGACATCATGGGCGTGGGCCCGATCAAAGCGGTACCCAAGGCGCTCAAGCGCGCCGGTTTGAAGCTCGACGACGTGAAGTTGATCGAGTTCAATGAAGCGTTCGCGGCGCAGGTGGTCGCCGTGGTGAAGGAGCTCGGTATGCCGGAGGAGAAGGTCAACGTGAACGGTGGTGCGATCGCGCTCGGCCACCCGCTCGGCGCCACGGGTGCAAAGCTCACGACGCAGATGATCCACGAGCTGCGGTCGCGGCGCGGCGGAGTGGGCATGGTAACGATGTGCGTCGGCGGCGGGATGGGGGCGGCGGGGTTGTTCGAGGTGTACGGGTAGGTCCCCTCGCGGCTGGGTGGAACTGCAACTGCCCAACGCAGAGGAGCGGAGGGCGCGGGGGCTCGCAGAGGAGCTCCGGGTGAATATGCGCTTCGTCGTAGCGGACAGAGTTCGGGTGGTTGTGAACGCGGATTCTCGCGGAGGTGGCGGAGGCAGCGGATCTGCTCCGCGCGGCGCGACGGCACCGTTCGCCACGAGCCGGGATTTTTGATTGGCCTGCCGCTCGGTCGGCCACGAGTGGCTTCACGAGCGGCAGTATCCAAAGAGATTCACGGCTCGTTGGCCGAAGGATTTTCTCGGCACACGGAGCGATCCGGAGAATCCGCCCCCATCCGAAGAATCCGCGTTCACAACCACCCGAACTTTCCTGCCAGGACGACCGCCGGATGCGCACGAGACTCCTCTGCGACCCTCGGCGGCCTCCGGGTCTCTGCGGTGGGCTGTTGCCGTTGCCATGAATGCAACACCGGCTCCGCGTCCGCGATGGCGACATTGCTTCCAGCCGAGCCCCGCGATATTGTCCCGCGTCGTCCTCACCGGAATCCTCATGAGATCCTTGCTTCTGCTCGCGGCGGCCGCGAGCCCGTCACTGGCCCAGAGTCCCACCATGAATACCAGTTCCGCGCCGATCACGATCAGGGCCGACCGGATCATCGACGGGCGTGGCCACATGATCCAGGGCGGGAGCGTCGTCGTGGCCGACGGCAAGATCTCGCGCGTGAACACCGCGGCGACCGGGCCAGTGACGTACGACTTGAAGGGATACACGCTGCTGCCCGGGCTCATCGACGCGCACTCGCATCTGACGTGGTACTTCAATCGACAGGGGCGTTATCACACCCGCGGCGATGGCGACACTCCGGTGGAGTCGATGCTGTCCACGGCCGGGAACGCGTATGCTACGCTCATGGCGGGATTCACGACGGTTCAGAGTCCCGGCTCTCCCGAAGACAAGGAGCTGCGCGAATGGATCGCGATGGGACAGATCCCCGGGCCTCGCGTGATCACGTCCCTCAATCCATTCAACAGCCCAACGCAGCTGAGCGCTGACTCGCTCCGGGCGCTCGTGCGCCTGCGCAAGTCACAGGGCGCGGACGTCATCAAGATCTTCGCGTCGAAGAGCATCCGCGAAGGCGGCGCGCAGACGATGACGGACGAGCAGCTGCAGGCCATTTGCGGTGAGGCCAAGGCACAGGGGATGCGCACGATGGTGCACGCGCACAGCAGCGAGAGCATCAAGGCCGCGGTGCTCGCGGGGTGCGATCAGATCGAGCACGGCGTGTTCGCGAACGACGAGACGCTCAAGCTGATGGCCGACCGCGGCGTGTTCTTCGATCCGCAGATCTGCCTGGTCTTCCGTAACTATCTGGACAACCGGGCCAAGTACGAGGGGATCGGCAACTACAATGAAGAGGGATTCGCCTCGATGGAAAAGGCGATTCCGATCGCGACGGAAATGTTCAAGCGCGCGATCCACACGCCAGGCCTCAAGACCATCTTCGGTACGGACGCCGTGGCGGGCGCGCACGGCCGCAACGCCGAGGAACTCGTGTGCCGCGTGCAGGCGGGCGGGCAGTCGGCGATGGACGCGATCACGTCAGCCACCTCGCTCGGCGCCGCCGCGCTGCGCATGGGCGATCAGATCGGCTCGATCGCGCCGGGAATGCAGGCGGACCTGATCGCGGTGCCGGGTGACCCGACCAAGGACATCACGACGCTGCGCCACGTGATGTTCGTGATGAAGAGCGGCAAGGTCTACAGGAACGAGCGCTAGGCCGATCTCGCGCGCGGCGGACGCACGCGCTCACCGTGAGCGATCGATGTTGGTGCGCTCGAGATCGGCCTTGTGCACGCGAAGTCGCGGATTGTCGGGATCGGACCAGTCCACCTGCTGCCAGCCGACGCGGTACTGCCACCGCGGAATTGGAATGAGGCCGAAGTAAGGCAGTCGCGTCACGAACACCCCGACGCGCTCGAGCAACGCCGAGGGTCCAAGGTGGATTTCGGTGAGGACGAACTCGCCGCCGACGTTCTCGACGACGAGTTCCCCCAGGCGGCCGACGACGTCGCCGCCCACATCACGCACCGTCTTCCCGATCACGCGCTCGACGTGAACCTCGCTGGGCATCGCTCAGCTCCCGGGAATGTGATCGACGATCCGTTCGCGCAGCCAATCCTCGAAGGCATTGATCGGCGTTGCTTCGACGTCGAGATCCATCTTGAAGGCCGGGTCCTCGCGCGTGAGCCGGCTCCATGGAATACGGAACGGCGCGCCGCGTCCGGGACCCAGCCTGCGATCGAACCGCGCGTACCAACGAGCCAGTCGCTGGCTGAAGCGCGCCAACAGCGTGATCGGGCTCACCTCCACGTACGCCAATCGCGGTGGCTTGTCATCGCGCAGCTCGAGAACGAGGCCGTCTATCCGCCCAGCCTTGTTTCCGTGCACGTCGTGCAACTGCTCGTCGAGGACGTCGGCGAAGAGGTGCAACATCAGCTGCCTCCTCCAATCAACTCGAGCGGAATCGACACGATGGCGAGCACCGCGGCGATGAGGCTCACGAACAGCACCACGCCGTTGCTCAGCCAGCCGTTGACGTGCTCGTGCAGGTACTCACGGTCGTTCATGAGGATGAGAAACGGGAAGACGCCCACGGGGAGCGACGCCGCCGTGAGCGCCATCGATATCTGCGTGAGCTCGAGCGGATCGGCACCGAACAGCACGAAGAGCGACGCGGCGACGAGCAGGAGCGTGTACGTGAGGCTGAAACGCGCATCGTCGCTCGGATTCAGATCTTCGCCCCACTTCCAGCCGAAGCCCTGCGCGACGAGATAGGCGAGTGACAGCGAGATCTCGAGGGTGGCGCCGAGGCAGGCGATGCCGAGCGACGCAACAACGAGCCAGAAACCAGGGCGGCCAAGCACGGGCGTGAGGAGCATCGGCAGCTGCTGGTAGTGCTTCACCTCGATGTTGCCCGGGTGAAAGATGAGTGCGGCCAGCACGAGCACGGCGATGGACAGGAACCCGCCGAAGCCCATGCCCATGGCGGCGATCGCGCGATTCATCCCGACGTAGCTCTCGTCCCACTTTTCTTCGATCGCGCCCGACGAGTAGAAGTAGTAGAGGTACGGAGAGATCGAGGCGCCGAGCACGCTTACCGCGACGAACCAGTAGTTCGACGCCTTTTCGTGCGGCAGCGTGGGAAGAAGACCGTGCGCCACCGCGCCATAATCAGGGTGCAGCTTGACCGCCCCGACCGCGAAAGCGACCGTGACCAGGCCGAGCAACGAGACGCCGTTCTCGATGACGCTGAAGCTGGTGTACCAGAGCAGCGCCCAGGCGAGCAGCAGCACCGGTACCGCCCATACCGGGATCGAAATGCCCGTTGCGAGGTGAAGCGCCGCGCCAACGCCGCCGAGCTCCGCGGCCAGTACGAGGAGCGACACGCCGAGCATGACGATGAGCGGGACGGCGTAGAAGCGCGCGCCGAAACGCTCGCGCATCGCGTCCGGTATCGTGTGCTTGCTCACCGCGGCGCAGCGGCCGGACATCTCGACGAGGAACGCGATGCAGACGGTGCCGAGCACGATCGACCAGACCAACTGATACCCGAACCCGGCGCCGGCTTGCGCCGCCGTGGTGATGGAACCGATCTCGAGAAATCCGCCGACGCTCGTGACGATGCCGAGCGCGAGCTGCAGGACTTTCTTCATGCGCTGTCCACCGGCTCAGCGAACGACGGGCACGAAAGCCGCGCGCTCGCGCTGCGTGACGTCGAACTCGGAGTCGCGGAGCCACCGATGCGCGGTGGTGAGAGCGGCGAACAGATACGCGGCGCTGGCCGGGATCCACATGATCAGTCCCGCCAGCTGCTGATCATCAAGCGGTGAGAGGCCCCACGCGGCCACACGGCTCGCGTAGTCGGGATACCATGGCGTATGCGCGAAGGACATCAGCGCACCGAGGACGCCGGTGTGCACCGCGGTGGTGAACAGTGACAGTATCGCGAGGCCACGCGCCGATCGCCGGCAGTTGACGATGCTCCACCAAAAGAGCACGGCACTGCCGACGAAGGAGATGTGCTGTGCCGCGTGGACGAGCTCCGAATGCAGCGTCGCTTGAAAGAGTGGCGGCGCATGCCAGCCCCAGATCACGATTCCCTGAATCAGCCATGCCGCGAATGGCGCGGTGACGCCGTGCCATGCGCCGCGCACGGCCCTGGCGCGTATGACTCCGATGAGTATTCCCCGTGGACTCGGCCCGAGTGCCCACAGCAGCGCCGGCCCCGGGCGAGCCGCCACGAGCAGCGGTGCGGCGAGCGCCATGAGCAGCTCGTGCTGGATCATGTGCGCGGAGAAGAGTTGCTCGGACAGTCCGTGCAGCGGCGAGACGAGCGCGACGACGAGCGTGCTCCAGCCGATGGCGAATGCCGCGACGGCGGAGGCGCGTGGAGCGTGGGTGGAGCGCGACCGCAAAGCGAGGGCGCCGCGGGCATACCATGCCCCCAATACGAGGAGTGGAACCGTGATGCCTGACTCGAACCCCCAGTCGGCGTGGATGAGGGACGCGCCTTGGAGCAGCGGCATCAGGCCCGCATGCATGGGCCGAACACGAGAATCGCCGCCCATTGCGCGATGACGACCAGCGATGAGAATATGCTGATCCCGATGCCGGCGATCGCGAGAAAACGGGTTCTCGACGCGACGGTGGCCTCCTCCTCTTCGACTCCGCCGCCGCTCGCGCGCCAGTCGCGAAAGGCAGTGATGCCGGTGCCGATGGTCACGACGAGGCAGAGCAGCGGGATGAGATGCATCGTCGCGCGATACCCGTGGCCGCACGTCCACATGTTCGCCGCGTAGATGAGCTCCTGGTTGACCAGGGCGATGACCGGACCGAGCAGCACACCAAGCGACAGACTCAGGAGACCCGGCCAGCGCGTGAACGCTGCGAGCCCGTGATCGGCGGCGTTCTCCCGCAGCGCGTCAAAAGATTCGCGGTCCGACATAGACGATCAGGTAGATGGGAATCCAGATGCCGACGGTGAAGTACCAGTAGAACGCGTTATCGCTCGTGTCGCTGTACATCTTGCCGGGCAGCGGCCGAATGAAGAACAGCAGCGTGAGCCCCAGGGTATCGGCCACGTCGAGCGCCAGCAGCGTGGTGTGCAGGCCGACGATCGTCCATGCCGCCGATCCATACGCCGTGGTGTCCCAACGCGTGTTGATGGCCCACAGCTCCCACCAGCGAATCACCGCAACAGCCAGCACGACGATCGAGAGCACGATCAGCCATCGCTTGACGCCGGCCGTGTCGAGCTGCTTGGCGCGCTTCGCCGACAGATAGGCCGGAACGCAGCTCACGAGCATGATCAGAAGGTTGACCGTCGGAATCAGCAGGTCTGGGTACGGCGTGCGCAGCGGCGGCCAGGTCTCGTAGTTCTGCCGGAGGTAGAGATACGATGCGACGAGGATGGCCAGCGTCCACCCCTCGATGACCATCATGCCGAGCGTCGCCCACCACATCAGGCTGCGTGATCCGAAGACCACGGTCGGCAGTTCGGCGAGATCGCCTGCGGCGCGCACCCTCCTCATATGGATTCGACCAGAGTATCGGTCACCGCGATCCGGTCGGGCCCGCGGTGGTTGACGATGCTTTGCCAGGCGAGGCCGAGCAGACCGGGAAGGGTGAGCCCAAGTCCGACGAGCACCAAGTAAGGCGTGAAGATCGAGCCGATGAACGTAAGCCCCATGCAGATCGCGAGATACAACGGCCAGATGGAGCCCTGAGGGTCCTCGTGCCGGCACACCGGGCGAGCGTCGAAGGTGGTGGTGATCAGCACCTCGCGGCGGTCGGAACGCAGTCCCGTCATCACCGGCAGGTCGACGTCGGTATCCCAGAGCGGATGACGGCTCGTGGTGACGGGGACGTGCACGAAGTTGTACGGCGGTGGTGGCGACGGCGTGGCCCACTCGAGGCCCGACGAGTTCCATGGATTGTGACCGGCCGCCTCACCCGCCATCCAGCTCTTGATCACGTTCACGAGGAACACGACCACCGAGAGTGCGATGACATAGGCACCGATCGTCGACACCAGATTGAGTGGTCCCCAGCCTGTCGACGACAGGTAGGTGTACACCCTACGCGGCATCCCGTCGAGCCCGAGGATGTGCATCGGGAAGAAGGCGACGTTCACGCCGATGAGGAACAGCCAGAAGTTCACTTTGCCGAGCCGTTCGTCGAGCATGCGGCCGGTGATCTTCGGGAACCAGAAGTAGAACGCCCCGAAGAGCGGCATCACCCCGCCGCCGATCAGCACATAGTGCAGATGCGCGACGACGAAGAACGTATCATGCGCCTGCTTGTCGAACGCGACGGACGCGAGCATCACGCCGGTGATGCCACCGTTCACGAACGTGAAGATGAATCC
>DATISA010000305.1:0-7909 GCA_035469245.1 Gemmatimonadaceae bacterium
CTCGTACTACGCCTTCATGAGCGCGCGCCGACTCGGCGAACGATCGTGGGCGCCCACGCCCACGCCCGCGGCGGCGCCTGCGGAAATGCCTCGCCTGCGGTCGATTGACAGCGCGGTCGCGCGCATCGAGCTCCTCGATCGCCTCGGCATGGACGCGGAGGAGCGATTCGAGCTCGACGCTCTAGAGGCGGCGGCGCGCGGATCCACCGATCGCGTGCTCGCAACGGCCAGCGCATTCGTGTCGGTCGGCCAACCGTCTCGCGGGATCCGCGTTGTACAGCGTCTCGCCGATCAGGGCGTGCGCGACCCGCGTATCTACCGCTTTCTCTTTCCGCTGGTCGATCGCGACGAGCTTGCCCGCAACGCCAAGGCTCGCGGCCTCGATCCGGCGCTCGTCGCCGGGCTGATCCGGCAGGAGTCGAACTTCACACCGCGAGCGGTATCGGTGGCAGGCGCGCGCGGGTTGATGCAGGTGCTGCCGTCGGTCGGCCAGGACATTGCCAGAGCACTCGGCTTCCCGGTCTGGTCGCCAGCATTGCTGCTCGATGCGGATGCCAATCTGCAGCTCGGCACCGCGCACCTCGCGGCGATGGTGAAGGAGTATGCTTCGCTGCCTCGCGTGCTCGCGGCGTACAACGCCGGCGGATCGCGGGTCGACCGCTGGTCGAAAAAGGCGGGCGCCGCCGACCCGGAGCTGTTCATCGAGCGCATTCCGTATACGGAGACCAGGGACTATGTGCGGATCGTGCTGCGGAACAGGCAAGTCTACGCGACGCTGTACGGCTTGTGAGATTCGCCGCACCGCCGGTGAATAGAAAACGACAACGCCCGCGCATTTGCGCGGGCGTTGTCGTTCGGACGTTGCGACTCCGTACGGGCGATTACCAACCCGGCGCCAGCTGGAAACCCCAGACCCAGTTCTTGGTCGGGCGCTGGAAGGGATGCGCCATGTATGCTTCCATGATCGCGTAGCCCATCAGATTGAACCGGAACGACACGCCGGTGCTGAACACCGGGATGCGATCGGCGCACGGATAGAACGACTGCGTCGACGTGATCGCGCCGCTCGCGATGCTGTTGCAATTGGGAACGTCGTTCGCGGCGCGAGTGATCCGCCAATTCGGCCCCTGCTCGTTCGTGTACGACACGCCTGCGTCGAAGAACGGCGAGATCTCGGTCGGCAGGAACGGGAAGTTGAGCAGCCCAAAGCCTTCGGTGCCAAAGAGCGGAATGCGGAACTCGGTGTTGATCACGCCCACCTTGCTGCCGAACAGACGGTCGAACACCGGGCATCCCGACGCCTGGGCCTGCGCGCTGCCGCCTTCGACGACGCATTCGTCGCCCGTAAATGATCCATACCCGTAGCCGCGCATCAGGGTCTCTTCTCCCAGATAGATCGGCCACGTCGTGTTGCGATCCTCGGCGCCCTTGCCGTATCGGCCGAGTGAGATCCCACGAATCGCGAACGTGAACGGGCGAAGGAAGAAGTACTTGCGATAATCGAACAGCGCGGTTTGATAGGTGACCGAGCCGGTGGTCATGGTGTACTGCAACCGGTAGCGCTCACCCTGCACGGGCGACGTGAACGCGGCGAACGAGTTGTCGCCCACGAGCGCGATTGACGGTTCGGCGAACCACACCGGCTGGTACTGGTTGGGTAGCGACGTCTGATGCTCGTCGACGATCGCGTTGGCCCCGTTGAACACGGTGGTGAAGACCTGCGTGTCGAAGCCGTAGTGCGTGACGTTCGCCGAGGCTTCGAGCCGGCGCGTGCTCGAGAACGGATACTGCGTGAACATCATCGCCTGGTCGATGTAAATGCGCTGCAGCAACTGATTGACGCTGTAGCCGCCACCGCCCGCGACCGTGGCCGTGTCCAGGAACACGTATCCCGTCAGATACGGTATGTGCTGCACTCCGGCTCCGTAGTTCCATCGGTACTTCATGTTGTAGTATTGCAGCGCGCCACCGATGTCCTTGACGGTACCGTTCGCCTGGATCGCGGCGAAGATCTGCTTGTCACTCAGCTGATCGCCGAAGATCATCGACACGCCCCCCGCGACGCCCGTGCCGAATGGGCCGCCTGCCACCACGCCGATGCTCGGTTGGCCGATGGCGTCCAGCGAATACGACGAGTGGAACGGAACGACGCTGAAATCGGCGCCCGAAGGCAGACCCGTCGTCGGATCCGCGAGGTAGCCCATGACGAGGCTGCGCGTCACCTGGGGTGGCGGAAGCTGCGCGCCCTCGGCGACCGTCGATGGCGTCACTGGCGTGCCCACGGTCTGTGAGGCGTCGAGTCCGCGGATCTCGTTCCCCTGATTGTAGAACGTGTTGAAGAGCAGCCGTCCCGTCTGGCGCGACACCGAGATCGCCGGCGACACCGTCGTGATGCCGCTCACGCCGGTCGCGACGTGCGTCACACGGAAGACCTGGCCACTCGCCAGCTCGAGACGATAGATGTCGGCAAACCCGTCCTGATCGGAGACGAAGAACAGGCTCTTGCCGTCCGGTGAGAACTGAGGGTTGATGTGCTTGCCGTGCGCGAACGGCGCGAACACGTTGATCTGCCCGCTGGCCATGTCGTACGTCGCCAACTCGAGCGGCGAGTACTTGAGCGTGTTGAAGTCCGTTTGCGGACCGCGATCCGTCGCGAACGCCAGCATCTTGCCGTCGGGCGACCAGGTGGGCTGGATGTCGGCGTACTTGTCGTGCGTGAGCTGCCGGATTGTGCTGTTGCTCAGGTCCATCAAATAGAGATCGCTGATTCCGCCCGCCTGGCCCGAGAACGCGAGTGTCTTGCCGTCAGGCGACCAGGACACATGACTCACGGCCCCGATGTTCGGGAGCTTGATGCGCCGCTCGACGTTCGACGACTTGGTGTCGAGAATCGCGATCTCGTTCTGGCCCTCGGCGTACACGATGAACGCGAAGTGGCTGCCGTCGGGCGACCAGTCGCCCGCCGAGTTGATGAAGCTCAACGCGTCGAAGTGCGGATCGCTGGACGGGCCGGCGAGCTTCTTGATCGTCTTGCCGGTCACGGCATCGCCGATGAACAGGTCGATGCTGAAGAGATTCCGGCTCGAGAAGAACGCGAACAGCTTGCCGTCGGGGCTGAGAGTTGGCGCGAGGTTGATGTCGCCGGTGCGCTCGAGCTTGACCAGCGAGCTCCCGACGCTGTCCGGATGCGTGCGGCCGGCGAGCTGCGGGAGGAACATGGCGCGATTCGCCGCCGCCCAATCCTTCGACAGCGAATCCTGGTTTTCACCGAGCACGCGCACGAGCGCCGCGTCCCACCCCAGTCGCAGCGCGGAACGATACACGTCGACAACCGCGCGATCGCCCCAGCGGCCGCCGACGTACGCCCACAGCGCCTGCCCGTAGCGATACGGGAAGTAGCGCGGATCCGTCGTCAGCTGCTTGATCGTGGGGAACTTGTTCCGCATCACCGCGTCGCGCATCCACATCGAGGTGAGCGGATCCTCGCGTCCCAGCGAGAAGTACTCGGACATGCCCTCGATGAGCCACAACGGAAGCGCGTCGAGGCGCATCAGCCCGCCGCCAGGCGTCCCCTCGGCGATATTGTACTGGAACACGTGCACCAGCTCGTGCCCGAGCACGTGGTCGTTGTCGGCGTAGATGCCGGTGAACGGCATGATCACGCGCGTGCGGTTCGACTCCGTGACGCCGCCCGTCTCCTCGCTCAGCTGCTCGCTGATGACGTTCGTCTGCTCGAAGTCGGGATGATCGGCGTAGAAGACGAGCGACTTTCGGTCGAACGCGTGGCGGAAGGTGTCGGAATGCCGACTGTACCACCGCTCGGCCATGCGCGCCGCGTCGTGCACCATCGTCGACTCGGGTGGATAGAAGAAGTTGTCGAAGTGCTCGGACTTGAGGATGCGCCAGTCGAAGGTCTCGTACTGGACCTTGTTTCGTCCGAAGTATTCCTGCGCGCTGGCAGGAATGGACACAGCGAGCAGCAGCAGCGGCGTAACGACAGCCGCCAAGCGCATACGCAGTCGAGCCATGAAATGCCCCGCGGACCAAGCCGCAGCAAAAAGTCGTTCCGAACTCCGAACAACCGATCGTTCGGGCGGTCGGCCCTGCTCAGGCGGGCAAACGACGTGCCCCCGGATGATCGTCGATCGTGTTCACCGAAAGAGTCGCCGCGGATTTGCGGCTGCGGCTGCCCATCTCCCGGATGCTCCCCCGTCCGTGAAGGACTACGCCCGCCGCCGGTCACGTCAAGGTGCCGTCGGGCTCGCTCTCCCACAAAAACTAAACCGACCAACCTCGCGCGCGTTCCCTCACGGAACATTGACACGCGAAACGCCGGCTCCCCCGGCGTGGCGAAACGAACCGGTAGCGAACGCAGTCCTTTCCACGTAGTCGCCGGGCCTTTGACGGTCGTCAACCGGTTGGCAGGGAGGGGAGGAGATCCCGTGGAGCAGCCGCCCGAGTACAAGCCGACTCTTTTCGACCGTCACGGTCCCGACGCCGCCGGCTTTCTGACGGCTGCCGGCTACGGTGTGCTCGTCGCTGGGACGATGGCGATGGTCCTGGGACTCTACGGCCTGCTGAATCTCGGGACCCTCGTCGTCAGCATTGCTGCCGGACTCGCGACCTACGCGGTCGGGGTCTGGGCTGGCCAGATGGCCGAGCGCACCGTGCGGCGGGTTGCGCTGGATGGAACGAGCACTCCGTACAAGGAGCAGTACTCACGCGAGCAAGCCCTCGTCATGCAAGGCCGCGTTGACGATGCGCTCGCCTCGTTCGAGGCCATCATTGCAGCCGACCCGGCCGCCACGACCGCCCGTATTCGCGCTGCCGAGCTGTATGCCCGCGAGCGCGACAACGCCGAACGTGCAGCCGAACTGTTGCGCCAGGTCCAGCGCACCGAATCGTGCTCGGCGGGCGAGCACGTGTACGTGGCGCATCGACTGGTCGACTTGTATACAGGCCCTTTGAACGACCCGGGTCGCGCCCTGGTGGAGTTGAGGCGATTGATCGAGCGATTCCCGTCTCATCCCGCGGCCGCGCAAGCGCGTGAAGCGCTCGCCGTCCTGAAGGCGCGGCACCAGACGCCCGCCGACTGACGCGATTCGATGCACTGAAATTGGTCCATAAAAAGTCAGACCCCATGTCTCGAGAAATGGGTTCGAGAAATGGGGTCTGACCCTATTTGAGCGAAAGGTTGCCTGCGGTATCAAAAAACGGGAAGGCTCCCTGAGCCTTCCCGTTTTCCGTGCGGTCGCTCCCGTGGCGTGATCAGGCCTTTCGATCCGTGCAGCCAGTGAACTTCGGGTTTCCGTTGATCTCGTCCTGCGTGATCGGAAGGTTGACGTCGGCGCCGTACGCCGTTCCGCGGTAGTGATTCCCGACCGGGAAGACCTGGTCGGCGCTACGGCCGTACTCGCGAATCAGGCGTCGAAGATCGCCGAGCCGTTGTCCGCGCGAGAATGTCCAAAAGGCTTTCTCACGGAAGAGGAGATTGATCCGTCCGTCGGCCGTTCCGGGATCCGCGAGCGCCGGCAGCGCGTTGGCGGCGTACGTCACTTCGCCAAGCGCGAACGACGTGGCGCGCAAGGAATTGAGAATCGAGATCATCTTCGCCGGATCGTTCGCGTGCAAGGCAGCCTCCGCTTCGACCAGCCGTGCGTCGATGCCATTCACGACCGCCATCGACGTCGTTTGCTGATAGAGCGTCGTGGTCCGCGAGTACGTCAGTCCATCCTGGGCCTTGGTGGTGTCTCCCTTCTTGACGGTATACGCCACAGGCAAACGTGGATCCTTGGCCGAGAAGAAGGGAATCGCGTTCTTCACCAGTATGTTGTGGGCATTGCCCTCGAGGCTGTCGCCCACGGTGTACCGCCGCTGGCTCAAGCCCTGCGACCACACGCCGTTGCTGCCGCCGGTGAGCGACGACGTCACGTCGTAGCTAAAGGTGCTCGGCACGTCCGACACGAGCGTCGCGGCCGCATCGGCGTTGTCCAGGCCGAGCGCGAGGAGCGCGCGCGCCTTGCCGATTCTGGCCGCGCGAGTGACCACAATACCCGCCGCGCTGGTGTCGCCAGCCAGGACGATCGCAGTGTCGAACGAAGCGACAGCGCGCTTGAACATGTCCGCCACCGACTGCGGTTGCCCGAGGTCCGCTGGGTCGGTCCTCGCGTCGCTGATCGGAATGCCGTTGCAGAAATCCGAGGCGAGCTGGTTGTAGGCGAACCCGCGCGCGAAGTACATCTCCGCGACGTCAGAGGCGGGCGTCGGTCGATACTTCATGAGGAGATCGATGGCCTGGTTCGCGGCGAGCGGCACGCGATAGATCGCGCGCAGCGACCCGTTCACCGAGCCGTTGCTCACTGAAATCTGGCGCTCGTCGGCCTCGTCGTTCTGCACGAACGTGGACGACGTCGACCATTCGTCGGCGAGAAGGCCTCCCAGCAGCCAGGTGCCTTCGGTGCCGGCGTTCCCCGAGCCGGTGGTCATCAAGCGCAAGCGCACGAGGGCCCCATTGCGAAGCGCCACCGCGCCTTCGGCCGATTGCACGGCCGACGGATCGATGATGTCGGGGTCGTTCGCCTCGAGCAGGCTGTTCTTCACGTCCCTGCAGCCGGCCAGTCCGGCAGCCACGACGCACGCCGCGGCGGCCAACGCTCGGCTTTGCGTAAAGATGAATATTAGTCTCATGATGAATTAGAAGCCGAGGTTCAGGCGGAGAATGAAGTACGTGGGTTGAGCAAAGGTCTGGAACTCTGCCGGCGCGTCGCCGCCCTCGCCCGCCTGGAAGTCACTCTCGGGATCGGTGCCGCGGTACCGCGTCCACGTGTGGAGATTGCGCGCCGAGAAGACCAGGTTGGCCGATCGCGCGCGAGTCCTGGACACCAGTGCCGACGGTAGCTGCAGGGTGGCCGATGCCTCGCGCCACTTCACGAACCCGCCGGGCTGGAAGAAGCCGTCGAGCGTGTGCGACGGATCGTTCAGCGTCGCCACGGCCATCGCCTGTTCCTCGAACGAGGCCTTCGGGTTGTTCAACCCGTTGCAGTTCTGACGGCTGACGCAGCGGATCCGCTCCGTGTTGTTGTACCACAGATTGCCGCCGCGCCAGTCGAGGAGGTTCTGCAGGCGAAGCTTGCGGTTGAACAGCTCGATGCCCGTCGTGAGCGCGGTGAGGTAGCGCGGTTCCGCGTACCCGCGGAAGATCGTGTCCTTGCCGACGAACACCTCGTTTTTGGCTGTGTCCGCGTTGTAGGTGAGAATGCCATCGCCGTTCTTGTCCTTCCAGCCAAGAATCGGCCGCGCGAACAGGCCGCGGATCGGATACCCGGCCGCCACCCAGTTGGTCGTGCCGACCTGGGTTGGCGTACCACCGAGGCTCACCACCTTGTTGCCGATCACGGAGCTCGTGAGCTGCATGTCGATCGCCAAGTTGCGGCGGTCGAGAACCTGGCCGCCGAACGTCAGCTCGAAGCCGGCGTTCTTCACGGAGCCGAGATTGCGCTGCTGCGTCGTCGTGCCGATTCCGAGCGACGGCGCGACGATCGCCGCGATGAGGGCGTCGTGCGTCAATCTCGAGAAGTACGTGAGATCGAACTGGAACCGGCCATTGAACAGCCGCGAGTCGAAGCCGCCCTCCCATTCCGTCGATCGTTCGGGCTTGAGGTTCGGATTGCCGATGGTGTTGAACGTCTCGTACGGCTGGTCGGTGTTCTTGACGCTTCCCGAGTTCGCGGCGAAGGTGCGATCGGCGGTATTCGAGCCGGGCTGCACGCCCGACGCGCCGTACGCCAGGCGCGCGCGGAAGCTGCTGACGTGGCTGAAGATGCTCGACCGCGGGAACCAGTCCTCATCCGACATCACCCACGAGAGACTGCCCTTGGGGTAGTACACGCGCTGGAAGTTCGTGCCGAAC
>DATISA010000306.1:0-14541 GCA_035469245.1 Gemmatimonadaceae bacterium
ACGCCCGCGGGTTCGGCACTGTCTTCGCCAACCTCGGTGTCATCGTCCGGCACGACTCGCGCAACGTCCGTCACGAGATCGTTCGGGTCCAGATTGACCAGCTTGACGCCTTGCGTGTTGCGGCCGGCCACGCGGATGCCCTTGACCGGCATCCTGATGGCGATGCCCTGCTTGGTGATGAGCATAAGCTCGTCGTCCGGCAGCACTTCTTTGATCGACACGGCGTCGCCCGTCTTTTCGGTGCGATGCACCGTGATGATGCCTTTACCACCGCGCTTCTGGACGCGGTATTCATCGATCGGCGAGCACTTGCCCATGCCTTTCTCGGTGACGACGAGCAGGTTCGCTTCGCGCTTGATCACGACCATCCCGATCACCTGGTCGCGGGCCCCGAGCTCGATGCCCTTTACGCCAGTGGTGTCGCGGCCCATCTCGCGCACATCCTGCTCGTGGAACCGGATCGACAGGCCATGCCGCGTGGCGAGCACGATGTCGTTCGTGCCGCTCGTCACCTGCACGTCCATCAGTTCGTCGCCGTCCTCGATCTTGATCGCCTTGATGCCGGTCGTGCGCGGGTTGGAGTACTGCGACAGCGCGGTCTTCTTGACCGTGCCCTGCTTGGTCGCGAACAGCAGGAACTGATCCTCGGGGAACTCGCGCACCGCGACCATCGCCGAGACCTTCGTGTCCGGCGACACGTTGATCATGTTGACGATCGGCTTGCCCTTGGCGGCCCGGCCTGCCTGCGGGATCTCGTGCACCTTGAGCCAGAAGCAGCGCCCGTCCTCGGTGAAGATCAGCACGTAGTCGTGCGTCGACGCGATGAACAGGTGCTCGATGAAGTCCTCGTCTTTGAGCGTGGCGCCGTTGTTCCCGCGCCCGCCGCGGCGTTGCTTTTTGTAGGTCGAGGCAGACGTGCGCTTGATGTAGCCGGAGTGCGAGATGGTGACGACCATCTCCTCCTCGGCGATGAGATCCTCGATCGTGAACTCGCCCTCGTCGCTCGTGATCTCGGTGCGCCGCTCGTCGCCGTATTTTCGGGCGACTTCGGTGAGCTCGTCCTTGAGCACCTTCATCCGCTTTTCCTTGGACTCGAGCAGCGCGCGCAGCTCCTTGATGATGCCGCGGACTTCCTTGAGCTCCTCCTCCAGCTTCTCGATCTCGAGGCCAGTGAGCTTCGCGAGACGCATCGCGAGGATCGCCTCGGCTTGGCGGTCCGATAGCTTGAAGCGTTTCTGGAGCTGCGCGTTCGCCGCCGGCACGTCGGCCGCCGCGCGGATCACCTTGATCACCGCGTCGATGTTGTCGACGGCGATCTTGAGCCCTTCCAGGATGTGCTCGCGCTCGAGCGCCTTGTCCAGGTCGAACTGCGTCCGCCGGACGATCACCTGGTGCCGGTGATTGATGTAGTGCTCGAGCACTTCCTTGAGCGGCATCACCTTCGGCACGAGGCTGCCGGTCCCCGGATCGGGGACCAGCGCCAGCATGATCACGCCGAACGTTGCCTGCATCGCGGTGTGCTTGTACAGCTGATTCAGTACCACCCGGGGAATCGCGTCGCGCTTGAGCTCCACGACGACCCGCACGCCGTCGCGATCCGACTCGTTCCGCAAATCGCTGATGCCTTCGAGCTTCTTGTCGCGCACCAGCTCGGCGATGTTCTCGACGAGCTTGTTCGGGTTGACCTGGTACGGGACCTCGGTCACCACGATCTGCGACTTGTTCGACGATTCCTTTTCCTCGATGACCGCGCGGGCGCGCATGACGATGCGGCCGCGGCCCGTCTCCTGATAATCCTTGATCCCAGCGCGGCCGTAGATGTAGGCGCCGGTTGGAAAATCGGGTCCTTTGATGAACTTGCGCAGCTCGCCCGGCGTAGCGTTCGGGTTGTCGACCAGATGGACGACGGCATTGATGACTTCGCGCAGATTGTGCGGCGGAATGTTCGTCGCCATGCCGACGGCAATTCCCGACGAGCCGTTCACGATCAGGTTCGGAATGCCCGAGGGCAGGACCGACGGCTCCTGGTCGTGATCGTCGAAGTTGGGGACGAAGTCGACGGTGTTCTTGTCGATGTCCGCCACCATCTCGATCGCGATCGGCATGAGACGCGCTTCGGTGTAGCGATAAGCCGCCGGCGGATCACCATCCACTGATCCGAAGTTTCCCTGCCCGTCGATGAGCGGATAGCGCAGTGAGAAGTCCTGCACCATGCGCACGAGGGCGTCGTACACCGATGAGTCGCCATGCGGGTGGTACTTGCCGAGCACGTCGCCGACGACCGTCGCGGCCTTTTTGTACGGCCGCCCCGGAACGAGACCCGTGTCGAACATCGAGTAGAGCACCCGCCGGTGCACCGGCTTGAGTCCGTCGCGCACATCGGGCAGCGCGCGCGACACGATCACGCTCATCGAATAGTTGATGAACGACTCTTTGATCTCTTCGTCGATGAGGCGCGGAAGAATCCGTTCGCGGTTGTTCGGAGCAGTCATTTGTACAGGCGAGTGACGGTCGGCAATTGGCCCCGAGCGCGGGAATGGACACGCGTCGGCGACAGCAACGGCGGGGGTTTTCGCGGACTCTGAAATCTACCCGAAAACAGGGCGAATAGCAACGCCGATCGGCCATCCTAAGCCGTTGATAATCAACGGTTTAGCTGGTCACATTTCTGATTGTGCGAACCGTATTGTGGAAGGCCGAAAACCGCCGCGCCAACTGTCCGTCAACTCTCGGGCGGAGGGGGTTGATCCGCCAGTCGCGATGGCGTGTGCCGCCGCTCGAATTCCGCTTCTTCCGCCTCGAGCTCGGCTTCTTCCTCCGCCTCCGCCTCCTGCTCTCGCGCAAGCGCCTCGGCTCGCTCGCGACGATAGCGCTCGTACCACTCGCGCGTGACCTCACCCGCGAGCTCACGATTGCCGAGTCCGAAGGACAGCGCCAGCGCGAGCGCGATGGCCCCGAACAGGATCGCGAACGCCGTCGTCACGATATCCGTCGCGATCCCGAGCTCCTGCAGCGCCATGAAAATGGCGAGGAGGATCACGCCGCCGCGTCCGAGCCGCGCGAGCGCGCGCCCGCCGTGTACTGCTCCCGCCGACGCGCCGATCAGCCCACCGACGAATCCGCCCAGCACGATGCCGACGAGGATGATCACGATGGCGGCGATCACGCTCGGGATGTAGCTCACGAGTGTCGAGACGACGTTCGCCAGCGAGTCGAGCCCGAGCGCGTTGGCCGCGAGCAGGATCACGGTGAACATCACCAACCAGAAGACCAGGTTGGCGAGCACACGCGTCGGGTTCACGTGGGTGCCGGATCGCTCGACGGCGCGAATCACTCCACCGCGCGCGAGAAGGTGATTGAGCCGGATCCGGCGCAAGCCACGATCGGTGAGCTTCTCCAACACCTTCGCCAGCAGATAGCCGGCGAACAGGATGACGAGCGCGCCTATCAGCGCGGGCAGCGTTTCGCCGAACACGCGTGCGATGCTGTACTGCAGCCGGCTGCCGAAGTCCGTCGTGTCTTGTTGCATCGATCTTTCAATCTATCTTGAGCGGGCCGTGCCGTCACGACAGCCGCCACGAGCGGCTCCTGGCACGAGAGTCCTCATACCAACCTGCCGCCAGCTGCGGCGGAGGTCCACGGTGAGACTACGTCTCTTCATCGTCAATGTCGTGGCAGTCGGAATGGTCCGGGCGCCGCTCGGCGCGCAGGTACAGGTATCCGACAGCGTTCGCGCCGCGATACACCGGATCTTCGGAACGCGGGACTTCTCGTCGCAGTCATTCGGACCCGCCGCGTTCATCGAAGGCGGCCGGGCGTACACGACCGTCGAACCAAGCCCAGGCGTCCGCGGCGCGGCCGACATCGTTCGGTACGAGACGGCCACTGGTGCGCGGAGCATTCTCGTTCCGGCAACTGCGCTGGTGCCTGCCGGCCAGACGACACCGCTGGACTTCGACGCCTACAGCTGGTCGGCGGACCAGCGGAAACTGCTCCTCTTCACGAACACGCAGCGTGTATGGCGGCAGAACACCCGCGGCGACTACTGGGTGCTGACGCTGGCGACGCGAAAGCTGCAGAAGCTTGGCGGCAAGGCGCCGTCGTCGTCGCTGATGTACGCCAAGTTCTCGCCCGACGGTGAGCGTGTGGCGTACGTCAGCCGTGGCGACCTGTACGTGGAGCGGCTCGCGGACGGCGCCGTCACTCGGCTCACCAGGGGCGCGACCGCCACGCTGGTGAATGGCATGACCGACTGGGTGTACGAGGAAGAATTCGATCTCCGCGACGGGTTTCGCTGGAGCCCGGACGGGACGAAGATCGCGTACTGGCAGTTCGACATGTCCGGTGTCGGAACCTTCGACCTCGTCGACTACACCGACTCGCTCTATCCGATCATCACGCCGATTCAATACCCAAAGGCGGGAACCACCAATTCCGCCGTACGAATCGGTGTGATTCCCGCAGGTGGCGGGGCGACGACGTGGCTCGTGATCCCCGGCGACCCACGCAACAACTATCTGCCGTGGATGGAGTGGGCGGGCCCGGGCGAGCTGCTGGTCCAGCACATGAACCGGCTGCAGAACACGAACACCGTCATCCTGGCAAACGCCGCCACCGGAACGCCGCGCACGGTGTTGGTGGATCGCGATAGCGCGTGGGTCGATGTGGTCGATGACGTACCGTGGGTCGACAACGGCAAGCGATTCCTGTTCACGAGCGAGCGTGACGGTTGGCGCCACGTCTACGCGATCTCTCGCGACGGGCGCGAGATCAAGCTCGTCACCAATGGTCCGTTCGACGTCGTGAGCGTCGTCGGAGTCGACGCGCCGGCCGGCTGGCTCTACTACATCGCGTCACCGGACAATGCGACGCAGCGGTACCTGTTCCGCACCCGTCTGGACGGCACGGGCGCGCCGGCGCGACTGTCGCCGGCCAATGCACCGGGGACGCATCGCTACACGCTCTCGCCGGACGCGCAGTGGGCCTTTCACACGTACTCGGCGTTCGACGTGCCGCCGGTCACGGACCTCGTCCGCATTCCCTCGCACGACCGCGCGCGAATGTTGGCGGACAACGCCGAGCTCGCGCGCGCGGTGAAGCCGGTCCTGAATCCGCCGGTCGAGTACTTCAAGGTGCCGGTGAGCGGTGGTGTCTCGGTCGATGGCTGGATGATCAAACCGCAGAATTTCGATTCGACCAAGACCTACCCGATACTTGTCTATGTCTACGGCGAGCCAGCAAGTCAGACGACGACCGACCAGTGGATGGGTTCGTCGGGGCTGTGGTATCGCACGCTCGCCAATCAAGGCTACATCGTCGCCAGCTTCGATAATTCCGGAACCCCGGCGCCCCGCGGCCGTGACTGGCGGAAGGTCGTGTACCGCGCTGTCGGTGTGCTCTCGAGCCGACAACAAGCGGATGCGGTGAAGGTGCTGTCCCGCACAAGACACTATGTGGACTCGACGCGTGTGGCGATCTGGGGCTGGAGCGGCGGCGGCTCGAGCACGCTGCAGGGCATGTTCCGATATCCCGACGTCTACCAGGTCGGCATGTCTGTGGCGCCGGTGCCCGACCAGCGCTTGTACGACACGATCTATCAGGAGCGCTACATGGGTCTGCCGCAGCAGAACGCCGACGATTACCGAGCGGCATCACCCATTTCGCACGCGGAAGGGCTGCGCGGAAGCTTGCTGCTCGTGCATGGCTCGGGCGACGACAACGTGCATTTTCAAGGATCGCAGGAGCTGATCAATCGGCTGGTGCAGCTGGGCAAGCAGTTCGACTTCATGGAGTATCCCAATCGGTCGCACTGCATCTGTGAAGGAGCGGGAACGACCGAGCACGTTTATCAAACGCTCACGCGCTATCTGCTGACGCACCTGCCGGCTGGAGGCCGATAGGCGATCAGTTCCGCGTTCCTCGTTTCACGTCGAAGATCACGCTGCGCTTGCACGTTGGGCAGATGAGCCACTCGCGTCGTCGGGCGTAGCCGAGCCCGAATGAACCGCCGCCGATCGTCCGCGCGGTCATGCGCGTTCCGTCGCGCGGACAGGACGGCTGCTCGCCGGCGGCATACCGCTCGCGAATGGCGCGCTCCTCGGCAGGATCGTACCGCGCCGTCTCATCGGTCATGAGACTTGGACGACGATCTTGCCGAAGTGATCCGCGGATTCGAGCCGCTCGAACGCGGCGCGCCCCTCGGCGAGCGAAAACACGCTGTCGATCGGGGGCAGGAGCCGGCCTGCTCGCAACTCCGCGACCACCGCGTCGAACTCGGCGTCGTTGCCCATCGTCGATCCCATGATCGACCACTGATTCCAGAACAACCGGCGGACGTCGGTCTCGACCATCGGTCCCGACGTGGCGCCGCAGGTCACCAGTCGACCACGCCGGCCGAGTGCGAGGAGCGATTGCGCCCACGTCGCGTGGCCGACGTTGTCCACCACGACCGTTACGCCGCGCTTTCCGGTTCGCTCGCGGACGGCTTTGCCGACCTCGATGCTGTTCCGATTGAGCAATTCATCCGCGCCGAGCCGTGCGGCACGCTCGAGCTTCTCGTCGCTGCTCGAGACCGCCCACACGCGCGCACCGATCTGCTTGCAGATCTGGAGGGCGGCAAGCGCGACGCCGCCGCTTATACCCCAGATCAGGACGTCGTCGTTCCGCTGAACCCGCGCCCTCGTCACGAGCATCCGCCAGGCCGTGAGTGTGGCGAGCGTGAACGCCGCCGCCACCTCCACCGGAATGCTCGCCGGAATCGCCCGAACGTTTGCTGCCGGCACGACGATGTACTCGGCGATTGTGCCGGGGAAATGCTCGCCGAGGATACCAAACCTTGGACAGAGCGGCTGCTCTCCCTCGAGACAATACTCGCACGTGCGATCGCTCAGTCCCGGGTTCACGACGACGTAGTCGCCAACGTGAAGACCGGTCGCCTCGTCTCCGACCGACTCGACCACCCCGCAGGCGTCGGCGCCGAGCGGCCATGGAGCTGTGATCGAGATCCCCGGCAGCCCGTGCACGACGAACAGGTCGAGACGGTTGAGCGCGGCGGCACGCACACGAATGCGGACGTCGACCGGCCGGTGCAGCTCGGGGATCAGCAAGTCATCGCGAACCTGGATGCGATCGAGCTCGCCGTGAGTGGAAATCGTGAGTGCGCGCACAGAGTGGGTTATATTCAGGCCGTCGAGGAAGTTAGGCGGGCGAGTGGACACGTGAACAGGCCGGGCGCCGCCCTCGTGCGGGCTCGTCGGCGAGCTCGCGATTCGTCCGATCGCCCACCGCCGTTCAACGCCTTGGGTTTGCGGAATGACCGATATCAAAGTCCCGCCGCTCGGTGAGTCGATCGTCGAGGCGACCGTCTCGCGGTGGTTGAAGAAAGAAGGTGACGCGATCGCACCGGGCGACACGCTCGTCGAGCTCGAGACCGACAAGATCACCGTCGAGGTTCCCGCGATGACGCCGGGCGTGCTCACCAAACGCGCACACGCCGAGGGCGACGTCGTGAAGGTTGACGACCTGCTCGCCGTGATCGACGAGCGCGCGACGGCGACTACCGCGGCGCCTGCGGCGGCTCAGCAACCTGCGGCGGCCCAACCGGTGGCAGCCCCACCGGCAGCAGCCCAACCGGCAGCAGCCCAACCGGCAGCAGCCCAACCGGCAGCGGCGGCTGCCGCGCGACCGCCGGCGCCGGGCGCACCACCCGCTCCGGCTTCGCCACCCGCGCGGCCCGCAGCGCCGGCTCAGGCGCCGGCTGAGGTTCGCGCCTCGCCTGCCGCGCAGCGCGTTGCGGCCGAGCAGCGGATCGATCTATCGACCGTCCCGGGAACGGGTCGCGGCGGCGTGGTCAGCAAACCGGACGTCATCGAGCGAGCCGCGGCTGCGGCGAGTGCGCCGCGCCCCCCGGCGGGCGATGGTCGGCAGGCGGCGGAGGCCGCGCGCCCACCGGAGGCTCCCCGCCAGGCGGCCCCAGTGCAGAGCACCGCGCCGACCGGCGCAGAGGCTGAGCGCGAGACGCGCGAGAAGATGACCACGCGGCGGCGCCGAATCGCCGAGCATCTGCTCGAGTCGCAGCACGCCACGGCGCACCTCACGACGTTCAACGAGATCGATATGTCCGCCGTGAGCGCCGTGCGCGAGCGTCTCAAGGAGCGGATCGAGAAGGAGCACGGTGTCAAGCTGTCGTTCATGCCGTTCTTCGTGAAGGCGGCGTGCCTGGCGCTCAAGTCGTTCCCCACAGTGAACGCGCAGATCGACGGCGACTCGATCATCTACAAGCACTACGTGAACATGGGCATCGCAGTCGCATCGGAAGCGGGGCTCGTGGTGCCCAACATCAAGGATGCCGATCGCAAAGGGATGCTCGACGTGTCGCGCGACATCGCGGCACTCGCCAAGAAGGCGCGCGACGGCAAGCTGACGATGGATGATCTCACCGGCGGTACGTTCACGATCACCAACGGCGGCGTGTTCGGCTCGCTGATCTCGACGCCGATCATCAACTATCCGCAGGTCGGCATCCTCGGCCTCCACAAGACGCAGGATCGTCCGGTGGCAGTGAACGGCAAGGTCGAGATCCGGCCGATGATGTACGTCGCGCTGTCGTACGATCATCGAATCATCGATGGGCAACAGGCCGTGCTCTTCCTCGTCCGCATGAAGGAGCTGATGGAAGATCCGGCATCGATGCTGATCGACTGACGTCCGCGAGGCAGGCGCGGTCGGACTCGAGCAGCTCGCACACCCTCGCAAGAAATCATGGAAACTTCGGCATCGACTCCAGCGGCCGCCTCCAATCCTGACGTCGTCGTCATCGGAGGCGGACCTGGCGGTTACGTCGCGGCAATTCGTGCCGCCCAGCTCGGCCTCTCCACCGTGTGCGTCGAGATGGACAAGACCCTCGGCGGCACGTGCGTGAACGTGGGATGCATCCCGTCAAAGGCGCTGCTCTCGTCGTCCGAGCATTATCAGTTCGCTAAACACGCCGCGGCGGCGCACGGCATTGGGATCGGACAACTGAGCCTCGATCTGGCGACGATGTTGAAGCGGAAGGACGACGTCGTCGGGCAGAATACCAAGGGCATCGAGTACCTGTTCCGAAAGCACAAGATTACGTGGGCAAAGGGGTTCGGAACACTCAAGCCGGGTAACGTCGTCGAGGTGACTGCGGGCGGCGTATCGGGCGCGGGGGCCCCCCCCGCTGAGAAAATCGCCACCTACCAGGCAAAGAACGTCATCATTGCCACGGGCTCCGTACCAATCCAGCTCCCCTTCCTCAAATTCGACGAGCGCCGAGTCCTCTCGAACGTCGGCGCCCTCGCGATCCCGGCCGTCCCCAAGCATCTCATCGTGATCGGCGGCGGGGTCATCGGACTCGAACTCGGATCCGTCTGGAATCGGCTCGGGGCCAAGGTCACGGTGATCGAACTGCTTCCGGCCATCCTCCCGGGGATGGACGACGACGTGGTGAAGGAAGCCGACCGTATCCTGCGCAAACAGGGGCTCGACATTCGCACCGGCACGCGCGTGACCAACGGCGGTCTCACCGAAACCGGCGTCTTCGTCGAAGTTGAAAAGGACGGCGCGACTGAGCGGATCGAGGGCGACCACGTGCTCGTCTCGGTTGGCCGGAAGCCGTCCACCACCGGGGTCGACGTAAAAGCGCTCGGCCTCGACATCGGCAAGCGTGGCGAGATTCTCGTCGACCAGCAGATGCGGACGAATCTGCCGAATGTCTATGCGATCGGCGATTGCGTACCCGGGCCAATGCTCGCCCACAAGGCGGAAGAAGAAGGAGTCGTCGCCGCCGAGGTCATTGCGGGTAAGCCGTCGCGGATGCATTACAAGTCGATCCCGGGCGTGGTGTACACCTGGCCCGAGATCGCGTCGGTGGGACTCACCGAGCGACAGGTGAAGGAAGCCGGCCGGGAATATCGCACCGGCCGCTTCCCATTCTCGGCCAACGGGCGAGCGCGCTCGATGGGCGACACTTTGGGATTCGTGAAGACGGTCGCCGACGCCAAGACGGACGAGCTGCTCGGAGTGCACATGATCGGACCGAATGTGTCGGAAACGATCGCCGAGATCGTTCTCGCTTTCGAGTATCGCGGTTCGTCGGAGGACATCGGCGTGACAGTTCACGCACATCCCACGCTGTCGGAAGTCACCAAGGAAGCAGCGCTCGCCACGCTGGGACGCGCGCTGCACATCTGACGTGTCCGGGTACTTCGACGAGGACCCGCGGCCGCCCCAGCCCGAGGACGCGCAGGCCACGCGCATCCTGCTGATGGGGGCACTCGGCGTAACGCCATACATCGATCGCGCGCTCGAGGTGCTCGACCTCGCCGAGCGCGGAGGCGACGCCGAGCATCGCGCGCTCGTGATAGCGCGCGACGGGACAGTGGCCGGGCTCGTGCTGTTCGGCACGATCGCCGGCACGCTCGGCGGAGCCCGGCTGCACACGGCGGCGCTGGCGCCGGGCGTCGAAGCCGACGACGTGGGCGAGCGACTGATGCGCGCCGCGCTCGATGCGCTCCGCGCCGAGGGCGCGCGCTACGTCAGCGCAGACGTGCCCGACGATCCGGCGATTGGAACGGTCCTGTCGCTGCTACGTGACAGCGGATTCGAGGAAGAGGCGCGGGTGCCGGATTTCTACCGCGAGGGAGTGGCGCTGACGTTCCTGCGCCTGTCGCTAGGCTGAGCGCCACCTCCCCCTCGATTCGGCTAGGGCCTCACCACCCCCGCCTGTACCGGCGTGCCCTTTAGGTATTTGTCATACCACGCGAGATAGCGCGTCAGTCTGTCGTAGTTGAAGCTCGGCAAAGACAGCCCGTGGTGCTGGTTGGGATACACGACCAGCTCTGTCGGTACGTTCAAACTGCGCAATGCCTGATACATCTGCTCGCCGCCGATCACCGGCACGTTGAAATCCTTGTCGCCGCCCATGTAGAGCGTCGGCGTCGTGATGCGGTCGGCGTGGAAGAACGGATACGACAGCTTGATCCAGAGGTCCTGCGTCTTCCAGGGTGGCCCGAGCTCGTTCTCGTACTGATAGATGTACTGATCCGAGCCGTACATCGAGAGCTGCAGTGCGCTGCCAGCGCCGGAGATCGCCGCCTTGAAACGATTCGTCGTGGCCGTGGTGTAGTCGGTGAGGATGCCGCCGTAGCTCCACCCGCCGATGCCGAGTCGCTCCGGGTCGGCGATGCCGGTCGAGACGACGTAGTCGACGCCCGCGAGGAGGTCGACGACCTCCTTGTTTCCCCAATCGGCGAAGATCGCCTGCTGGTACTTCTCGCCGCGTCCGTTGCTGCCGCGATAATTCACGTTGAGCACGGCGTACCCATTGGCGGCAAACAGCTCTCGCTCCAGGCTGAACGAGTGCTGGTCCTGGCCATTCGGTCCGCCGTGAATGCGGAGGAGCAACGGCACTTTCGTGCCCGCTTGATACCCGACCGGCTTCACGAGGAGGCCGTGCGCCTCGTTACCGTCCTTTGCCTTGAAGCTCACGTCCTCGGTCGTCGCGAGCTGAATCTCGGAGAGCCACGCGTCATTCTGGTGCGACAGCCGGCGCAGCGACCCGTTCTCGAGGGCAAAGACTTCCGATGGCTGCGTGGCAGTCGAGCTCAGAACGGCCATCTTCCCGTCCTTGGTCATCGACAGCGAGCCAATCACGAGCCGTCCGTCGGTCAGCTTCTGCACCGCGCCGCCACTCGCCGGAACCTTGCCTACATAGCGCGCGCGATCGTCGGTGAATAGAAATACAATCGACTTTCCGTCGGCGGTGAACTGCGGCGACGATACCGGACGGTCGAGCGCGTCGGTGAGAACGCGCGGCGTACCACCGGACGCTGGCAGGATCGCGAGACGCTCCTCGTTGTAGGCGCTGAATTTGGGATCGCTGCCGCGCAGGTACGCGATCGTCGAGCCATCGGGGCTGAACGCGCACGGGCAGCCATCCGGGCCATCGAACGTCGTGAGCTGGCGAGGCGCCGCGCCAGCGCGGGCTTCGACAACGAACACGTCGGAGTTGTTCGACCGATCCGGATCGCCCTCGACGCGCTTGCTCTCGAACACGATCCACTTGCCGTCGGCCGACCAATCGGGACTGCTCTCCTCGAAGCGGCCCGGTGTGAGTAGCTCCGCTTTTCGCGTATCGAGATCGAACAGATAGAGATGCGCGCGCGTCGTGTCGAGGTAGCCGCCGGCGTCGCTCTTGAAGTGGTAGCGATCGAGCACGATCGGCTTCGGCTTCTTGTTCGTCGTGTCGTTGTCCGCCGGCGCTTCGCTCATCACGAGCACCATGCGCTTGCCGTCCGGCGACCACTCGTACGACCGAATGCCCGTCTTGAGCTCACTCACCCGCTTCGCTTCGCCACCGCGGCGGTCGAGCAGCCACAGTTGCGAGCCTTTGCCTCCCTGGCGGGACGACAGAAACGAGAGATAGCGACCGTCGGGGCTGAAGCGGGGCGCGCTTTCGCCATCCGGCGACGACGTGACCTGGATGGTTTGGCTGCCATCCCAGCTCGTCATCCAGATGTCGGTGTCGCTCTTGTCCTTCGCCGAGTCGGTCGCACTCACCGTGTACGCGACCCACGATCCTTCCGGCGAGACCTGCGCGTCACCGACGTTTTTGAGGCGATACATGTCGCCGACACGAATCGCGCGCTTCGCTTGACCCTGGCCTGCGGCCACCGCGGACGCGGTCAACACGAGCGTCGAGAAGACTCGAATGGAACGCATGGGCACTCTCCTGCACCGGTATTTCTGAGGTCCTGAAATACTGCCCGCGGGCACCCGACCTGTCTACTGCCCAGCATGGCCCTGGCGTCGTTCCGCGCGCGTGCGCATCCTCTGCGCAACCCAAACCAGGTCCCTATGCGATCGCCCGCCGTCTCTCTCACGCTTGCGTGCTGCGCAGTCCTCGCCGGTTGCGGTCATGGCGGCGCCGTTACCGCGCCTCGCCCGAGCACCGGGTCCCTCGACGTCGTGATCGAGAATGGCCGGATCGTGGATGGCACGGGCGCAGCATGGTTCTACGGCGATCTCGGCATTCGCGGCGATCGCATCGTCGCGGTCACGCCACGAGGCATGCTGCACGATTCACAGGCCAAGTCCCGCGTCGACGCGACGAACATGGTGGTCGCGCCAGGCTTCATCGACATCCAGGACCAATCAGGCGGGCAGCTCCTGCTCGGCGACGGGCGCCAGTTGGGCAAGATCACTCAAGGCGTAACGACCGGCATCCTGGGCGAAGGCACGACGCCGGCCCCGCGCAATCCCGCCTCGCTCGAGCCCGATGCGGGCGAACTGACGCGGCGATTCGCGCAGCCGCACGGGTTCGACGCGTGGCTCAGCGCCATGGAAGCACACGGCATCTCGCAGAACGTCGGCTCGTTCGTGGGCGCGGGGACGATCCGGCAGTTCGGCATGTCCGACCACATGGGCCCGGCGACGGGCGCTACGCTCGATTCGATGCGCGCGGCGGTAAGTCGCGCGATGGAAGACGGCGCGTTCGGCCTGGCCAGCGCGCTCATCTACCCACCGAACACGTTCGCCAGCACGAATGAGTTGATCGAAGAATCGAAGGCGATGGCGCCTTACGGCGGCGTGTACATCACGCACATGCGATCCGAGGCCGATCACATTCTCGAGGCAATCGACGAGGTGATCCGAATCGCGAAGGACGGCGGCGTGCCCGCGGAGATCTACCATCTGAAGGCGGCCGGAACGCGGAACTGGAGCAAGGAAGCGGCGGTGATCTCCAAGATCGATTCGGCGCGCGCGGCGGGAGTCGACATCCAGGCCAACATGTACGCCTACACGGCGGGCGCGACCGGATTGAGCTCGTGCCTCCCGCCGCAGTACTCGGCTGACGGGAAGCTGTTCGACAACCTGGCGAGCCCGGAGACGCGCACCAGGATCAAGCAGGAAGTCGCACACCCGACGAGCGAATGGGAAGACATGTGCGGGCTCGCAACGCCTGCCGGCGTGCTCATCACGAATCTGCGCCAGCCCGACAACCAGCCCTACATCGGCAAGCGCTTGTCCGAGATCGCGCAGATGAAGAACGAAGACTATCTCGACGCGGCGATGGACTTGATCCTGTCGGAGCACAACCGCGTCGAGACGACGTATTTCCTGATGAATGAAGACAATGTGAAGCTGCAGCTTCAGCAGCCATGGATCAAAATCGGCACCGATGCCGGAGGTCCGGACCCCGACAGCGTTCGCGCCCTCGTTCACCCGCGCACGTTCGGCAATTATCCGCGGGTGCTCGGGAAGTACGTCCGCGACGAGCGCGTCATTCCTCTCGAGGACGCCATCCGCAAGATGACGTCCGCGGTCGCGGACCGCCTGTCGCTCCATGATCGCGGGCTCCTCGAGCCCGGGATGTATGCCGACGTCGTCGTGTTCGACCCAGCGACGATCGCCGACCACGCGACCTACGAACAGCCGAAGCAGCTATCGGTCGGTGTGCGTGACGTGTGGGTGAACGGCGTGCAGGTACTTCGCGACGGGGCGCACACCGGAGCCAAG
>DATISA010000307.1:0-16442 GCA_035469245.1 Gemmatimonadaceae bacterium
GATTTGACGGTGGCGAGTGTGCCGACCGCCATGAACGCCGGCGTCTCGACGACACCGTGTGGAGTCGTGAAACGGCCGGAGCGCGCGGAAGAGTGCTGGTGGTCGAGAGTGAAGTCGAAATGCATTTCAGGAGAAACGGCACACGGCGAACGGCTCTCGGGCTGGCTTCAGGCGTGGTGGCTCCCGTCGGGGCGCCACCCGACGACTGACGGCAGATATCCGACTTCCGACATCAGACAACGGCGGTAGCCAGGAAGACCAGGCGTTGACCGGTACCGCTCAACGTCAAACGCCGTTGTCTGGCGTCACAGTCTGCCGTCTGACGTCGGATGTCGGCCGTCTGTCGTCGGGCCCGTCTTGACCCCTCTCCGCCAACGCGACGACATCCCGAGGCCGTCCGCCGTTTGCCGTCGATCAAAGAAGAACCATCGCATCCCCATACGAATAGAACCTGTACCTCTGCGACACCGCTTCCCTGTACGCCCGCATCGTCAGCTCGTATCCCGCGAACGCCGCAACGAGCATGATCAGTGTCGATCGGGGCAGGTGAAAGTTGGTCACGATCGCATCGACTGCCCGAAAGCGATACGGCGGCCGGATGAAGATACGCGTCTCCGCCTCGCCCGAACGAATGCTGCCATCGTCGGTAGCCGCGCTCTCGAGCGTGCGGACGCTCGTGGTTCCGACGGCCCAGACTCGCCCACCGGTCGCGCGCCGATCGTTGATCGTTCGTGCGGCGTCCGCCGAAATCGAGTACCACTCCTCGTGCATCACGTGCGTCGCGGGATCCTCGACCTCTACCGGCTTGAACGTTCCCGCGCCGACGTGCAGCACGACTTCGGAGCGCGCCACGCCGCGCGCTTCGATCGCGTCGAGCAGCTCGGGTGTGAAGTGCAGCCCCGCGGTGGGCGCGGCGACCGATCCGGCTTCGCGGGCGAACACGGTCTGATACCGCTCGGCGTCCTCCACCGCGTCTGGGCGTTCGATGTAGGGCGGCAATGGAACATGACCGTACCGCTCGATCGCCTGATCGATCGGCAGCATGCTCTCGAGTCGCACGACTCGCGTGCGACGATCCGTGACCTCGAGGATTTCGGCGGCGAAGTCCGGCGCGATCGTGATGTGCCGGCCGGGCTTGAGCTTGCCGCCGGGCGAGACCATCGCCTCGTATCGACCGTCGCCGAGCGGGCGTAGAAGGAGGATTTCCGCCGGCGCGCCCGAGCGCCGCGTGCCGAGCAGCCGCGCGCGGAGCACGCGCGAGCGATTCACCACGAGAACATCGCGCGGCGACAGCAGGTCGACGAGGTCGGTGAACTTGCCGTGGCGAATCGACTGCGTCGCTCGCTCCACGATCATGAGCCGGCTCGCGTCGCGGCGCTCGAGCGGCCGCTGCGCGATCAGCTCGTGCGGGAGCGCGAATTCGTAGTCGGAAGTGCGATCGCCGCGCACGATGGTCAGCGCTGGCTCGCGCGATTGGATCCGGTCAGAACAGCGATTCTTGCGTGCTCGGAGTCTGCGGCGTGAACCCGAAGTGACGGTACGCCTGCGTCGTCGCGACGCGTCCGCGGGGAGTTCGCTGCAAGAATCCGTGCTGCACCAGGAATGGCTCGTACACCTCTTCGATCGTATTCGCGTCCTCGCCGATCGCCGCGCCGATCGTGTTGAGCCCGACGGGACCTCCCTCGAACTTCTCGATGATCGTCTTGATGATTCGCGCGTCCATGTCGTCGAGACCGAACGTGTCGACGTCGAGCAGCGCGAGCGCCTGTTCGGCGATCGGCTTGGTGATGACGCCGTTCGCCTTCACCTGGGCGAAGTCGCGCACGCGCCGCAGCAGCCGGTTGGCGACACGCGGCGTGCCGCGCGAGCGTCGCGCGATCTCGGTGGCTCCCTCCGAGTCGATCTGAACCTTCATCACCTCCGCCGTGCGGCGGACGATCAGCTCGAGATCTTCGGCGGGATAGAAGTTGAGCCGCTGCTCGATGCCGAACCGGGCGCGCATCGGCGGCGTGAGCATGCCGAGCCGCGTAGTGGCGCCGATCAGCGTGAACGGCTCGATCGGCATCGTGATCGTCTGCGCCTTGGGACCCTCGGACAGCCGGATGTCGATCTTGTAGTCCTCCATCGCCGGATAGAGGAACTCCTCGATGATCGGCCGCAAGCGATGGATTTCGTCGATGAACAGGATGTCGCCTTTCCGCAGGTTGGTGAGCGTGGCGACGAGATCGCCGGGCTTCTCGAGTGCGGGGCCCGAGCTCGTGCGAATGTTGACGCGAAGCTCGCGCGCGATCAGCTCGGCGAGGGTCGTCTTGCCCAGCCCCGGCGGGCCGAAGAAGAGCGTGTGGTCGAGCGGCTCGTTTCGCGACAGCGCCGCGTCGATGTAGATCCGGAGGCTCTCTTTGACCTTTTGCTGGCCGATGAACTCAGCCAACCGCTGCGGTCTGAGCGACAGCTCGACGACGGACTCGTCAACGAGCGCTTCGGGGGTTGTGATCTCGGCTCGGGACATCGCTACACACTACCAGGCGAGGTGGTTTCGGCCAACGTTTGCGGTCCCGTAATATACCGAACGGACGCCGAAATCGGCGCCCGCCGCCAACGCATTCGCATCTCGAGAGACGGTGCGTCAACGCAGGTCGAGCATCCAGACGTCTGCTTCGGTCACGCGGCGGCTGAAGTAGATGTTACGTCCGTCGCGCGTGATCCGAGGAGGCCCGACGACATCGCGCTGTACCTCAAAGACCTTCCGCACTCGCTTGGTCGTTGCGTCGACGATGTAGAACGCCTTGCCACCGGCGACGAAGAGTACGCGGCGGCTGTCGGGCAGCCACACCGGCCACTCCCCAAAATCGACGAGCTTCTGGAATTGCTTCGACTTGAGCGAGTACATGGCGATCCCATGGCTGCCGAATCCGACTGGGCCAAGTTGGCCGACCAGGTATTGACTGTCGGGGGACCAGGAATTCACGAAGAACTTGTCTTTCTGATAGGCAATTGTCTCGAACCCGGAGTTCGCATCGACCGCGCTGCCGTCGATGATCGTCGTTGAACCGGCGTGCGCTACGGCCATGCGGGGTCCACGAGGTGACCACGCCACGTACGCGGCGTTGGGATGCCACACGCGTCGCAAATCGCTGCCGTCCGGACGGATCGCCCACACCTGGAGTTGCCCGCCCCGATTCGAGAAGAAGGCGATCCACTTGCCATCGGGCGACCAGCGCGGCACTCGGTCGATCGCCGTGTCCGGCGTCAGCAGGCGCAAGCCGGAGCCGTCCGGCCGAGCGACGTACACCCGGCCTTCGGGCTGAGTGAACGAATAGAACGCTACCCACCGACCGTCCGGCGAAGGATCCGGCGCCGACCATTGGCGCGAACCGCTCGTGACTGGAACCGGTTCGCCGATAGGGTTGCCGCTCGCTGAATCGAGTGTCAGACGCTGGATGTTGACGGACAGCTGTGCGGACGTGTAGGCGATTGCGTGTCCCGTACCCGCCACGGCCGGGTGGGCGAGGAACGTCGCGGGTGTCGTAACAGCTTCGCGCGGGCCAACCGGCTTTCCGCTTTTCTCATCAACGGGAATCCGCCACAAGTTCATACTTCCGCCACTGTCGCTGGCAAAGTAGATGAACTTGCCGTCCGGAGACCACGTCGGACTCCAATCGCGCGGTTGATCGTCCATCACTGGCACGGGATCTCCGCCCTTGGCCGGGATCGTCCAGATGTCGCCATGCGCGGGACGGCCCAGGCGATGCGCGAAGGCGATGCGTTCACCATGCGGAGACCAACTCGCCTGAACGGCATCGCCTGTGTAGAGCCGTCGCGGGGCGCCGCCGGCCGCGTCGACCACCCAGAGCTCGCTGACGCCTTCCGAGTTTCCGGGCATCAGCTCGACGTTCTCATTCGTGAACGCGACCTGCCTGCCATCGGAAGACCAGGTGGGGTGGAATCCCCGGTCCGTGAGGCGCCGGACCGCCTCGCCCGTACGCCCCATCACGAAGATACCCCCACCATCCCGCGACGACCGGAAGGCGATGCGATCGCCGTCGGGGGAGAATGCCGGCTGGTCATCGTCGGCGGGCGACGACGCAGTGAGATTGAAAGTCTCCTGTCCGCCCTGTTGGCTCACACTCTGGAGATAGATGTCTCGATTGCCGGATTGTTGCCCTGCATACACGATCCATCGACCATCCGGAGATAGGCTCGGCGACCACTCGGCGCCCGACATGGAAGTGAGTTGCGTGAAGTGGGCGACGGCCGGCGCCGGCGCACGCTTCATGAACGGCAGACCGGCAACGAGAACGTAGATCGCGGCGAGCATGGCGAGCGTCCCCGCGGATCCAGCGAGTAGCCAACGACGCCGGCTCGAGCCCCGCGCGGACACGACCCGAACGGCCCGGGTGTCTCCCGAGATTGCGTCCGCGAATTGTCGCGCGCTCGAGAAACGGTCCGCCGGGACCTTGGCCAACGCCATCCTGATGCCGTCTTCGACGAATTGAGGGACGGTGTCTCGCACGACGCGCAGCCCGGGGACCGGCTCGAGCGCCTTGCGCGCGATGATGGCCATCGGGCTGGTGCCCGTGTATGGCGGCATCCCGGCGAGCATCTCGTAAAGAACACAACCCAGACTGTAGATGTCCGAACGATGATCGAGCTCGCCGGTTCCGCCTGCCTGCTCGGGGCTCATGTACTCGGGCGTGCCGACTGCCACGCCGGTCTCGGTCAGCCTCTCGCCTGCGACACTGGAAAGCGCACGCGCGATCCCGAAGTCGGTGACGAGGGCGTGCCCCGACTCGAAAAGGATGTTCTCGGGCTTGATGTCGCGGTGCACCACACCATGCGCGTGCGCGTATTCGAGCGCGTCGGCCACCTCGCGCGCAATCGCGAGGGCCTCGTTGAGCGGAAGCTGCTTCTCACGCGCGAGTCGCGCCCGCAGCGACTCGCCCTCGACGAACGGCATGACGTAGTACGTCATGCCATCGACTTCGCCGGAGTCGATGAGCGGAAGGATGTTGGGATGCTGCAGGTGCGCGGCAATCTGGATCTCGCGCAGAAAGCGGTCCCCGCAGGCTGGCGCCGCGTCTTGACGCAGTACCTTGATCGCCGCTTTGCGATCGTGTTTCAAGTCATGGGCAAGAAGGACGACGCCCATGCCACCGCGCCCAATCTCCCGCTCGATCCTATACCGGTCGCCGAGCGCGGTAGTGAAACGCTCAGGCAGGCCCGACATGAAACCAACATACGGGCACTGCCGAGAACCCGCCAGCCTACACTGTCGCCCTAAGCCGAGACAAGCGTTCCGCCGCGTTCTCGAGCGTCTCCTGCTTCTTGCAGAAGGCAAAGCGGATGAAGTTCCGCCCGTCTTCCTTCCGCGAGTAGAAGCTCGACCCCGGCACGGTCGCCACGCCGATCTCCTGCGTCATCCACTTGGCGAACGTCACGTCGTCCAGGTCGCTGAGTGGACTGAAATCAGCCAGCACGAAGTACGCGCCTTCGGGCATCGCGAACTCGAAGCCCTGCTCCTCGAGCGCGGCGCACAGGAAATCCCGTCGCTGCTTGTAGCCCGCCGCGAACTGGTTGTAGTACTCGGCGTCGAACGCGAATCCGACCGCGGCGGCCGCTTGCAGCGGCGCCGGAGCGCCGACGGTCAAAAAGTCGTGGACCTTCCGAATGGGATCCGTCTGCGCGGGCGGCGCGATGATCCACCCAATGCGCCAGCCCGTGCAGCTGTACGTCTTGGAGAGCGACGAAATCGTGATCGTGCGCTCGCGCATCCCGGGCCAGGTCGCGATCTCGTGATGGTGGCCGGAGTACACCATATGCTCGTACGGCCCATCGGTGATCGCCCAGGCATCGTGCTCGATGCACAACTCGGCGATGAGCGACATCTCATCGCGCGACAGCACGCGTCCCGTGGGGTTGTGCGGCGTGTTGACGATGATCGCCTTCGTGCGCGAGTTGAACGCCTTGCGCAGCCGGTCGGGATCGAGCGTCCAGTTCGGCCGCTCGAACGGGACGAACACCGGGTTCGCGCCGGCGAGGATCGCGTCGGGACCGTAGTTCTCGTAGAACGGTTCGGGGACGATCACCTCGTCGCCGGCATCCATGAGTGCCATGAACACCGACGCCATGGCCTCGGTCGCGCCGCACGTCACAGTCACGTTGCGGTCCGGATCCACCTCCATGCCGTACCAACGCCGGTACTTCTCGGCGATGGCCTGTCGCAGCACCGGGGCCCCCCACGTGACGGCGTACTGATTGATGTCGCCGTTGATGGCCGTGCACGCGGCCTGCTTCATCGCGTCGGGCATCGGGAAGTCGGGAAAGCCCTGCGCGAGATTCACCGCGTTGTGCATCGAGGCGATGCGCGTCATCTCGCGGATCACCGATTCGGTGAAGGTCCCGGTTCGTCTGGCTGCAAGCACGGTTCTTATCCTCGGATCTTGCTCAATGCTGCGCGAATGAGGTCCGTCGCGGACTGGCCGCGTCCACCTTCGTCGAGCGCCTGCCGCACCGCGCGTTCGGCGTCCACCGTCGAGTAGCCGAGCGACACGAGCGCACGCACGGCGTCCTCGGCGCCCGCCCCTTCGGGACGCGGGCCTCCGCCCGGCAGAGAAACTTGGAGGTCGTCGAGCTTGTCGGCGAGGTCCAGCACCAGCTGCTCGGCTTTTTTTCGCCCCACGCGCGGCACGCTCTGCAGCGTGGCGATGTCCCGATCGCGCAACGCGCGCACGAGCCGCTCGGCGGTCAGCGTCGACAACAGTCCCAGCGCGAGGGCAGGACCCACGCCCTTGGCGTTGAGCACGCGCTGAAAAACGCGACGCTCGAACGGCGTAGCGAATCCGAACAGCTGCCAGGAGTCTTCTTTGACGACCAGATACGTGTGCAGCGTGACCGCGTCTCCGGCGCGCGGCAGCTTCTCGTACACGCCAAGCGGGATCGCGAGCTCGTACGCCACGCCGCCCGACGTCATCACCTCGACCCGGTCCAGTTCCTTGGCGAGCAGCGTGCCGGAAACCTGAGCGATCAACTTCGCGCGCTCCGGACGCGACCGCCGGAAAGTGTCGGCGTGCGGGCCTGCATCAAGGCGGCAAGCGCCGCGGCAACGCCGTCTGCCGCGTCCGATGGCTGCGGCACCGACTTGAGCTTGAGCAAACGGGTGAGCATGAACTGCACTTGCTCCTTAGTCGCCGCTCCGGTCCCCACGACCGCTTTCTTGATTTCGGCCGGCGGAATCTCGTGGATCTCGACCCCGGCTTGCTGGCCGGCGAGCAGCACGACGCCGCGCGCGTGCCCGAGCACGACCGTCGTGCGCACGTTCTTGGCGTAGAACACGTCTTCGACCGAGAGCGCGTCGGGGCGGTGGCGCGCGATCAGCTCGACGACGCCCTCGAAGATCTCGTTGAGCCGAACGGGCAGCGGATCGCGCGGACGCGTGCGGAGCACGCCACATTCGACAAGGGAGACGAGCCCGAGGCCGTCTCCCTTCACGACACCGTAGCCGGTGCTCGCCGTTCCCGGGTCGATTCCGAGGACGATCACGACCCGCCGCGGCGCGCGCGCCGCGAGGCGCGGATCATCCCTCCGCCCTCGCCATCTCGGAGACGTCCATGTCGAAGTTCGCCCACACCTTCTGCACGTCGTCGAGATCCTCGAGCGTCTCGAGCAGCTTGAGGAGCGAGCCGCCTTCCTTGCCGCTCACCAGCACGGTGTTCTTGGGGACCATCGCGAGCTCTGCCTCGGCGATGTGAATGCCCTTCTTCTTGAGCGTCTCCTGGACCGCGTGGAAATCGGCGGGGCTGGTGCTGACGAGGAACCGGTCGTCCTCGCGCACGATATCTTCGGCGCCGGCGTCCAGCGCGCCCTCCATGAGCGCGTCCTCGTCGATCGTCGACGCGTCGACGTAAATCTGGCCTTTCTTCTCGAACATCCAGGCGACGGAATTGGGCGAGCCGAGGTTGCCGCCCAGGCGACTCATCTTGCTGCGGACTTCGGCGACTGTCCGCGTGGGGTTGTCGGTCACCGCGTCGATGAGCAACGCCACGCCGCCGGGGCCGAAGCCCTCGTAGGTCACCTCATGGTATTCGACGCCCTCGAGCTCGCCCGTGCCCTTCTTGATCGCGCGCTCGATGTTCTCCTTGGGCATCGAGCTCGCGCGGGCGGTGTCGATGGCGAGCCGCAGCCGCGGATTCCCCGACGGATCACCGCCGCCAATCTTGGCGGCCATCGTGATCTCGCGGATCAGCTTCGTGAACAGGGCACCACGCTTGGCGTCAGCGGCCGCCTTGTAGTGCTTGATCTGCTTCCATTTACTGTGGCCTGCCATAACACGAACCGGGCAAAGGTTTTGAGCTGAAGAAATATACTCTTAACGCTCGGGGTCGAGCATGTCCTCGAAGCGCAACCACTGGGCGTAGAAGTAGAGATCCACATACCCGGTCGGCCCGTTGCGATTCTTCCTCACGATGAGCTCCGTTGCGCCGGCGATGTCGCGCGCCTGCTCATACATCTCGGGCCGGTAGAGCGCGAGCACGACGTCCGCGTGCCGCCTCACGGCGCCGAGCGCTCCAAAGTCCTCGAGCGTTGGGCGGGCATCGGCGCGCGGCGCCAGGCTCGGCAGCTCGGCGGTCGCGAGCACGACGATGTTGCGGTCGAGTGCAAGCTCCTTGAGGTCGCGGACGACGTGCGCCCACGACTGATCGCGGTCCAGATCGCGCGGCGCAAGGGACGAAAGCGAGTCGACGATCAGCAAGTCCGGTCGCACGCCCTCGAGCAGCGAGGACAGCTCGCCAATCCCACCGGCCGGAACGCGGTCGACGACCGGGAGGTGGTCGCGCAGGTCGAGCGCGACCGCGCCGGCCTTTGCGCGCTCGTTCTCGTCGAGCGTTCCGAGCCGGAGGTCGTCGATCATCGTGCGTGCCTCGATGGCGATGACGCGCTCGAGCACGCGCTCGACGGTCATTTCGCCGCTCAGGAAGAGGACGCGGGTCGCCGCGACCGCCGCCCGGATCGCGAATGCGAGCGCGAGCGCGGACTTGCCGCTCGCCGTGTCGCCTCCCACCACGACGAGATCTCCACGGCGAAAGCCGCCGCCGAGCATTTTGTCGAGGCTCGGGAAGCCGCTGGTAACGGTTCCCAACGGTGGGGCGCCATCGGTCACCGCGTCCACGCGCGCGAGCAGCACGGACAAAGGCGAGATGTCGGTGCTGCGCGTCATGTCGCGGGGTAGGCGGCGGGGGCAGGAGCGGTGGCTGGGGCCGGCGCGGGGGCGGCGTCGGCAAGATGTTCAGTCATCACAACAGGCGCCGGTTGAAGCGCCGTCACAAGCTGCTCCAGCTCGGCGCGCGCCCTGGCATCGAGAAAGCTCTCCACGGCGCGCATCACCTCGCCAAGGGCGGTCGCGGCTTCCGCCGGTTCGCCAGTCGACGCGTCGACCAACCGCGCAAGCGCCGCCCGGACGTTTGGCGGGAGCACGAGTGTGGAGAGCCAGTTCTTTGCGTGCGCTGCTCGTTCGGCCCGAGCCGATTGAGAGACGCCACGCTCGGGGTGGGTGTCGTGAGCGAGGCGCGCGGCGAGGTAAGTCGCCAACGCGACTTCGCGCTGCCCGCCCAGGGCGGAGCGTCCGGCAAGGAAAGCGAGCGCCGCGAATCGGAAGGTCGTGGGCTCGACGGCGTAGGGAGGATTCGGCACCGGCGACAATGTGCCACGCAACGCGGAGCGACGAAAGCGCTGATTGAATCGATACAGGGTCCGGCGTCGCCCGGATCGCTATATTTTCCGCCATGCCGCAACCGGTGAAATCCGTTCTCTGGGTGGATGACGAGGCGGAGCTCCTGGAACCCCACCGCATGTTCTTGCGGGACAAGGGCTTCGAGGTCGAGACCGCGACGAACGCCGACGACGCCGTGGAGATGGTGCGGCGCCGGCCGTTCAACCTCGTTCTGCTCGACGAGCAGATGCCGGGCAAACGTGGGATGGACGCCTTTCGCGAGCTTCGCGAGGCCGATCCGCACATCGCGATCGTCATGGTCACCAAGAGCGAGGAAGACTCGACGATGACCGAGGCGATCGGCGCGGCCCTCGAGGGCTACCTCGTCAAGCCGATCACGCCGCGGCAGGTGTACGCCGCCGTGACGCGGCTGCTCGAAGGCTCCAAAATCCGCCAGCAGGCGATCGCACGCCGGTTCGTCGATCGCTTCCGCGCCATGCAGACCGAGCCCGTGCGCGGACTCGGCTGGCGCCAGTGGATCGACCGCTACGCCGAGCTGGCGAGTTGGGATCTCGAGCTCGTGGCTGCGAACGAGATGGGACTGCACGAGTCGCTGCAGGGGCTGTATCCGGATTTCCGCCGCGAGTTCGCGCAGTTCATGCGGACATCGTATCCGGCGTGGCTGCGCGACTTGCAGGGCGACCGTCCACCTTTGTCGATCGACATCGTTCCGGAGTTTCTGCTCCCGATCCTCAAGACCGACAAGCAGGCAATCTTCATCGTGATCGACTGCCTGCGTCTGGACCAATGGCGCATCCTGGAGCCGATCATCGCGCCGCTGTTCGACGTGGAGACGACGCACTACTTCAGCATTCTTCCGACGGCGACGCCCTACTCGCGCAACGCGCTGTTCAGCGGACTCTTCCCGGGCGAAATCGCCGCCCGTTTCCCGGACTGGTGGGGCGAACGCGACGACGAAACGCTCAACGCGCACGAGCGCGAGCTGCTCGAGGCGCACATCCACGAGCTCAAGCTCTCGATTCCGGTTCGCTACGAGAAAGTCTCGACGGCGGCCGAAGGCGACGACATCGAGCGCCGGCTGGCGCGGGTGATCGCGCCCGAGGGCATTTCCGCGTTCGTCTTCAACTTCGTCGACCTCCTCACGCACGGCCGGTCGGAATCGGCGATCCTCTACGAGGTGGCGCGCGACGAGATCGCGCTGCGCCAGCTGACCCAGCAGTGGTTCCGGCGATCGGCCGCGTACTCGGTGTTGCAGGAGGCCGCGCGGCGCAAGGTGAAGGTGCTGGTGACGAGCGACCACGGGTCGATCCACTGCCGCACGCCCGCCACCGTGTTCGCCAAGCGCGACGCCACCCAGAACCTGCGCTACAAGTTCGGCGAAGATCTAAGGGCCGAGAATCCGGAGCAGGCGATGCTGTTCACGAATGAGGATTCCCTCAAGCTGCCGCGCCGGGGACTCGGCGCCAATACGCTGCTCGCCACGGGCGATTCGTTCTTCGTCTACCCGACCAAGCTCCGCGAGTATCAGAGCCGGTATCGCGGCTCGTTTCTGCACGGCGGCGTGACGCCGGAGGAGTGCATCCTGCCGGTGGCGCTCCTCACACCGCGGCAGTAGGGCATGTACCGGCGATTGCTGCGCTTTCTGCGCCCGCACTGGTGGCGCATGGCGGGCAACGTCGTGAGCAACATCGTCGCGGCCGCGCTGGGCGCGTTCTCGTACACGCTGCTCATCCCGTTCCTCAACGCGCTCTTCACCAAACAGAGTCTCCTGCCGCGCGCCGCCGGATGGATCAGCGATGTGCAGTCGCGCACGATCGGCATCTTCCTCGATCCGGCCAATCCGCGGCGCTCGCTCGGCGCGGTGATCGTCGTCGTCATGATCGTCGTCGCTGTGAAGAACGTGTTCGTGTGGCTGGCCGGACAGTTCGGTGCGTCGCTCCAGGAATACGTCACGCGCGACCTGCGCGACGCGGTGTTCCAGCACATGCAGCGGCTGCCCCTGCGCTACTTCCAGCAGACCAAGGTCGGCCAGATCATCTCCAAGATTCTGTCCGACACGGACCAGACGAAGGTACTGATCACCGAGCTCGTGACGCGCACGGTGCAGAACGCGGCGAACATCATCTCGACCATCGCCGTACTCCTCGCGATGTCCGTCAAGCTCACGCTGCTCTCACTCGTCGTGGCGCCGCTGCTCACTCTCGCGCTGCAGCCGCTCCTCAAGCTGCTCCGGCAGGGGTACCGGCGGAGTCGCAGCGACTTTGGCGAGGCGACCAGCGTCCTTCAGGAGGTCGTGAGCGGCATTCGGCTGGTGAAGTCATTTGCCGGCGAGCGGTACGAAGATCAGCGGTTCGGCGATGCGAGCCACCGGTACTCCGAGGGCATGGTGAGCATCAACCGCGTCTCGGCGTTGTCGCAGCCGCTCACCGAGGTCATCGGGATGTCGATCGCCGTGTTGATTCTGTGGCTCGGCGCAATCGACGTCCTGAGCGGCCGTGGCATGGACGCCGCATCGTTGATCGTCTTCATGACGCTCGTGATGCAGCTCCTTCCGCCGCTCAAGCAGCTGTCGCAGGCGCCGACCGCGGCGCAGCAGGCGCTCGCTGCCTCCGAGCGCCTGTTCCAGGTCCTCGACGAGCCGACCGAGGACCAGCTCGACCGCGGCACTCGCGAGATCGCGTCGTTCGAGCGCGAGATCGAGTTCCAGGACGTGAGCTTTGCCTACGACATCGAGCCCGTGCTGCAGGACATCTCGTTCACGGCGCCCAAGGGATCGGTGATCGCGCTCGTGGGCGCGAGCGGCGCCGGCAAGAGCACGCTCGTCGACCTCATTCCTCGCTTCTACGAGCCGTCGTCGGGCCGGATTCTCGTGGACGGCATGGACAGCCGCGAGATCCAGCTCGATTCGCTGCGTGCGCTCACCGGAATCGTCAGCCAGGACACCGTGCTGTTCAACGACTCGGTGCGCAACAACATCGCCTACGGCTCCGCCGAACGATTCACGATCGAGCAGATCGAGCGGGCGGCGCGCGCCGCGAATGCGCACGATTTCATCATGGCCCTCCCGCAGCGCTACGACACACTGCTCGGCGAGCGCGGCACGCGCTTGTCCGGCGGCCAGCGCCAACGCCTCGCGATCGCGCGCGCGTTGCTCGTCGACCCGCCGATTCTGATTCTCGATGAAGCCACGTCCGCCCTCGACACCGAGTCGGAGCGGCTGGTGCAGGAAGCCGTCGACCGTCTGCTGACGGGGCGGACCGTCTTCGTCATCGCCCACCGGCTCTCGACCATCGTGCACGCCGATCTCATACTCGTCCTCGACCACGGCCGCATCGTCGAACGCGGTACGCACACCGAGCTGCTTGCCGAGCGCGGGACGTACCATCGGCTGCATTCGCTGCAATTCGGCGGCGATGACCGGGTACCAGCGGGCGTGTGAGTATGCGCGTCCTGTTCTACCTGGGCGAATCGAAATGGTCGGCGTGCGCCCGGGCGATGCTCGCCGCCGCCCGCGGGCTCACGGCGCGAGGCCACGAGGTGACGATCGCCTGTTGCGCCGGGAGCAAGCTCGAGGCGCTCGCGACCCACGCCGCTATCGACGTCGCCCTCATCGATTCGGCAGGCACCGCGGCTGGCGGCATGTGGGACTTGCAGCAAATCATGCGGGAGCGCACTCCGCAAGTGGTGATCGTCACCACGGAGCGCGATCAGGTGATCGTGAGCTCGACACGGCTCTTCGCCAAGCGCGCCGCGGTTCTTCGACGTGTGCAGCCGTTCGCGCGGCTCAACGTACAGCGGCTCACCAAGCTCGCGCTGAGGTTCACCGATGCCGGCTTGGTGTTTTGCACCGAGCGCGAGATGAACGATGCCGGCGCGGCGGGTTGGTCGCTCCCCAGCGCGCTCGCTCCGCTCGGCGTGGACGTGTCGCACTATGACGAGGTCGTGCCGGCGCCCCGTCGCGAGATGGGCGTTCCCGACGAGGGCGTTTTGATCGCTTGCGCGTACGAGTCCTCCGGGCGCACTCGCATCGCCACGCTGTTTCGGACGCTGGCATTCCTCGCGCCGCGCCACCCGGATCTGCACGCGGTCGTGTTCGGGCCGGACTCGCTCGATGAGCAATTGCGCATGCACGCGTCGGCGCTCAACGTGAACTCCATCGTGACGTTTCTCGGCGACGTCGACGATCCACTCTCGGTGATGCGCTCCGCCAACGTCGGCTGGTCGGTCGGCGACGGCGATGCCGGGGCATTCGCATGCCTCGACTTCATGTCGCTTCGCATCCCGGCGATCGCCGACCGTTCGCCGCTCGTCCAGCACTACGTGGCCGACGGGATCACGGGCCTCCTGCTCTCGCCGGGCGAGCCGGCGCATACCGCGTCGAGCGTGGCAGCATTTCTGGCCGGCGAGGAGCGGCGCGTGGCGATGGGCCACGCGGGCCGGACACGCGTCCAGCGCGACTTCACCGAAAGCGCGATGATCGATGGGTTCGAACGCGCGGCAACGGCTGCCGCCGAGCGGCTGGCCGCGCGCAAGGTTCCGACCGCATGAGTGCTGCCGAGGCGATGCACCCGTCGTTCGCCCATCGCGCGGAGTACGCCGCACTGCGCAGCGCGGTCGCCGCGATGGAGCGACTCAGCTTTCGTCGCGCCGGGTCGATCGGCGAGCGAATTGGCCAGTTCGGCTACCGCCCGCTCGGCATCCGCCGCGCGGTGGTCGAGCGCCAACTCACCGCGGCGTTCCCGGATCGAAGCGCCGCCGAGATCGAGCGGATCGCGCGAGCGGCATACGCGAATCTCGGGCGGACGAGCGTCGAGACGGCGATACTCCCGTCCTATGGTAGGGACCAGATCGTCGACCTCTTCGAGGACGTGCAGGGCTGGAGCATCGTCGAGGCGTTATTGTCGCGGGGCAAGGGGCTGATCGCCGTGACCGGCCACCTCGGAAACTGGGAACTCGGCGGAGCCTATGTCGCGGCGCGCGGCTTGCCCATCGATGCCGTCGCCCGGCACATGGCCAATCCGCTCTTCGACCGGTATCTCACGCGAACGCGTCAACGCATCGGCATGTCGGTGGTGCACGACGAGGATGCCGTGCGCCGCGTGCCGCGATCGCTGCGCGGCGGTCGCGTCGTGGCGTTTGTCGTCGACCAGGGCGCCGTGGGACTCGCGTCGACCTGGGTGCCGTTCTTCGGGCGCTACGCCAAAACCCCGCGCGGCCCGGCCGTGTTCGCCCTCCGCCTCGACACGCCGGTCGTGTTCGGCGTCGCCCTGCGACGGCCGAGTGGGCGCTTCCAGCTGAACTTCGAGCACATCGAGGCGCGCGACACGGGCGATCGTGAGGCCGACGTGGATCGCATCGTCGCCGACTACACGGCCACGCTCGAACGCTGGGTGCGGCGCGCCCCCGAGCAGTACTTCTGGCATCATCGGCGCTGGAAGCACCAGCGGCCGGGGACGCCGCCCGAACTGGGAGATCCGCTGTGAGCCGCGCGACCGAGCGACTGCGAACCGATCGCCGTGCCTGGTTTGGCGGCGGCGTGATCGTGCTGCTGGCGCTGCTCGCGATCGCCGCCCCGATCGTCGCGCGGCACGACCCGTTCGGTATCGATCTCATCAACTCGCTCGAGCCGCCGTCGCCGCATCACTGGTTCGGAACGGACATTCAGGGACGCGATGTCTGGGCCCGGCTCGTCTACGGTGCGCGCGTGTCGCTCTCGGTGGGACTGGTCTCGCAGGGTATCGCGCTCAGCCTCGGTCTCATCCTCGGTCTGGTCGCGGGATACTACGGCCGGTGGGTGGACGAGCTCGTGATGCGATTCGCGGACGTCACCCTCGCCTTCCCGACACTGCTGCTGCTCATCGCGCTCGTCGCGGCGCTGCAGCCGTCGTTGACGGTGGTGTTTCTGACGATCGGCGTCGTTGGCTGGGCGGGCATGGCGCGGCTGGTCCGCGGACAGGTGCTCGTCGTGCGCGAGCTGGAATTCGTTCAGGCCGAGCGTGCGCTCGGCGCGCGCGATTCGAGAATCATCGTTCGACACATTTTGCCGAGCGTGGTCGCGCCTGTGGTGATCGCGGCAACGCTCGGTGTCGCCGGCGCGATCATGGCCGAATCGTCATTGTCCTTCCTTGGCCTGGGTGTTCAGCCGCCTACGCCAAGCTGGGGCTCGATGATCGCCGACGGCCGCGACCTGTATCAGCTGCGCCATGCGCCGTGGACGTCCGTCTTTCCCGGATTGGCGATCGGCGCGGCGGTGCTCGGCTTCAACCTGCTGGGCGACGCGCTGCGAGATGCACTCGATCCGCGCGCGATCCGCGCGGCGGTGCCGCGCGGCGCGGGCCTTCCCGACATCGCACGCCCATGACCTACAACGTCGAGGCGCTCAGGCGCGAGGAGTTTCCCTGGGCTGCCGCTGGAGAAACCATCTATCTCAACAACGCGTCCACGGGGCCGATGCCGGAGCGGTCGGTCCGTGCAACGGCCGAGTGGGCGCACCTGCGCGCCAATCCGGAGCGCGTACCGTACGATCTGCAATTCGGCACGCTCGCGCGTGGGCGCGAGTTGATCGCGCGGCTCGTCGGCGCGGAAACGGGCGAGATCGCGCTCGCGACGAACACCACGTTCGGCATCAACCTCGCCGCGTTCGCGCTGCCGCTGGCAACGGGCGACGTGGTGCTCACGCCCGACATGGAGTTCCCGGCGAACGTGTATCCATGGA
>DATISA010000308.1:0-12635 GCA_035469245.1 Gemmatimonadaceae bacterium
CGCGGACGCAACACTGTTGCGTCCGCGCCCGCCGTCTTTCCGCAAGTGCGCACCGACCTTAGCTTGTGGAGCGAGAGGATTCTTTAAACGCACCGTCGTTCCCGCCCCACGTCTTCAGCCGTTCCGATTTCGACACCATGACAGCTTCCGCACCGACGATCGCTCCGCCGCTCGTGTCCCTGCGCGATCTCCAGGACGCGGCACGTGCGATCTCCGCGGTCGCGGTGCGCACACCGCTGCTGCCCGCCGACGTGATCTCCGACCAGGTCGGCGGCCAGGTGTGGATCAAGCCCGAGATGCTGCAGCGCGGCGGCGCGTTCAAGTTTCGCGGCGCCTACAACTTTCTCTCGCGAATGGACCCCGAGGTCCGGAAGCGCGGCGTGATCGCGCCGTCCTCGGGCAACCATGCGCAGGCCGTGGCGCTCGCCGCCAAGTTGTTCGGCGTTCCAGCCACTGTCGTCATGCCGACCACGGTCACCGCCGCCAAGCGCGGCGGCGCCGAACGACTCGGCGCGCGTGTCGTGCTGGCTGGACGCACCACGGCGGAGCGGATGGCGCGAGCGGAAGAACTCGTGCGCGAAGCAGGAATGACCCTCGTGCCGCCCTACGATCACCCGGTGATCATTGCCGGGCAAGGTACGGTCGGCCTCGAGATCGCGGCCGATTTGCCAAGCGTCGACACCGTGCTCGTGCCGGTCGGCGGCGGCGGGTTCAGCGCCGGAGTAGCCGCCGCGATCAAGCTTTCACTGCCCAACGCGCATGTCATCGGTGTCGAGCCGTCCGGGGCGCCCAAGCTCACGCGCGCCCGCGCGGCCGGCCATCCCGTGCGACTGGAGAGCACGAGCAGCATTGCCGACGGATTGATGGCGGTCGAGATCGGCCAGCTCACGTTCGCCCACCACGAACGCTTTCTGGACGACGTCGTGACAGTGGACGATTCCGCGCTTCGGAGCGCGATGCGCCTGCTGCTCGACCGCATGAAGCTCGTCGTAGAGCCGAGCGGCGCCATCACGGCAGCCGCGCTGCTCGAAGGCCGCGTGCGGCCGCGCGGCGCCACCGTCGCTGTTCTGAGCGGCGGCAACATCGAGTGGAGCGGTCTGCGTGAGCTCCTCGACTGATGCCGGCCGCATCGTCATCGCGGAACGGGATCCAGTGGCCGCCGCGGCGCTCTCCTGGTTGCTGCGGGAGCGTGGCTACGCGGTAGAATCGGTCCTCGATCGAGAGGAGCTGTTCGCGTCGATCACGCAGACGACGCCGGATCTGATCCTCCTCGACAGCGATGTCGCGCATCGCGATGGGGGGATTCTCGAGGAGCTGCGCCAGGATCAGCGCTGGCACGACATCCGTGTCGTCGTCACAACGCCGCAGAGCGTGGCCAGTGTCGACGGCGCGCTCCCGTGGGGGGCCGACGACAGCGTTGCCAAGCCGTTTCGCGTACCCGAGCTGCTGGCCCGCGTCCGAACCCAGTTGCGCGCCAGCGAGCAGCTTCGCGTCGCGCGCTCCGCATTGAAGGAAACGTCGGCGGAGCTCGAGCGGGCGCGCGAAGACGCCGTCAACAACCGGCGACTGGTCGACATACTGCACGAGGTCACGGGCGAGCTGTCGGCGAACGAGATCTACAGGATTCTCGTGCGACGGATGGCGTGGGCGCTCGAGCTGTCGCACTGCTCGATCATCCTCGCCCGGGCCGGAGATTCGGTCGGCACGGTGGCCGCATCGCACGACGAGCATGGCGCGCGCGAAACGGAGCTTCGGCTGGAGCAGCATCCCGAGATTCGTTTGGCGCTCGAGTCGGTCAAGCCCGTGCTCGTGGCCGATGTGCGAACGCATCCGCTGTTCGATGACCTCGATGCGCCGGCCACACCCGACGGACAGCGTATCGACGTACGCTCCGTTGGCGCGATCCCGTTCTCCATCGATCGCTGGCGATCGGGGGTGCTGTATCTCCGTACGGATCGCGACGAGCGCAGCCTCGGCTCGGACGACGTGGCGTTCTCGGAGATCGTGATCCGCGCTGCCGTTGCCGTGATCCGGCGCGCCCAGGCGCTGGAGACCACCAGGGCCGACAATCGGCGGCTCGAGGCGCTGGCGACGACCGATCCACTGACCCGTGTGCTCAACCGGCGCGCGCTGCTCGACCGACTCACGGCCGAAGTCGATCGCGCGCGACGGTACGACTCGTCGCTCGCGCTGCTGTTGTTCGACGTCGATCACTTCAAGCAGATCAACGACACCGCGGGCCACCTGGCCGGTGACAGCGTGCTGCGCCAACTGGGCGCGCTGCTCGAGGACGCGATGCGGAAGGTGGACATCGTTGCCCGGTATGGCGGCGAGGAATTCATCGCCATTCTTCCCGAGACGGCCGCCGATGGCGCCGTCGTATTCGCCGAGCGTTTGCGCGAGCGCATTGCCCTGCACTCGTTCGATATTGGCGCGGGACGCATCGTGCGACTCACGGTGAGCATCGGTATCGCGACGTTCCCGTCGTCCGGCGTCGGCTCGACCGAAGATCTGATCGCGCGCGCCGACGAGGCTCTGTACCGCGCCAAGGCCGGCGGCCGCAACCAGGTGAAAGCGTGACCGGTGGCCGAGGCGGCGTCTTCGCGGCGCTGATCCTCGCGATCACGAGCGGGCTCGCCGGTCGATCGTCCGCACAGGAGATCCGACCGTATCGGCCTGCGTTCGACGTGCAGGACTACGTGATCGCGATCGACGTTCCCGATTCCGGTTCGACGATCCACGCCGTCGCGACGATCACCGTCGAACGCCGCGCGCCGAGCGACACGTTGATCCTCGACCTGCTCGATCTCCATGTCTCGCGCGTCAAGGTGAACGGCCAGGTCGTACGATTCAGGCAGGGGCCCGATTCGCTCGCCGTTCCTCTGCCGAGAACGCGAAGCGTCTCGGCGACGTTCAATGTCGCCGTGGAATACGGCGGCGTGCTGCGGGACGGGCTGATCGCGCACCGTGACGACGCCGGCCGCTGGACGTACTTCGGCGATAACTGGCCGAATCGCGCGCGGCACTGGATCCCGAGCATCGACCACCCGAGCGACAAGGCCACCGTTACCTGGCGCGTTCGAGCCAAGCCGTCGCAGACGGTGATCGCCAACGGGAGGCTCCTCGCCAGGCGCACGGTCGTTCGATCTGACGGCACGCGCGTGACCGAGTGGACGTGGCGCGAATCGCGGCGCATCCCGGTGTATCTCATGGTGATCGGCGTCGCCCCGCTCGAGGTTTACGATCTGGGAGACACGGCCTGCGGGCTCGCCGAGCTGCAGCGATGTGTTGCTCAGTCAGTGTACGTGGCACCCGAGCAGCATGATTTCTTGCCTGGTCCGTTCGTGCACGCCCGTGAGATCGTGCAGTTGTTCTCGCGGCTCGTCGGGCCGTTCCCGTACGAGAAGCTCGCGCACGTGCAGTCGTCGACGCGATTTGGCGGGATGGAGAACGCGAGCGAGATCTTTTACGCGGACGATGGATTTCGTCGCGGCACCATGGGGGACGACGTCATCGCGCACGAGACGGCCCACCAGTGGTTCGGGGATGCCGTGACGGAGCGTGAGTGGCCGCATCTGTGGCTGTCGGAGGGATTCGCGACGTACTTCGCGGCGTTGTGGGACCGCGCCGATCGTGGCGAGAGCGCGTTCCGGACCCGCATGGACGTGATCCGGCGCACGATTCTGTCCGACACGGCCGCCGTGCCTCGCCGCCCCGTGATCGACACGATCGAGACCAACCTGCTCGCGCTGCTCAATCGCAACAGTTACGAGAAGGGCGGTTTCGTGCTGCACATGTTGCGCGTCCAAGTGGGAGACAGCGCGTTCTTCCACGCGCTGCGCTCGTACTACGCGAAACACCGCCACGGCACGGCGTTGAGCGACGATCTGAGGAGCGAAATGGAACGCGCTTCGGGACAGCAGCTAGGCTGGTTCTTCGACCAGTGGTTGAAGCGCCCAGGGTATCCGGATCTCACCGCCACTTGGCACTACGATGCCACGGCAAAGGAGGCTACGATCACGGTCGACCAGGGCGGGCCGTTCGGTGCGTTCCGCGTACCGCTGACGATCGCCGCCACCGACTCGACTGGCGCTGAACATCGCGCGACCATCGCGCTTTCGGCGGTACCCGACGCCGTTGCGCAGCTTCGCATTCCGCTCCAATCCGCGCCAACGGCGATCGTGCTCGATCCCGACGTCGAGCTGCTCGCGCGACTCCGCGTCGTACGACAATGAGAGCCGGAGCTCACTGTGGTTTGGCGGCCGTGCTTTTGTTCGGCGCGCGTGGCGTGCTGCATTCGCAGGCCACAGATACTCGTGCGGACTCGATGCTGCGCGACGGCGCGATCGGCCGCGCCGAGTCGTTGTACTACGCTGCCGCTCGCGCGCGACCGCGAGATCCGGAGGCGCGGTGGCAGTTGGGCCGCTACCTGATTTCACGTGGAGCGCTCCGCGTGGGCGCGACGCTCGTCGAAGAAGCCGTGCGCTTCGGCCTCGATCCGCGCGTCGGCGCGGCGACGCTTGCGCCCGTCTACCTGCAAGTCGGCGAGTACCACCAGCTCGCAACGCTCGCCGGGTCTGCGTTGACATCCGCCGAGGTCGCGCGCGCACGCTGGCTCGTGGAGCATCCGCCACGAGTGGTCGCGCCGGATTCTCTCATCGCCGTGTCGTATCGGCCGGCAGCGACACCGAGCGCGATCGGCACCGTCTCGATCCGCGTGAACGGACGCGCGGTCGACGCGGTAATCAGCCCCCGGGTGCACGGTCTCGTCGTCAGCGACACGAATGCGCTGGCGACACAGCTTCGGCGTTTTTCGCCCGGCGTGTTTTCGACTCCACGCGGCTTGCCAGCCGTCGCCGACTCGATGACGATCGGCCGGCTGTCGCTGGCGAATGCACCGATCACGGTTGCGTCGGGAATCGACGCGCCGGCGCTGCTCGGGCTCGACGTGTTCTATTCGTACGCGCCAACGTTCGATCCGCGATCCCGGCGCGTGCTGCTGCATCCGACCGGCATCTCGAGCGTCCTTCCGGCGTCAGCGGCGGTGTTGCAGACGCTCGCGGTCGAGAACGATCTGCTGGTCGCGCGAGGCGGCGGTTGGGCGTCGGTGACTTCGACGCTGCTCGCGCCGACACTTCGCGATCATCGCTGGACGGTCGACTTCAAGCGCGGACGCATCGTCGTCGAGCCGTAAGGAGCGTCGTAACGCGGCTCATCGTCCGCGGCGACGCAGCTCGACCATCAGACAGTGGTCCTGCACCACGTCGATTCCGGCGCGCGCGAGCCGCTCGGCGGCGTCGTCGTTGCGAATGCCGGACTGCATCCACACCGATTTTGGCTGCTTTGCCAGAATGTCGTCCACGTGCGGCGGCACGTCGTGGCTGCGTCGAAAGACGTTCACCATGTCGACCTCGCCGGGCACGTCCGCGACTTTCCGATAGACGCGCTCGGCGAGTATTTCGGTGACGTCAGGATAGTACACTGGCACCGGCACGATCTCGAACCCAGCCTGCTGCGCGTACGCGGGCACGAAATGCGCCGGGCGGTCGGGGTCGATCTTGATGCCCAGCACCGCGATGCGGCGCGTTGCATCCAGTATGCGCGCGATCCCGTCGCGATCCTCGATGATGTGTCCGCGCCAATCCTCGAACTTCGCCGCCAACGTCATGCAAGTGCGTAGATGCGAGGATCGTGCACAGTGGTGGGCGCAAGCGCCGATTCCATATAGCTTTCGGGTGCAACTTATCGGCGGAGAGTGGTCGGAATGAGAATGCTCGTATTGGGTGCAGGATTGCAGGGTTGCGCGTGCGCGTACGACCTGCTGCAGGATAAAGAAGTCACCGAAGTACGGTTGGCAGACATTCACGTGACGCACTTGCCGGAGTTCCTGGCACCGTTCTCGGGGCCGCGTCTGCTGCCGACCCCGCTCGACGTGCGCGATCACACGGCGGTGCTCGGCGCAATGCGCCAGTGCGATGCGGTCATGAGCGCGATTCCCTACTACCTGAACTACGATCTCGCGCGGCTCGCCGTCGAGGCAGGCGTGCACTTTTGCGACCTCGGCGGCAACACCGAAATCGTGTTCAAACAGAAGCAGCTCGATGCCGAGGCGCGGCGCAAGAACATCACCGTCGTCCCCGACTGCGGGCTCGCCCCCGGGATGGTGAACATTCTCGCCGAGTACGGGATCGAACAGCTCGACAGCGTGGAGTCGGTGAAGATCTTCGTCGGAGGACTGCCGCAGCATCCGGAGCCGCCGCTCAACTACATGCTCGTCTACTCCCTCGAGGGCGCGCTGGACTACTACACGACGCTGTCATGGGTGCTGCGCGACTGCAAGCGCACGCAGGTTACGGCGCTGTCGGAGCTCGAGCCGGTGAAATTCGACGCGCCGCTCGGCGAGCTCGAGGCGTTCCACACGGCGGGCGGATTGTCGACGATGGCGTTCCGGTACGAGGGCAAGATCCCGACGATGGAGTACAAGACGCTCCGCTATCCTGGCCACGCGGCGTTGATGTCGAGCATCCGCTCGCTCGGCCTGCTCGATCTCGAGCCGGTCGACGTGAAAGGCGTGAAGGTCATTCCTCGCGATGTGTTCATCGCGGTCGTACTTCCAAAGCTCACCAAGCCGCACGGACACGATCTCGTGGCACTGCGGGTCGTGGTGAAAGGGACGAAAGGCGGCAAGCCCGCCGCCAAGACCTTCGAGCTCGTCGATCGCTACGACGAGAAGCACGGGATCAGCGCGATGATGCGGACGACCGGCTATTCGCTGTCGATCACGGGATTGATGCAGGTTCGCGGGCAGATCAAGTCCGCCGGCGTGCACACACCGGACGAGTGCGTGCCCGCGGAACCGTACATCACCGAATTGAGGAAGCGCGGAATCAGTATCGCGACGACGAGCTAGTTCCGGACGAACTCGGCCATCGTCGCGCCGATCTGGTCCATGGCGGCCTTGGCGTTCCCGCGATCGGTGCCGTTGTAGACCAGCGAGAAGGCGAGTACCTCGCCGTCCTTGGCCGTCACGTAACCGCCGAGGGCGGCGACCGTGTTGGTCGTGCCCGTCTTGGCGTGCAGATTCCCCCGCGCCGGAGTTCCCTTTGCGCGACGTTTGAGCGTTCCGGATTCGCCGTCGACCGGCAATGCCGCATGGAACACCGGCCCCCAGTCAGCCTGGTGGGCGAATCCCAGGAGCTTCACCATCGATCGCGGCGTGACGCGGTCGAGCTGCGAAAGACCGCTGCCGTCGGCGACGTCGACGACGTTGGCCGGCGCGCCGACCTTTTTGGTCAGGAAGGCGCGCAGATTCGCCAGGCCCGTTTCCGCGGAGCCGATCTGGTTCTGTGACCGAGCGGCCGCGCGGAACAACAGCTCGGCGACGACGTTGATGCTCTCGCGGTCCATCTCGCCGATGATCTGCGCGAGCGGCGGCGATGCCACCGCGGCAATCTCCGTGGCCGAAGATGGAGTCGCTGCCAGCCGCGTTGGCCCGTCGGCTGTGATGCCAAGCCGCTGCAATGAGGCGCGCAGGGCGCCGGCAGCGAAGAGCGGCGGATTGTCGACGACGAGCGAATACTTGCGCGGCGCCGAGTTGGCGCCAATCGAACCGCGCACGCTGATCGTTCCGTCCGGCCGGCGCGATGCTGAAATCGATCCGCCCGACCCTCCGGTGAGTCGCACCGAGCTCTCGACCGGGATCGCGGCGCTGGCCGGTTCCAGCGAAACGGCCGCCTTTTTCGCGCTGGGCTGAACGACTACCCACACGACGTTCTCGTTCAACGAGAGCGCGGAAACGCGCGCCGCGTAGGCCGCGCCAAGGTAGCTCGTCTTCCAGCCATCGGGCACGAGCTTGTCGTCGAACGCCGTCGCATCACCGACGATGTCGCCGTGCACGCGTTTGATCCCCGCGTCGGCGATCTGTTTTGCGAGAACGTCCATCGGGTTCTCGTCGTGCCAGAAGCGGGAGCTGAGCGAGGGGTCGCCCACTCCGCGCAGATACAGGTTGCCGTTCAGGGTGCCGTCGGCGCCGACCTGACCGTCGCGCAGCGCTGGTGTACGGAACGTGTAGTCGGGGCCGAAGCGGTCGAGCGCTACGGCGCTCGTGTACATCTTCATCGTCGACGCGGGCTGCATCATGGCGTCGGCATTCTGGGCGAACAGCGTGTCGCCGCGCGTGAGCGACACGATGATCGCGCCCCACTCGCCGCGGCGCGTGTGCGATGCGAGCGCCGACCCGACCGCGTCCGCCAGCGCTTCCGCGCCTCTGGGAGCGGTCCACGTCGGGGCCGCGGGCTTGCGCGCAACCCGGGCCGACGTGCGTCTGATCCGCGCCGGCGGCTTCTTTTTCTTGACCGGATTCCGCGTCCGGGTCTGCTGGACCGCGCGGGTCGCGACAGCCGCGTCCACGACGAAGTAGCCGCGCGCCAATGGGACGTCGGCGGCGGAACGGGGCGCAACGAAAACCAGCGCGGTGAGGCAGGGGATCGTGAGTCGAACCAGCCGTCCCACCGCGCGAGCCATGCAGTCTGTCATCGAATGTCGCTAACGGGCAAACTTGATACCGGACACTACACCTTGAAAAAGATTCGCTTCCGGTAGAGTACGTAAAGAATTCCGAACCAGAACAGCACGAACGTCAATGCGAAAGCCAGCGAGGCGTTCCGGGGCTCCAGCCATGAGGCAAAGCCGGCCTGGTAGATGGCCGACTCCAGCGCCGTCGACTTGCCGTGATAGTTGACGGTGAAGATCGAATAGATGCAGCGCGCCATCACGCCCGACCCGACGAAGGCGACCATCGGATTCATGCCGTAGCTGACGAACGGCTTGGTCCAGTTCTTCACCTGCCGCACGTCGACGATCCACATGATCGTGGCGATCGCGACGCACGCCATGCCGGCCGTGAACAATACGTACGAGCTGGTCCAAATGCTCTTGTTGATTGGAAACGACCAATTCCACATCAAACCGGCCATCATGCCGAGCGCGCCGACCGCGAACAGCCCGTTGAGACGCTCCGTGAGCGGGCGCCTGGTGCCAATCCACTGGCCAGCGAGGTTGCCGAGCATTGCGGTGGCGATCGCGGGGAAGGTCGAGAAGATCCCTTCCGGGTCCCACGTGACGCTGTTCACCCAGGTGTGATTGCCCAGACCGAACCGCGTCCAGTCGAGGAAAAACCGATCCCACCAGGCCGCCATCGTGTGCGGGGGATCACTGAGAACGAGTTGGCCCATCGTGCCGCTATCCGGGACCGGCAGCAGTGTCATGGCGAACCAATACCCGTAGAGCAGCACGACGATCGTGAGGACCTGTCGCTTGAGGCTCTTGCCCTGAGCCAGAAGCGCCGCGCAGAGGTAGGCGACGCCGATGCGCTGCAGCACGCCCATGATGCGCCAGTGGTACAGCCGGTCGACGATCCGCTCGAGGAAGGTCGGATGCGCGATACCGGCGACGTCGCCCCACGTAAAGAAGGGGAACCCGCTCATCAGAAAGCCGAACAGGAAGATCAGGAGTCCGCGTCTGATGATCTGTCGCCGGATCGCCGAGTCGTCGTCGCCACGCGCCCGCCGCGCCGTGAGCGAGAGGTGTGTCGTGACCCCGACGATGAACAGGAAGAACGGAAAGATCAGGTCGGTGGGCGTCCAGCCGTTCCATTCGGCGTGCTCGAGCGGCGGGTAGATGGCGCTCCACGTCCCCGGGTTGTTGACGAGCAGCATGCCGGCGATCGTGAGGCCGCGGAACACGTCGAGCGACACGAGGCGCTCGCGCGGCGCCGCGGACACCGGTGCGGTGACCGGCGCCGGTGCGGCTTCGGTACGATCCCGGACTTCGCTGGTTGCAGTCGAGGCTGGCAGAGTCGTACTCACATGGACCATCCTGTGAGAGAGCTAGCTGGCGGGCAAGACTGGAGCCTCTGCCCCGGACAGACGACTAGTATAGTACCGCGAAGGTATCGAGAAAGAGCCGCGCCGGGCCGAGTTTCAGGCTCAGTCCTCGGCTTCCCGGGGCAGCAAGGACGGTCAACGCGCAGCCTTACCGCATACACCGCTTCAGTCCAAGCGCCTCAGACCGGGCGCCAGTCCACCTGTGCGCCAGCTCGCGTCTCCACGCCATCGCGTTGCTGCCAGCGGAAGAACACGATCGAGATGATCGAATAGAAGAACAGCCCGCCGGGAATCCACATGATCAGCCCGCCGATGAGCTGGTCGTTCATCGGCGTGATTCCCCAAACGCGCGGGGCTGCCGCGTAGCTCGGATAGAGCAGCGTATCGGCGTAAGCGATGTACACCGACACGATCGCCATCGGGATGCTCATCAGGAACAGATAGAGCATCTGTCCGGGATAGCTGAGACGCGGCAGTTCCGGCAAGGGGCTGAGCACCGGCCACCACATCAGCACGGATGCGACGAGGAACATCAGGTGCTGGACGATGTGCACCGGGTGGTGCGCCAGCGCGTAGTTGTACATCGGCGGCAGGTGCCAGCCAGCGACGACCACGTTGAAGATGGCGAAGCACCGCATGGGGTTCGTGATCCACCGCGCGAGCGGACCAAGGCCGCGGATCGCGAGCAGCGGCCGTAGCATGGCGCCCGTGGTCCCCATGATCATGAGCGGTGCCACTACCAGCGCGAGCAACAGATGCTGCACCATGTGCGCGCTGAACAGGTAGGTGTCGCTCAAGTCGTGCAGCCAGCCGTTCAGCGACAGGAACATCGTCGCGAGGGCCGCGTAGTAGCACACCCGCTGGCTTGGCCGCGGTGAGGCCGACCGCTGGCCGAGTTCTACCTCCGACCGTTCCGCGACCCGCGCGCCGTACTCGTACAGTGCGGCGAGGCCGATGATGCCGATGACCGTGCTCGGATGCACGGTGAAGCTGGTGGGACTGAGCCGCGCGCCGGTGTGCAGCATCGCGAGGGCCATCGACATCGGGACCGCCTAGCGACGAGCGAACTTGCCGAACAGGAAGAGCAGCGAGACGATGGTCGCCATCGCGATGATGAGCGGGCCCGTGAACAGGCCGCGGAACAGCCGGTGATCGTACTTGAGGTGCATGTAGAACGCGACGACGATCACGAACTTGGCCGCGGACATGATGAGCAGCGTCGGGACGAACGCCGGCGAGGCTACGAAGGGCGGCCAGTAGTACGCCCCGACCTCCAAGAACGTGATGAGCGTGAGGATGATCGCGACCCACTTGTACTGCTTCCAGGTCGGGTGTTCGTGCATCTCACCCATCGCGTGGATGTCGATCTCGGGGTTGGTGTGCGTGAATTCGTGATCTGCCATGGTCGGTGGCTCCGAGACCTATCGAATGAGGTAGACGAGTGTGAAGATCGCGATCCATACGACGTCGACGAAGTGCCAGTACAGTGCCGAGATGTCGACGAGCAGTGCGTCCTTTGGCTGAAGGCCGCGCTTCATGTCGATGGCCAGCAGCGTCAACAGCCAGAGTACGCCGGCCGTGACGTGGGCGCCGTGAAAGCCGGTGAGCGTGAAGAACGACGATCCGAACAGGTTGGTCCTGATCGTCAGGCCTTCGTGCACGAACGACGTGAATTCGTACGCCTGGAAGCCAAGGAACGTCGTACCGGCGATCGCGGTCGCGAGCAGCCAGAGCTTGGACGAGCCGAGAATCCCTTCGTAGCCGGGTTTGCCCTTGTTTTCGACGGCGGCGAGCGCGAGCACCATGAACAGCGACGACATCAGCAGGACGAAAGTCGAGACCGACGTCACCGGGATGTTCAGAATCGCGTTGAGGTGCGTCGCGCACTTGGGCGGGTCGCAGGCCTCGTGCGGAAACGGTCCCACAACACTGCGGCCCTTGTAGATCAGATACGTCGAGATGAGCGACGCGAAGAGCATGCACTCCGACCCGATGAATGCCCAGATTGCGATCTTGCGATGATCGAGCCCGGTGCTGGTAGGCGGATGTGCGTGCGAGGCGACGGCGGCTGTGGCCATGCGGTTGCTAGAGGGCTAGAGGGCTAGATGATGGAAGGCTGAAGAGATGGAGCGCTGGAGGTTGGATGACCGGTGTCTTCCAGCCCTCTAGCCCTCCATCCCTCTAGCCGCCTTAATGGTGTTCCGGCTCGAGCGGTGACGTCAGCCATCCGTACAGCGTGGCTGTCATCGCCGCGGCAAAGACGAGAATGCCGCTGACGGCCATCGGCGTCTTGCCTTTGTGGATCAGGAGCAGACTGCCGAACATCAGCGTCATGAACAGCGCCACGAACAGCGGCTTGATCGTTGGATATGGAATCGGAATGCCAAGCTCCTCCGCCGTCTTGAGCGCGAGCTTGCTCGGCGCCTGACGCGAGTGCGGGTTCATGCCGCCCTCCGGCGTCCCGGCGCTCATGTGGTCGTGCATCGTCCCGACACGCCTCCCGCCGACCGCGATCTCGCTCCGTTCGTCGCCGTGCTTGCTGTGCGGCACGTCGGACGTGAGCTCGGGCGCCTTGAGATCCCACATCGGATAGCGCGACGTCACGGTGGGGATCTTCTCGAAGTTGTATTCCGGCGGCGGCGACGGGATGGACCACTCGAGCGTGCCACCACCCCACGGATCGGCACCGGCGACTTCGCCGTTCTTCCGGCTCGACCAGATGTTCCAGAGCCCGAGGATGACCGCGACGGC
>DATISA010000309.1:0-20906 GCA_035469245.1 Gemmatimonadaceae bacterium
GCGCCCGTTCGCGTGTCGGCGGCGAACAAGTCTTCTTCATCGACCCGTCCCGCCGACCAAGCGACCTCGTTTCCGTCGGGCGACCACGCCATCCCGCGCGCGGTGAACGGCACGTCGGCGATTGCACGCGGCGCACCGCCGACGGGAATGATCCAGAGCTTGCCGAGCGCGATCGCGGCGATGCGCTGCGCATCGGGTGAGATGGCGAGCCCGAGGAATGCGCGCGCCGGCGCCGGCTTGCCTGCCTCCGCGACGAGTCGTGCCTGCGGCAGATGCGGTATCGTGCGCGTGATCGAGAGCTTGGCGGTGAAGGGAATCGCCGCGCTCTCGCCGCCGCTCGCGCCGATCCTCAACAGCTTGCCATCGGCCGCGTACAGGATCGACTTGCCGTCGCGCGTCCACCGCACGCGCGTGGACGCGACGTCGTCGTTGCTGGTGAGTCGCGCTCGACGGCTCGCGCGAGCGTCCGAGACGTCCTGCACCCACACCTGCAGGCGATCGATCGAGTCCGGCGCCAGGAACGCGATGCGCTTACCATCCGGCGCGAACGCGGGCGCGATGGCCGCGGCGCTGTCGCCGGACAGCGGCGTGGCGCGCCCGCCGTTCGCATCGACGATCCAGATGCGCCCGCCGCGCGGATTAGCCGGCGACGCGGCGACGAATGCAATGCGTTGCCCGTCGGGGCTCCAGGCCGGATCGCGCATCTGAAGCATCCGCGCGCTGTCGACCGCGAGGTCGCTAGCCCTTCCACTCGAGACTTCGATGATGCGAATGCGGCTGCGGCGCTTTCCAGTTCCCGAATCGGCCGCCGCGCGCGTGAAAGCGATCGCGCGCCCGTCCGGCGACCAACCGGCGCCACCGTTGTACTCGTCGCTGCGATCGATCTGTGTCAACTGACGCACACCGTGGCTCGCGACATCGAGGAGCCACAACCCGGTCCGACCATGTCGCTCGGCGCGGAACACCACGCTTTCCCCATCGGGCGAGTACGACGGATCCAGATCTTCTGCTGTATCGCGAACCGCGTCTGTTACCGCGCGCGCGGGGCCGCCGCTCGCCGGAATCGTCCAGAGTTGGCCGAGCAGGTCGAAGACGATGGCACTGTCGCCGGGAGCGAGGTCGAAGGCCAGCACGGTGCCTTCGTGCGTCTCGAACGAGACCGTCTCGGTGCGATCGCCGGTAGGCGCCTTGGAGCACGTCGCGGCGCAGGCCGCGAGGATCAGAAATCCGCAGCAGCGGAGGCATTGGCGCATTGGCCGACAACTTATGGCAGGCTCGGGTGCTCGAACAGGGCTCGCGTTGCGCAGGACACACGACGTCGTGCTGACTGGAACGCTGAAAGAACGTTCGAGGAACTGCGACTCCACGCCTGCTTCACATGTTGGTGGTGGTCGGCGGACAACGCTGACACGCTACTCAACCGGAGGGAGCCATGCAGGCCACCAGGCGGAACCCGATCGCCATCGCCATGGAAGCAATCGCCGCCGGAGCGTTGATCCTTGCGAGCGTCGCGTGCTCGAGCGACACGTGGGTTTCTCCGACATCACCCGGTAGCGCGCCGACCAGCGCGCCATCTGTCGTGTCCCTCGACGTCACCCCGCAATCCGGCAGTACTGTGGCACTTGGCACGAGCTTCACGTTCACCGCGGTTGCCGTCCGCAACGACGGTCGGCGAGTTCCGGCGACGGCGCTGAGCTGGACGTCGCTCGACCCGACAATTCTCGCCGTGGATCCCGTGACAGGAAGAGCGAATGCCCTTCGAGAGGGCAGTGTCACGGTCCTGGCGCAGGCCGACGGTGTCTCAAAATCAATCATAGTCAACGTGCGGCCGCAGATCCCCAGGTACGCCGAGGGCACTCCGAGGTAGCGCACCGTGACGGTGGCGTGTCGACGGAACACGAGCCAGATTCAGCGGCGCTGCTCCCCCCATCTCCCCGATGGACCTCCGCGACCAGATCCAGACAACGCTCGGCGACAGCTACGCCGTAGAGCGCGAGCTCGGCGGTGGCGGCATGTCGCACGTCTTCGTCGCCACCGAGCGCTCGCTCGGGCGTCGGATCGTCGTCAAGGTTCTCCCGCCGGAGAGCGTCGCGCCGGTCGCGCTCGAGCGGTTCAAGCGGGAGATCAAGGTCGCCGCCTCGCTCCAGCATCCGCACATCGTGCCCTTGCTCTCCGCCGGCGACATCGGGGGGCTGCCGTACTTCACGATGCCGTTCGTTAAAGGCGAGTCGCTGCGCGAGCGGCTCGTGAAATCGGGTGAGCTGTCGGTCAAGGAGACGCTGCACATTCTGCGCGATGTCGCATCGGCGCTCGCCTACGCGCACGGCGAAGGCGTGGTGCACCGCGACATCAAACCCGACAACATCATGCTGTCGGGTGGCGTCGCGGTCGTCACGGATTTCGGCGTCGCCAAAGCCGTCGACGTGGCGTCGACCGTCGACGGTACGCATCAGAGCGGACTGACGTCGCTCGGCGTCGCGCTCGGCACGCCCGCGTACATGGCGCCGGAGCAGGCGAGCGCCGAGCCGCATGTCGATCACCGCGCCGACGTCTATTCGTTCGGGTGCGTGGCGTACGAGATGCTCGCGGGTTCGAGCCCGTTCGCCGGGCGTCCATTGCAACAGATGCTGGCGGCGCACGTCAACGAGCAACCCGAGCCGCTGCTCAAGCGTCGACCCGCCGTGCCGCCGGCGCTCGCCGCGCTCGTCATGAAGTGTCTCGAGAAGCGCGCCGGCGACCGACCGCAATCGGCCAACGAGCTTCTCGCGGCGCTCGACGCGATCTCCACGCCGAGTGGTGGAATGGAGCCGACGAGCGCGCGGCTGCCGGCGGCGCGGCGATCTCGTGTCGCGCCGCTCACCATCGCGGTCGCGGTGGCCATCCTCGCGATTGCCGGCGTCTCGTTTTTCCTGACGCTACGCCGTGCGCAACCCGTCGCGCTTCGCCCGGGCCGCGTCACCGCCGTCGCGACCTCGGCAGCGCTCGAGATGAGCCCTGCCATCTCCCCCGATGGAAAGTTCGTCGCATTCATGCGGGGCACGCCGGGCAGCTTCCGCATCATGGTCCGCCAGATCACGGGCGAGCGCTCGGTCGTGGTGAGCGGTGAGTTGGCGAGCGGGAGTCACGAGTATCCGCGCTGGTCTCCTGACGGTTCGCAAATCGCCTTCGAGGCCAACGGCGCCGCGTACGTGGTCCCGGCGACGGGCGGCGCGCCCAAGTTGCTCGTGCCGCCCTCCGCCGGCACGTCGATCGTGAGTCCCACGTGGTCGCCCGACGGTAGTCAACTTGCCTACGCCGATGATCGGGGCTTGTGGATCCGGAACGCGGCCGGGGGCGATCCCAAAGAGCTCGTGGCGGGTGGTTTGATCCACTCGCTCGCGTGGTCGCCCGACGGGCGTCAGTTGGCGTACGTCAACGGAAATCGTCCGGGGCTCGACAACCAATCGTCGGCACCGATCTGGGTGGCATCGGTCGCGACGGGCGCTCGTCACCAGGTGGCGCCGCCCAACTGGATCAACTTGAGTCCGACCTGGCTGCTCGACAGCCGCGCGTTGTTGTACATCTCGAATCGAGACGGCACGCCGGACGTGTACCAGCAAGCGATTGGCGGCGACGGCAGTGCCCGCGGAGCAGCGCAACGTCTGACCACGGGACTCGGCGCGCGCACGATCTCGCTCTCGGCCGACGGGCGGCGTCTGGCGTACGATGCCGTTCGCAACCAGTCGAACCTGTGGGCGATCGACATTCCGGCGAGCGGGCCGGCGGGTTCGGTGCCGACCAGGCAGATCACGAGCGAGAGCCAACGCATCGAGGGATTCGCGCTGTCGCACGACGGCCAGTGGCTGACCTTCGACTCCAATCGCAACGGCAACTTCGATATTTATAAAGTTCGCATCGACGGCGGCGAGCCGATCCAGGTGTCGACCAACCCGGCCAACGACTTCGACCCGTCGTGGTCGACGGACGACCGACGGTTGCTCTTCCATTCGGCCCGGGGCGGCGTCCGCCAGATCTACTCGATCGCCATCGACGGGACGGACGAACGCCAGCTCACGCACACGCCGTATAATTTGCTCATGCCCGATCTGTCGCCCGACGGCAAACACATCGTTGCGTACGTCATCGACGGCTCCAAGTCGGAGGCGACGTTGCAGGAATACGACGTGCTGTTCAGTGAGGATGCTTCCGGCCAGTGGTCGTCGGTGCGTCGACTCACGCCGAATGACGAGGCGGCCGGGTGGGCGCGCTGGTCCCCGGACGGCCGCTGGATTGCGTACGTGAACGCGCCGCCCAGTGAGGGCCGCGTGAGGATCATATCCTCGAGCGGAGGCGCGTCCCGGTTGGTCTACGACGGTCTCCCGCACGAGACCGCTCGGTTCACGACGTGGAGCAAGGATCCGGGCACACTGTTCTTCAACACGCAGGACTCGACAGCGCGCTACAGCTTCTATTCGATTTCCCTGAGCGGTGGCAAGCCGCGACTCTTGTTCCGTGACAGCCCGGAGCACCGTATCGGTAGAGCTGACTTCGCCGCCGACGGCAAATGGCTTTTCGTGACGATCGCCGCCGACGAGAGCGACGTGTACACTATGGAATTTAACAAACAATGAAATCCGCCGTTACCGCGCTCCTCGCGCTCGCCATGACTGCTGTCTTTCTCCCCGCGCAGTCCGATCGTGTCGTGACCGCCCGCGACTCCGCCCGCGCCTATCGCACGCGCAACGAAGCCGCGATCGTCCGCGAGTTCGCCTCGCTCCTTTCCATCCCGAACCTCGCCACCGACTCGGCGCAGATCACTCGCAACGCCGACACGCTCGTGGCGATGCTCACGCGTCGCGGCTTCAGGAACGCGCAAAAGCTCACCGTTCCCGGCGGTCCACCCGCCGTGTACGGCGAGCTCCCCGCGGCCGGCGCGTCGCGCACGCTCGTGCTTTACGCGCACTACGATGGCCAGCCGGTCGATCCTACCCAGTGGACCAATCCACCTTGGTCGCCGGTGCTGTTCACTCGCGACCTCAAATCCGGCGGCAAGGCCGTTCCGCTCCCGTCGCCCGGCGAGCGCGTCGACCCCGAATCGCGCCTCTACGGCCGCTCGGCGGGCGACGACAAGGCGTCGATCATGGCGATACTCGCCGCGGTCGACGCGATGCACGCATCGCACCTCACGCCTTCCGTCAACCTCAAGGTCTTCTTCGAGGGCGAAGAAGAGAACAGCTCCGGCCACCTCGGCGACATCTTGAGGAAATACTCATCATTGCTCTCTGGGGACGGCTGGCTCTTCTGCGACGGACCGGTGCACCAGAGCGGCCGCCAGCTGCTCTCCTTCGGCTCGCGCGGCGTCACGGGGTTCGAGCTCACCGTGTACGGCCCGAATCGCCCGCTGCACAGCGGTCATTACGGCAACTGGGCGCCGAATCCGTCGGCGATGCTCGCCAATCTCATCGCCAGCATGCGCGACGACGACGGCCGTATCAAGATCGCCGGCTACTCCGACGACGTTCGGCCCATCACACCCGCCGAGCACAAGGCAATCGCGGCGCTGCCGCCGTACGACTCGACGCTCCGCCGCACGCTCGGCTTGTCGCGCACCGAGGCGAACGACGCGCTCCTCGCCGAGCGAATCATGCTGCCCGCCTTCAACGTACGCGGGCTGCGGGCGGGCGGCGTGCGCGAGACCGGATCGAACACCATCTCGACCGCCGCGTACGCGTCGTTCGATCTGCGGCTCGTCCCGAATCAAACGCCCGAGCGCGTGCAGCGGCTCGTCGAAGCGCACATCCGCAAGCAGGGTTACTTCGTGACGAGCGATACGCCGACCGTCACGATGCGACTTGCGCATCCGAAGATCGCGCGCGTCGAGTGGGAGCCAGGCGGCTATCCGGCGTCACGCGCGCCCATGGATGGCCCGTTCGGTCGAACCGTGATCGCCACGCTCAGCGACGGCGTGCCGCAGCCGCCGCTCGTCAATCCAACGGTCGGAGCGAGTGGGCCGGGCTATCTCTTCGAGCGGATTCTCCGCGCGCCGATGATCTCGCTGCCCATCGCCAACTACGACGACAACCAACACGCGGCCGACGAGAATCTCAGAATGCAGAATCTGTGGAACGGGATCGAGACGTACGCGGCGCTGTTGTCTGGGCTCGGGGCAAAGTGGGGCGCGAGGCCGACGCCATGACGAGCCGACTCACTCCGCTCTGAGCGCCACCTGCGGGTCGACGCGGGCCGCGCGCAGCGCCGGTATCCAGCTCGCCGCGACCGTGGCCGCGAGCAAGACGAGCGCCGCGCCACCGAACACGATGGGATCGCGTGCCGATTCCTTGAAGAGGAGCGGCGCGATCCATCGTGCCGCTCCCAGCGCAATGACCGCGCCGATGGCGAGGCCCGCCGCGCCCAACGCGAACCCGTCGCGCAGCACGAGCAACACGACGTCTCGCACGCGGGCGCCCAGTGCGATCCGCACGCCCATCTCGTGCGTGCGCTGCGCCACGTTGTAGGCGACCACACTGTACAGTCCAACGGCGGCGAGCGCCAACGCGAGCAGGCCGTACACGGCGAACATCGTGGCGCCGAGCTCCCACGACTGCGTCTTGCGGCCGACGATCGTGCTGAACGGCGTGACAGTCACGTACCGCGCACCCGGCATTTCGTGCTGAAGTGCACGCCGAATCGGCTCGACGAAATGCGACGCCGGACCCGCCGTACGGACCGCGAGCCCCGGCCGCTGCGCGTACTGTTCCGCGGATAGATAGTACGAGAACGTCGCCGAGTCGCCGCCGATGTTGCGATAGTGCACGTCCTCCGAGATGCCGACGACCGTCGTGCACGTGGAATCGCGCTGCACGCGCACGCACTGGCCCATCGCGTCCCGTCCGGGCCATAGACGCTTCGCCATGCCATCGCTCACGACCATCACTTTGGGTGCCGTGCGCATGTCCGCGTCGGTGATCCCGCGGCCACGAAGGATTCGTGTGCCGTACGTCGCGAAGTACTCCGGGCTCACGGCATCGAGCTGGAACCGGCCGAGCCGGCGCACGCTGTCGATGCCGGGCACCGTGAGGTTGACGCTGGTGAGGCTGTAGAACGGGGTGGACGTGGAGAGCGTCGCGTGCGTCACTCCGGGGACAGCTTTCGCCGCCGACAACAGTCGGTGCACGAGCTGGTATGTCCGTGCGCTGTCGAGGGTGAGCCCGCGCATGTTGAGCTCGACGATCGCGACCGGATCGACGTCGTAACCCAGCCGCTGACCTTTCACGTTCATCAGACTGCGCACGAACAGTCCGGCGCCAACCAGGAGCACGACCGAGAGCGCACCCTGCGCGACGAGCAGTGCCGCGCGCAAGCGCGACCGGTGATAGGTGCCTTCGCGTACGCCCGACCTGAGGTCGTCGACGAGCGTGAGACCGCCGCGTGCCGCTTGCATGATGGGCGCCAGACCGGTCAGCACGCCGACGCCGATCATGGCGGCGGCGGCGAAGAGAATCGTCCGTGAATCCCGTAGCGGGTCCGCAGGTGCGGCACCGGGGATGAGCACCCCGCGAAGCACGCCACCGCCCCACTGGCCGACAATCAGTCCGGCCACGCCTCCGAGCAGGGCGAGCACCAGACTCTCGGTGAGCAACTGGCCGAGCAGGCGCGAGCGCGAGATGCCCAACGCAAGCCGGACCGCGATCTCGCGCCGCCGCGCGAACGCGCGCGCCAGCAGCAGGTTCGCCACGTTCGCGCAGGCGATGAGCAGCACCACGAGCGACACGCCGCCCACCCACAGCACGACCTTGGACACGCTCGACGCGTTCGGCCCACGCTCGTCGAGGATCGACGCAACCATCGCGCGCGGCCTGGCCAGATCGATCGGTGGCGCGTCACCTTGCTCCTTTGCCTCCGCGAGGTAGCTCAACCGCATCGCGTGGGTGAGGTCGGCGTTCGCCTGCGCGATGGAGATGCCCGGCTTGCGCCGCGCCATCACCGACATCCATCCCCACGAGTATGTCGTCCACCATTGGCGTTTAAGCGGGCCGGCCGTCGCCGCGCGCGCCGAGCCGAAGTTCGTGATCGGGATGTACGCGACCGGAGGTTTCGCCGGCCACAATCCCGCGAAGCCGTCCGGCGCGACGCCGATGATCGTGTAGAGCGTTGGTCCGATCTGGATCTTGCTGCCGATGGCGTCGGCGCGCTGTCCGAATGCGGTTTGCCAGTACGTGTGACTCAGGACGGCGACGGGCTGCCCCGCCGGTACAGCGTCGTCGACTCTGCTGAAGAAGCGTCCAATCTCGGGACGCGCATCGAAGAAGTCGAAGAAGCTGGAGCTCACGGCCCCAACCGACATCTCGCGCGCCGCGTCGCCGACGCCGACCGCGATGTCTCGCCGGGCGTAGGCCGCGGTCGTGGCGAACGAGCGAGTGTCGCGCGTGAGGTCGAGGTACCGCGCGTACTGATCCGGATTCGAGACGAGCTCCTGGCCTCGATAGGTCACGGAGACGTAGACCTGGTGCGCCGTCGCCGGATCGCGCAGCATCGGCGGCGGGCGAAAGAGCATGCGATCGACGATACCGAAGATCGCCGCGTTGGCTCCGATGCCCAATGCGAGCGTCGTGACGACGGCCGCCGTAAACCCGGGCTTCGCGCGCAGCCCGCGAAAGGCGTAACGGAGATCCTGCGCGAGATTGTCGGCGACGTCGTTGATGCGCATGCGTTGCTCCCGGTGTTCGGCGGAGGCGCGGAGTCGTCGGCGAGCATCGGCGGGCGGCGCGCCGAGCCGGCGAAGTGCTTCGCGATATGCGTCGTCCGTCGACATGCCGCGCGCCACGAGATCGTCGACTCGACTCGCGATCAGCGCATCGAGCTCCTCGTCGAGCTCGGCGCGAATCTGCGCCCGCGAGCGGAGCGGCAGCCGGAACAGTCGCCGCACGCCCGGCCGGATCTCGAAGCGCATCGTCTCAGACCTCCTTGGCGTTGAGGACGCTGACGAGCGCGTCGAACTGATCGACGAGCCGGAGCGATTCGGCGCGGAGATGGGCGCGGCCCGGCGCCGTCAGCTCGTAGTACCGCGCGCGCCGGCCGTTCTTCGTCACGCCCCACGCGGCACGCACGAGCTTGCGCTCCTCGAGGCGGTGGAGGGCCTGGAGGAGAGCCGCGTCATCCACCACCGTGCGGCCGCTCGATCGGTCCTCGATCCATGACGCGATCTCGAACGCGTGCATCGGCGTCCACGACAGCGTCTTGAGCACCATCACATCGAGCGTTCCCTTGATCAGGGCCATCCGGTCTCTCATCCTAGTGTCTAAGGGTAGACACTAGGATCGGGGAAAGGGTTGGCCGTGTCAAGCACTCGTCGCGGGCTCAGCCCGCCCCGCCTGCTAGGCCGCTTCGGCCTTGAGCCGCGCTTCGTCCTCCGCCGTCGGGCCACGCGCCGCGCGATCGATCTGCCGGATCGCGCCGAGGTGATATCCCAAATGCGCGATGCTTCCCATCAGCCAGCCGAGCGCGCGCTCGTCCAGTTCGCGCGGCGTCCGTATTCCGTCGATCCAGGTCCCGAGCTCGCGACGCAGATCGTCCCGCAGTGTACGCCACTCGGCGTCGGACACGACGTTCTTCTTCCAGCTCGCCGTCCAGTCGGCGTTCTTCCACGGCGCCTCGGCGCCGCCGAGCCACTGATTGAGTAACGCCAGGCCGTAGCGGATGTGATCCGCGTGCGCCGCGATCGACGCACCGCCCGCGTGCGTACTCGAAGCCTGCGCTGCGGAGAGGTTCTCGAGCGACGCATGCAAACCCGGGTCGCCCAGGTTGAGCATGTAGCTGCCTTTGGCGCCGGGAGGAACGCCGAGCGCCAGCTCGGAGCCGAGCGTGGCCATGACGCCGGCAAAGTCGCGAGTGTTCATCGATTCGTTACCTCGGCGCGTAAAGCTCCGCGGTCGCGAGTGGTGTTACCGAAACTCCACCACCGAAGTGGATCGGACCGCCAATGAACGTGAGACCACCAGTGACGAGGACTCTCCCGTCGTTGAGCAGCGTTGCTCGATGCAACTCACGACGCTCGCTCATGCTACCCGCGGAGGCGAGCGTGCCGCTACCGGGATCGTAGAGCTCGGCACTCGCGGTGCTCACGATCTCGCACGTCGAGGGCGAGTCGCAGCCGATCGTACTCTCACCGCCGACGACGAGGACCTTGCCATCGGACAGGAGCGTCGCCGTGTGTCCGTCGCGCACGACCGCCATACCGGGTCCAAAAGCGAAGGTACCGCTCGTCGCATCAAAGAGCTCCGTGCTCTCGAAGCGTCCGATATCCTCGTTCTCACCGCCGGCAAAGAACACGCGCCCGTTCTCGAGCAGCGTTGCGGTACGGCCCGTGATGTACGGCGGAATGACTGACCCTCCAGATCTCATTTGGCCCGTCAGCGTAAAGGTGCCAGTCGCCGGATCGTAGAGCTGTGCCGCCGGTTCCGCCGCCACCAGCACCCGGCCGTCGCGAAGCAGCGTTGCCGTCGAGTTAGCGAGTCCCACCGTCTGCGCGTAATCGGGAAGCCCTGAATACGGCACATAGGCCCCGGTTGCGGCGAAGGTGCCGGTGGCCGGATCGTAGAGCTCTGGTTTCGGCAGACTGTCGCAGCAGCTCCCGAAACCGCCGGTCAGCAGGATCTTTCCATTCGCGAGGAGCGTACCTGTCTGCCCCGACTGAGCCTCGAGCATATCCGCGGTACGGGTGAAGCTGCCGGTAGCGGGATCGTACACTTCGGCGGTCTCGAGCTTCGCGGCGCCGCTGCCACTGAAGGGGTCACCACTGTAACCCCCGGCGACCAGCACCCGTCCGTCAGGCAACAGCGTCGCCGAATGCAAGGAGCGGGACACGCTCATACTCCCAGTGAGGGCGAACGTGCCAGTCGCTGGATCATACAACTCTGCCGTCGCGGCGCCACCGCCCGCGATCAGAACCTTGCCGTTGGCAAGCAGTGTCGCCGTGTGTCCCACGCGCGCTCTTGTCATCGAGCCCGTTGGTACGAACGCGACGCCCGGAACGATCGGCGCGGCGGCGACGGTGACCGCAGCACTCACCTCTACTCCGGAATAGCGCGCGTGCAGTGTCGTGGTTCCTGGCGCCACTGCCGTCACCGTACCCGCCGTCGTGACAGTCGCGACGGAAGGCGCGTCGATCGCCCACGTCACCTGCGCATCGGGCACCGCTGTCGTATCATTGCCCTTGAGCACGGATGCTGTCACGGTAATCGATGTCGGTGTGCCGGGCGGCGCAATGAGCTCGATACTGGCCGGCGACAATCGAATCCTGTAGCTGCTCGGCGTGGAGTCTGTCTTGGTGCCGCTCGGCGACACCGCCCTGCTGCCGTCGCATGCGACCATGGCCACGGCCACCAGGCTGGCCGCTGCACCGACGACGAGTGCGTCCATGCGACACAGCCGACGCGCAAAGTTCATCAGCTTCACAACACCCCTCGCGGACAAGGATTTGCGATCGACTCAGGGCACCGGCGCGTATTCCCAGGAGCTGTCGTAACAGTCTTCCAACCAGCAGCGCCGGAACGCGATCGTCCGTTCGAGACCACGCTGACCTCGGGTTTGCCGGAGGTCATCAGCGGAATGTCGGCCGGATAGTAGAACAGGCTCGCCAAAGTTCTCACAGAAACAACGGATCGGCGCAGGTGAAGCGGACATTCGAGCTGCCGTTGGTGCAGGTCCCCACCCTCTGTCGGTGACTCGTGTCGCCCCCTCGGCTGTCAGCGCGTCGCCGTTGGCGATCTCGCAGCCGCCCTTTGCAGCGTCGCTTCCCACACGTCGGTCACACGGTCCCACGTGTACCGTTCGAGCGCCTTCGCGCGGCCACGCTTGCCGAACGATGCGCGCTTCTCCGGATCCGAGAGCAGATCGAGAATCTTCTCCGCCAGATCCGCCGCGTCGAACGGTTTGGCGATCAATCCGTCGATGCCGTCGTCCACGACGCAGCGCGTCGGCGCGATGTCGGCGCCGATGACCGGCTTGCCGCACATCCACGCCTCGATCATCACCATGCCGAACGATTCCTCGACCGACGGCAGGGCGAGCACGTCGCAGGCGTCGAAGATCGATGGTGCATCCGCGTCCGCGAAGTCGTCGATGAGAATGACCTTTGCGCGATCGTCAGCCGGAAGCTCGGCCAACATCCGCGACACGATCGGCTCTCGGTGCGCCGTTTGGCCGGCGATCAGGAGCGTTGCGTCTGACAAATGACGCCAGACGATCCCCATCGCCTCGATCAGTGTGGGAACGCCCTTGAGTGCATCCTGCCGTCCGACGAAGCCGACGACGGGTCGGTCGCCGACGGCGTAGCGAGCTCTTATGCACGCGCCATCACGGTTCTCAAAACGGGCCGGATCCACGCCTGCGCCGCCGACGGCAACCGCACGTGCTCCGCGTGCCTGCACGAAGTCGCGCTCCGCGTCGGTGCACACGATCGTCGCATCGCAGTTTCGCAGCATGCGAGGATACAATGGATTGTTCGCCCAATCGCGCGCGATGTGCAGGACCGGAATCGCCACGCGCGGTGTACGGCGCAAGCCTCGCGGCCGACACACCCAGTACGCCGCACCGAAGCACCAGTTCGCCGACGTGACCACGTCGGCCTCGAGCCGCGCGAGCGGTCGCAGGAATCCGGCGCCATTCGGAGGCTCGAGTGGCCAGAGCTCATCCCCGAAGAGCCACATGGAGGTGCGCCATCCTCCGCGCCGCCGCAGCCACCATTGATGCGCGCTGTTGAAGGCACGCGCCGTGGGATTGACGCGGATCACGCGGACGCCATTCAGCATCTCGTCCGGCGGCAATCCCGCGCCGCGCGGAGAACGGAAATCGAGTTGCGTCGCGCAGTCGAACGTGAGTACGGTGACGTCATGCCCTCGCTCGACGAGCCGTTCGGACACGCCCTGCAGCAGCCGCTCGCACCCGCCCACGAGTGGAGCATAGGACGGAGAAACCTGGACGATGCGGAGCCCGCGTGCCGGATTCGACTGATGCGGCATGACGCGCGGCTATCGCAATCTCGTGGGACTCTGGCCCGGGCCAGCCAGGATGCCGGTGACCTCGCCCGCCGCGTGACAGCACGAGAGCACAAAGAGGAGCGGAAGGCTCGCGCGAGCCGCCGGCGCCGATCGCGTCTCAGGACTCATCGATCCCCTGGCAGCGCGGAACTGTGTCCACGGGAGTTGTCGCCTCGTCAACGGCACGCGATGCAATCCGGTCGTCGAACGGCCGTTGTGAAAATGCGCGCGCAATGTTCCCCAGAAGCCATGCGACTGCACGTGCGTGACCGTGACGCCCTCGTGCACGCGGAACCGTCCCTCACCAAAGAGCCGGGGAGAGAGCTCGAGCTCCATCCAGCCCGGCGTAATCGGTCCAGCGCCGATCGCGCTCCGGCGATAGGCGACGTTCGCCGCCGGCGGGCACCGGTACTGCTGCGCTGGATTCACGGGCGGAAAGAACGCTCCGAACGTGTGCAGAAAGTTCGCCCAGTCGATGAGCCGATCGGTGGAACCGTTGAGCACCGGCCCGGTGACGGCCAACGCGTCGGGATTTTCGGCGAACGCTTTCAAGATCTGTGCGCACCAGTCGGTGCCCACGACGCAGTGGTCTTCCGTGATCGCGATGACGTCGCCGCGCGCCGCCTCGGCGCAGCGGGCGCGCAATTCGAACACGGACGCGCCGGGGACGCGGATGCACGAGAGACGGTCCGTCGCGGCCACATGTCGCTCATCGAGGGCCGCCCCATGCCCGTCGCCGACGATGATCTCGCCGCGCACCGCGGCGACCTGGGGCTCGAGGACTGCCAGGCAGTTGGCCAGGTCGGGCGACGCATCTGTCGCCGCGAGGATTACGGAAATCGAAATGCCGTCGGACATACGCGATTATGCCGGTCGGGAAGGCGGGCGGCAAGGCAAGTGCCAAGGCAGTTGGCAAAGCAACAGCGCGGACTTAGCGCGGTGCTTTCCCAGGTCTCTGGCATAAGTCGCCGAAGCGGGATAATATCGGCGACCGAGTGAGCTCTTATGCAACGCCCTGGAGGAACCTATGAGACTCCGACTGGCTTTTGCTGTCGTCGCTGGCGTCGCGGCAACCATGTTCGTCGCCGCGGAGAATATGCGAGCGGACCCGGAGCTCCAGAACGTTCCTCCACATCGTCACTACATCAAGACAGCGACGGGCGAGCTCACTGAAGTTGGGCCACGCGTGTGTGACGATCCCAGTCTCCAGCGGGCGTTCAACCAGTTCCACAACAACATTCATATCGCGACCGGAAGCTCGATCGGCCCAGCCGCGCCGGGCCTTCACAACTTGAAGGGCGCTGAGGTCATGTCGGGCGGATGTAACTCACACCCGTAGGGGCTCATCCCTGCGGGTCCTGGGTCACACTCCGCTCTGGACCAAGCATGGAGGAGATGCGCCACCCATGCCCCCGACTGCAGAAGAGCCCCGGCCGCAGCCCAGGCGGTGGGCGAGCCTGATCCTCAGCGACGTGCAGTTCTGGATTCCCGTCGCGGTGCTGATCGGCGGTCTCATCGTGCTGGGCTGGATCAGTTGACGGCCGCCGCGTCCGAGCGCTCGGCCGCCGCCGACCCGCACGCGTCGGTCGACCACGCGCGCATTAGAGTTCTACAAACTATCGGCATCGCCTGCGGCGTTGCCGCAGGCGCCTGGCTCGGCGCCGCGGAGGCACCGACCAAGCTCGTGACGCTCGGCTTGTCGCCCGTCGTCGTGTCGCTGGCGATGGTGATCGGCGTGTTCGTGGCGCGGTGGAGCGTGCCGGCGCTCATCCAGGGTACATCCTATATAAGGACCGATTTCCGGCAGGCGCCGCACCTGATCGTGTGGGCCGTACTGGCTGGCTGCCTCTGGGCCGTCGCGAACACGCTCACCATCTTCGCGATCCGCAACGTCGGCCTCGCCATCGCGTTCCCGCTCTGGAACAGCAACAGCCTGCTCGGAATCTTCTGGGGGATCGCGCTCTTCCACGAGCTGCGCGGCGCCGACTGGCGCCGCTGGCTCGGCGTGATCGGCGGCGCGCTGCTGATGTTCGGCGGCGCGTACTCGCTGGCCCTCGCCTCGGCGCAACAAGTCACGTCGCACGACGCGCTCAAGGGCGTGATCGCGGCACTTGGCGCCGGCGTATTGTGGGGCACGATGTACATCCCCTATCGCAAGGCGTACCTGACCGGGATGAGCCCACTCTCGTTCGTCACGTTCTTCACCGTCGGCGAGCTCGGGATGATGTCGACGCTGGCGATCGTCTACTCGGGCGGCGTGACGCCGCTGTGGCGCGAGTTGGTGGGCGCGCGCCATGTCCTGTTCTGGCTCCTCGCCGGCGGCTTCGTGTGGGTGATCGGCGACCTCTTTCAGCAGTACGCGGTGAAATACGGCGGCATCACGCGCGGGATTCCGCTGTCGAACACGAATCAGTTGTGGGGCCTGCTGTGGGGAATCTTCGTGTTCGGCGAATTGCGCGGCGCCACGTCGAGCGTCCTCACGCAGGTCGTCGGGGGATCGATCGTCATGGCGCTCGGGGCAGGGGTGATCGCGCTGTCGTCGGTGACGCACAGCGAACATGAACGCTGGCGAAAACGCGCATCGGCTGAAGGCGAACGCTATGGCGTCGATCCCCAATACACGGCTGCGGCCGTATCGGGTCGCGGCGCGACGAGCGCACGAGCCAAGCGAACGATGCTCGACTGGGTGATCGTCGCCGCCGCGACGGCCGTGCTGGCGGGATTCGCAAGCATGGCGCGCCCGCCGCAGATCGCGGTGCACTGGGGCTGGGTCGGCGTCCTCGCGATCGCGATGCTCGCCCTCCTCGCCGCCTGCGGCATCGCGCTATGGAAAACCACACGCTTCGCCTGACGAGTCGCGTAGCGCGTATTGGTCGATTGCCCTTATCGAAGATCCGGAAAGGCCTCTCGGTCCAGCCACTAAGAACAAGTTGTGGTGCGGATTAACCGGATTCCCTCGGAATTGGCCGGATTGAAGCGTGCTTCTTTTGCGCGTTCGGGGCATACAACCGATAGAACTTGGCTTCCGGACCGAAATGCAGGAGGAGTCCCACCTCCAGGCTTGTTGCACGGAGGTAATTGAGCAATTGGCGGGACGCGGCACGGTGCAACTCAGCCGTCGACTTGAGCTCTACGACGACTCTCTCGTTCACCACGAAATCCAACCGTTGCTGGCAGAGCTCCACGCCATCGTAGTAGATGCGGACCCAGTACTCGCGCGCGACTTGCAGGCCCAGCCGCAGGAGCTCGCGCTCGAGCGCGGCAGCGTAAACATGCTCGAGGAAACCGTAGCCCAGTCGGTTATAAACGCGAAAGAAGGCTCCGATGATGCCGTGAGTGAGGCGTTCCTCCGCGAGCCACCGCCCAGTCTCCTCGTCCATCCGCCACAATCCGACCAATCAGTGGCGATCGCATCACCAATTTCTTAGGTCCTGAATCGCCAGGTTGCACTCAAGGGCCGCGAAAACCATGTCGAATTCCACGCTCCTCGTCCGTCGTAGAGATGAACGCGGTCGTCAACCGCGGATCGAACTCTCGAACGACGGAGTGGACAGTGCCAGGGTCGGCGGAACTCAGCCGTGTGTCTTGCGGGCGAAGCTCAGCGCTTTGGCGCTGCCGCCCGGGCGCGCGCCTTTCCCTTCGACGCAACCATCGTGTCGACCAATCGCATGAGGTGCTCGCCGACGCGCTTGAGGCCCATGCACGATACGCACGACTTGGCGCCCTCGAGCAGCAAATAGAATTCATCGGCCGCGAGGTCGGGCTCCGTAAATCCTGCGCGGCGGCAGAGTTCGAGAATCTTGTCGTGCTCGCGAAGGCGATGTTCGTCGATCACGCGCCGCGCCGGATGGTCCGGTTCGGGCAACTCGGCCAGTGCGTTCATGATCGTCGAGCCGCGCTCTTCCATCTGCGCCAACGCCGCCGCCGTCGCGCGGCTCCAGCCGACGAGCTGCGCCGTCGGGTCGTTGGGATGCTTCGCCTCGAGCTCGTCCCACACTTTCTCTTTTTGCGCGATGATGCCGCGCACCCACTCGGCGATCAGAGCGTCCTTCGACTCGAACTGACGGTACAACGTCATCTTGTTCGTGCCTGCCGCTTCGGCGATCGCTTCGACGCCGACACCGCGGATGCCGTGACGACGGAAGAGGTCGTCGGCGGCGGCCAGAATGCGTTCTCGCGGTGGCTGATTCGGAACCATGACGGGCGGCCTCCTTCGGCATCCCGGGATCTAAGTCTTGACTTGGATGTTACCGATCGGTAACATACTCGATGTTACCGATCGGTAACATACCCCGTTCATCTACGAATCGATCCGCCGTTTCGCTGAGCTATCCCAAATGACACACATCGTGCACCGCAAAACTAGTATCGCCGCCGGATTCGTTGGTTGGGGCCTCTGGATCGTTTTGGCCCTCTCCGTCGTGACCATCGCTTCGGGCTGCAGCCAGCCCAAGCCGGTCATGCCCGTCCCCGAAGTGACAGTTGCCGCGGCCATCGACCGTGAAGTCAGCGATTGGGACGAGTTCACGGGGCACTTCGAGGCCGTGCAATCCGTCGAGGTCCGGCCGCGAGTCTCAGGGTTCATTCAGCATGTGTCGTTCCCAGAAGGGGCGAGCGTGCAGCGGGGCGATGTGCTGCTCACGATCGACGCTCGGCCCTACCAGGCCGACGTGGCCCGCGCCGAGGCGGTGCTCGAGGAAGCCAAAACGCGGGCGGGGCTCGCCGGGCAGGAGCTCGAGCGAGCAAAGCGTCTCGTAACGACGCAGGCGATCTCCCGTGAGGAGCTCGACGCCCGTACCAGCGGTGTCGCCGAGAGCGGCGCCGCGGTCCGTGCCGCCGAGGCGGCGTTGGCGAACGCGCGGCTGAATCTCGAGTGGACCACCGTTCGCGCGCCGATCTCCGGACGCGTGGGGCGCGCCGAGATCACCGAAGGGAATCTGGTTCAATCCGGACCACCGTCGCCGTCGTTGCTCACGACGATCGTCTCGCTCGACCCCATCTATGCGTACTTCGACTCCGACGAGCAGGCGTACCTCAAGTACGTCTCCGCGGCGCGCGGGCATACCGGCGCGGGCGCGCTGAGCGTCCAGATCGGCCTCGCCAACGAGACGGGCTATCCGCACGAGGCCAAAGTCGACTTCGTCGACAACCGCGTCGACCGCACGGCTGGGACGATTCGCGTTCGAGCCGTTCTGCCCAACCCGAACCGCCTGTTCGCGCCCGGTCTGTTCGCTCGCGTGCGATTGGCCGGTGGACAGCCGCGCGCGGTGACCATGGTGCAGGACCAGGCGGTCGGCACGGACCAGGATCGCAAGTTCGTGCTCGTGCTCAAGGCGGATAGCACGGTCGAATACCGGCCGATCTTGATCGGCCGACTTATAGACGGATTGCGCGTCGTCCAGAGTGGGCTCAAGCCGGGCGACAATGTCGTGATCAACGGTCTGCTCCGCGTGCGTCCGGGAATGAAGGTCTCGGCGAAGTCGGCCACGATGCTCGCGCAGAAATAACCACATCCTCTTACCGGATATTCCCGTGCGTTTCTCGCGGTTTTTCATCGACCGCCCCGTGTTCGCGGTCGTACTGTCACTCGTCGTCCTCGCTGCCGGTTTGATCTCGATCACGACGTTGCCGATCAGCGAGTATCCCGAGGTCACGCCGCCGACGATCTCCGTTCGCGCGATCTACCCCGGCGCCAATCCGACGGTGCTTGCGCAAACCGTCGGCACGCCGCTCGAGGACGCGATCAACGGCGTCGAGCACATGCTGTATATGTCGTCGTCGGCCACGGCTGACGGCGTGCTGAATCTCACCGTCACGTTCGAGATCGGCACCAACGTCGACCTCGCACAGGTGCAGGTGCAGAACCGCGTGAGTCAGGCGCTCGCTCGACTGCCGGAGGAGGTGCGCGCGCTCGGCGTGACCACCGAGAAGCGTTCGCCCGACATCACCATGGTCGTGCACCTGGTGTCGCCCGACGGCCGGTACGATCCCGTGTACCTGCGCAACTACGCGATGCTCAACGTGCGCAACGAGCTCGCGCGGCTTCCGGGCGCGGGGCAGGTGATCGTGTTCGGCGCCGGCGACTACGCGATGCGCGTGTGGATGGATCCCAACAAGGTCGCCGCGCGCGGCCTGTCGGCGAGTGACGTCGTGCAGGCCATTCGCGAGCAGAACCTTCAGGTGGCCGCCGGCGTCGTCGGCGGCCAGCCGATGCCGGAGCACGTCGCGTATCAACTCACCGTCACCGCCAAGGGTCGCCTCGCCGACGAGACGGAGTTCGGCAACATCATCGTCAAGACGGGCGCCAATGGCGAAGTCACGCACCTGCGCGACGTTGCGCGCCTAGAGCTGAGCGCGGGCGACTACGGCCTGCGCGCGCTGCTCGACAACAAGTCCGCCGTCGCGATCGTCGTGTTCCAGGCGCCGGGCTCGAACGCGCTTGCCCTGTCGAGCGCCGTGCGCGACAAGATGGCCGAGCTCAAGACGCGCTTTCCACAGGGCGTCGATTGGTCGGCCGTGTACGACCCAACGATCTTCGTCCGTGATTCGATCAAGGAAGTCATTCGCACGCTGCTCGAGGCGACGCTCATGGTCGTCATCGTCGTCGTGCTCTTCCTGCAAACGTGGCGCGCCTCGATCATTCCGCTCGCCGCCGTGCCGATCTCCATCGTTGGAACGTTCGCCGTGATGTTCGCGGCGGGCTTCTCGATCAACACGCTGTCGCTGTTCGGTATGGTGTTGGCCATCGGCATCGTCGTGGATGACGCGATCGTCGTCGTCGAGAACGTCGAGCGGCACATCGAGGAAGGACTGTCGCCGCTCGAGGCGAGCCATCGCGCCATGGAGGAAGTCAGCGGCCCGATCATCGCGATCGCGCTGGTCCTCTGCGCGGTGTTCGTTCCCGTCGCGTTCATCAGCGGCCTGACCGGACAGTTCTACCGCCAGTTCGCGCTGACGATCGCGTTCTCGACGCTCATCTCGGCGTTCAACTCGCTGACGCTGTCGCCTGCTTTGGCCGCGGTGCTACTCAAGCCGCGGGGCGAGCGCGAAGACGCGCCGACTCGCGTTCTCAACAAGGCACTCGGTTGGCTGTTCGGGCCATTCAATCGCGCCTTCGCGAGCATGTCGGGTCGGTACGGACGAGTGGTGAAGAGCCTCACGCGGCGATCGGCGGTAGCGCTGGTCGCTTATGGTGGCCTCGTTCTGCTCGGCGTTCTCGGTTTCTCGCGCGTGCCGGCCGGGTTCGTCCCCGCCCAGGACAAGCAGTATCTCGTCGCCATCGCGCAGCTTCCCGACGCGGCCTCCCTCGACCGCACCGAAGCGGTCGTGCGCCGGATGGGCGAGATCGCGCTCCAGCAGCCCGGCATCGACCACGCCGTGCAGTTCCCCGGGCTTTCGGTGAACGGCTTCGCCAACAAGCCCAACTCGGCGGTCGTCTTCCTCGGCCTCAAGCCGTTCGAGGAGCGCACGTCGAAGGAAACGAGCGCCGGCGCGATCGTCGCCGCGCTCAATCAGAAGTTCAGCGCGATTCAGGAAGCGTACGTCGGCGTCTTCCCGCCGCCGGCCGTCAACGGACTCGGCGCGATCGGCGGATTCAAGATGATGCTCCAGGACCGCGCTGGCCTCGGCGACTCGGTGCTGTATGCATCGGCGCAGGCGCTGCTCGGCGCGGCGTACCAGACGCCGCAGCTCGCCGGCGAGTTCTCGAGCTACCAGGTCAACGTCCCGCAGCTCTTCGCCGACGTCGATCGCGACAAGGTCAAGCAGCTCGGCATTCCGCTCAACGACGTCTTTCAGACTCTCCGCATCTATCTGGGCTCGGCGTACGTGAACGACTTCAACAAGTTCGGTCGCACGTACCAGGTGATCGCGCAGGCCGACGCGCCGTTC
>DATISA010000310.1:0-3459 GCA_035469245.1 Gemmatimonadaceae bacterium
GGCCAACCTCAAGCCGGTTGTCGAAGTGAAGAGCCGCCGCGTTGGCGGCGCCACGTACCAGGTGCCGGTCGAGGTTCGGCCCGAGCGCCGCACCGCGCTGGCAATGCGTTGGCTGATCAGCTTCTCGCGTGAGCGCAACGAGAAATCGATGTCCGAAAAGCTCGCGGCCGAGGTCATCGCGGCGAGCAAGGGCGAAGGCAACGCGGTCAAGAAAAAGGAAGACACGCACCGCATGGCCGACGCGAACAAGGCGTTCGCGCACTATCGCTGGTAAGAGACGAGGCGTTCCCAGTTGTCGAGAAACCCCGTCGAGGACCAGCCTCGACGGGGTTTCTCGCATTCGCGGGGTTTCTCGCATCTGCTCGAGCTCGCGCCGCGAAGAGCCAGTCGGGCCGGCGCGCCCAAAACGGGCTCGTCAGTTTATCGTGATCCAGACAGTCGGAATCGATAACCCAGTGTCGATGCGCAACTGACCAGTATGCCATCGGGCCTGGTTGATCGTATCGTTCAGGCTCTTGCCGTGCGCCGCCCACGCAGCCTTCATTCGGCAGAGGATTCGTCGGACCCGCCGTCATCGCCGCCGTGGCGGTGCACTCGAAGACATAACGGAGGATCGATCGACCATGGTCGTCTCATCGAGGCTATGGGTGTTGCCAATCGCTCTGCTGCTCGCCGGAGATCGCTCCACGACTCGCGCGACTCTCGTCGCCCGTGGCTCGTCCGCCGCCGATGGCCAGTCGACGCTGCGAGTCTACCGCGATCACGGCGATCTCGTGCTCGACCTGGGGCCGATCGACCTGCCCGCTCATGCGATGCACGACGCGCTTCGACAGCCACCGCCACTCGCGGTGCGAGTGCCGGCCGACGGATGGGTGCACGGCTTCAGTGTCGACATCGTCGACTCGTCGGGCGCCGCGGTGCCGCAGCGTGTCCTGCACCACCTGAACGTCATCGTGCCGGAGCAGCGTGAGCTGTTCAGCCAGATCATGCTGCGCGTCGGCGCCGCCGGTTCGGAGACGGCACCGGTATCCTTGCCGCCGTTCATCGGCTATCACATGCGCGCCGGCGATTCGCTGATGGTCAGCACGATGCTGCACAATCCGACGGATCGGGCCTACCTCGGGACGCATCTGAGAGTGCGATTCAAGTTCTCTGATGCGTCGCGGTTCCTGCACCCGGTCAGCATCTTCCCGTTCTATCTGGATGTGATGCCGCCGGCGGGCTCGCACTCGTTCGATCTTCCACCGGGCCGCTCCCAGCGTTCGTGGGAGGGTCGGCCCGCGATCGCCGGCCGCATCCTCGTCGTGGGCGGCCACCTCCACAAGTACGGCGTGTCGCTCCGACTCGAGGACCGCACGGCGAACCGTGTGCTGTGGCAAGTGAAGCCGGATACCGATCCCAGCGGCGAGGTGACGTCGATCCCGACCAAATCGTTCCTCTGGTCGCTCGGACTGAGCATTCGCCCGGATCACGTGTACCGTCTCGTCGCTGTGTACGACAATCCGACCGGCGCGTCGATTCCCGACGGCGGCATGGGCGCGTTGGGTGGCGTGATCTGGCCGAGCGGATCCGCGCCGTGGCCGTCGGTCGATCGGAGGAACGCGGAATACCAGGACGACGTGCGCGTATCCTGGCGCCTTGTCCCCTCGGCGCACGATCACATGCACATGTGAATTGCAAGGCCGCAGCCTCTGCGCCGGTCCCTTCCAGTCTTTCCTCGCGCACCATCGGACGAGTGGTGTGATCCGCTGCACGCCGGTGCTGTGACGCATAGTCTGTCGTCGCGCCTCCCGGCAGAGTTGGTCACATCTTTCTTTCGAATTCCCGAGCACGCACACACGGCGTGGCACGACTCTCGTCTAGGACGGACACGCCGGGTCGACGTGTGGGGAGGGGTCGGGATGCGGGGGCGGTAGCTCGGCGCGGACAGACCGAAAGCACGACGGAATTGCTCGATCGCAATTCGTGGAGCCCGGGACAACCGTCTAGAGGTATTGCCATGGGCTTCCTGCAGAGCTGTCGTGCGGCTGCGGCCGCGACCCTATTCCTTGGCGCGATCAACGCGCCCCGCGCTGGTGCACAGGCCATCGTTCGCGGCGTGCTGTATGACGATTCGACCGGTGCCGCACTGCGCGGCACGGTGATGCTCGTCGATCCGGCCACCGATGCGCCTGTCGTCTACAGTCCGACCGATTCGCTCGGCACGTTCGAGTTGAAGGCTCGCGACGGAGCGTATCGGATCGCCGCGATTCGCGAGGGCTACACGCGGATCCTGTCCGCGCCCGTGAACTTGCGGAATGGCGAGCGAATGACGATCCGAGTGCCCATCGCCATCTCCGGCGATCCGCGTCACCAGATCGGTGTCGTGGAGCACGTGCGGCCGGCGGATGCCGCGCCGGGCACGGGGAGTCGGACCGCTCTGGATCGTGTTGGCTACGGGGGGCGCAAACTGAGCGGACTCGGTCTGCATTACGACCATCGCGATTTCGACAAGACAACGTCGGCGACTCTGGGCGAGTTCCTGCAAGCCGTACCCGGGCTGTTCGTGGGCGACCCGGCCTCGACCCGTTCCATGCGAATGACGCGGTCGACGACCACCGGAGTAGCACAAACCGTTCGCGGCCCGAGCCTCGCTACCTGCCACGTCGGCTGGTTCGTCGACGGCTACCGGGTGGACCTCCCCGGACGCGCCGACCCGCTGACCGACGGACTTGGTCTGACCGATCTCCGCGCGGTCGAGGCCGTCGAGGTATTCCGGGGCGTGTCGGAAATGCCAGCCCAGTTCGCCGCTCCCGACCTGAATTGCGGCGCCATCGCCGTCTGGACAATCAAGCCCTGAAGGCTGGCTGCGCGGGCCCGCTCGCTGTGGCAGATGAGCGGGCCCTTCGCGCCGTGAGCAGTTCGCGGTCGCCTTGAGTTGACTTCTCCCCTTCCGCCAATAAATTCAAGTGGCTACGGCTTTTCGCTAGCGTAGCGCTCGTAGCACCATATCGGCGAGCTGCGCGCCGACCCTTATGGGCCTGCATGTCGCAGGGGACTGCTCCGATCGCCTCACTCGAGCGAGTGTCGCGATTCCCGAAAAGCAACGCAGGACAATCTGACGTCGAGCACCGGGCGTTGTTGCTGACGCCGCTCGGCGCGCTTTGGGTCCCCTCTCGCGCGGCAGTGGCGAGTGTACCCGGCGATGGCGGATGGATACCGGCTCCTTTGGAGCGCCTGGTCCACCCGCGTTTTTGCTGGTGGAAGGTGCTGGTGGAAACGTGATGGACGGCTGGATCAACGCGTAACGAGCTTCGAGTACCGAGCAACCATAAATGGCCCGCACAACCCCGCTCGATCACTATCGGAATATCGGCATCATGGCCCACATCGATGCCGGTAAGACGACTACGACCGAGCGCATCCTCTACTATACCGGCAAGGCGCACAAGATCGGCGAGGTGCACGAAGGCACCGCGA
>DATISA010000311.1:0-11105 GCA_035469245.1 Gemmatimonadaceae bacterium
TCGCGCGCGGATTGCGCTTGTCCAGTACGCGCCGGAAACCGAGATCAAAGCCGGCCGCGCCTTTCTCGCCGAGCTTCGTAAACGTTCGGGCGCCGGCCAGTCGCCCGCGGTGACCGTGATCCGCCTCACCCCCGGTGCAACGCCGGATATGCTCGAGAACGCTACGCGGGCGGCCGAGCGGTCGGACGTCGTAGTCGTGACGGCGTACGTTCGACGTGTCGAAGGGAAAGGGGGTGTAGCGATGCCCACGCCCGTGGCTGCCTGGCTCGATTCGTTGGCCCAACGGCGCCCGGTCATCGTCGCCACATTTGGAAATCCGTACCTGATTCGACAATTTCCGAATGTCGGGAGCTATATCGTTACCTACGGTGTAACTGACGATCTCGAGCGTGCCGCCGCGCGCGTGATCCGTGGTGAGGCGCCGGTCACTGGACGGTCGCCTGTCTCGCTTCCAGGCTTCTTCAAGGCCGGCGACGGGGTCCAACGCTGACCCGCGCGGCATAGATTCCGCACTTCCGCTGCGTCAAATCCGCGATCCTGCAGGTGCTGCGTTGGAAGCTGCCAATTTGAACGTCGATCGTGAGGCCGTTGGCTGGGGCCCGCTTGCCGGCTCGTACGAGATCATCGGCGAGCTGCGGGGTGGCAAGCTGTACTTCGCCCGGCGTCGCGACAACCGAGACGAGGTCATCGTGCGCGTCGTTCGCTCGTCGGAGACGGGCGGCAACAATGCGCTGGCGCACCTCGCCTCGGACGTGCAGCTGTTGAGAACGCTCACGCACCCGCACATGCCGCGCGTCCTCGACGGGCGATGGCTCGGCGCCGACGCGTTCGCCGTCGTGAGCGAGCGGATCTTCGGCACGACGATGCAGGAGATCATCGACCGCGACGAGCGGCTCACCAATCCTCGCATCGCCAGCCTGCTCGAGGACGTCTACGCGGTGATCGCCTGGGGGCGCGCCAACAGCGTCGTGCATCGCGGCGTGACGCCCGATTCCATCATCCTCGAGCGCGACACGAATCGGCTGTTCGTCTCGCTCGGACCCACTCCAATTCCGATCACGGGTGTGCCCGGCGAAGCCGCCGACGCGCGGACGATCGGCCGTCTTGCCTGGACGCTGCTCAGCGGCACTCGCCACGATCAGGCTGGCGGCGCCTCTCTGGCTCAGCTCTGCCCGAATCTCGCCACGCGCATCGTCGACGAGACCGAGAAGCTGGTTCGACTGCGTGACGACGCGGAATCGCCCGACGTCGGCCACTTCATCGGAATCGTGGCCGCCGGAGATGTCCTCAAGCAGGCCGAGGTGGAGCTCACCGCCAGCAAGGACGAGTACATCGAGTGGCGCGAGAACGAGATCCAGAAGTACGAGACGCACAAGATCGACTTGGAGCGCCAGGTGGCCGAGCGGATCGCGGTGCTCGACAAGGAACGACAGGAATTCCAGCGATTCGCGCGAGACGAACGCGCCTCGATCGAGATCGAGCGGGCACAGATGGAGACGGCGATCCGGGAGCGCCAGGAACGGCTGGCCGAGGTGCGCGCCGAGCTCGATCGCCAGCGCGCGACGCTCGAGCGCCGGTTGGCCAATCTCGAATCGCAGCGGTCCGAGCTCGTTCGGCTGCGTGACGAAGCAATCGCGCTCGGGGCATCGGCGAGGATCCGCAGCCGGCCGAATTCGCTGACGCCGGTGGCCGGAGGCTCGTGGGACGGAGATGCCTCGGCGGCAGAACCCGCGAACCTCGATACGACGCCCGCCACGGCGATCACGCGCGCGAGCGTGATGCATTGGCTCGGGCCCATCGTGACCGTCGTCGTTCTGATGCTGCTGATCGCACTCGGCGTCAACGTCTCACGCCAGAGCCATCGCCGCGCGGCTGCGCTCTCGGTCAACGGTACGCGGGTCGCGCCGACCGCGCCCGCGCTCGATTCAGGGCATCCTCCGCGAGGGGGGTTCCTCACGCAGTCGTCCGGCGGGCAGGTGACAAAGGCAGCGCGCAAACCGGGCGCTCCGGTTGCGGACAGCACGGCGCGCCGGGACAGCATCCGGAACGACAGCGCCGCCCGCCGCGACAGCGTGCGGCCGGATACGATTCCGCCCGACACATCGGACGTCCCGGCGTAAACAGCGAACAAAGCGCAAAAGAACGCAAAAAGGGTCAGAGTCGAATTGCGGTCTTTCGACCCTCGAAAAAAGGGTCAGAGTCGAATTGCCGCAATTCGACGACTGATCCGAATCCAATCATTTCGACTCTGACCCTTAATTCCTATTTCGACTCTGACCCTTAATTCCTTTATTCTCGCCGAGTGCGGACATCAGGTAGACGAGGTTCGCGGTCCCGTCCATGATCGGCTCGTTGGTCGAGTAGTCGCCGATGTCGTCGTGGTAGACGATGAACCCGGTGTTGAATGGCGCCAACGCATCGTCGTGATGGAGGGCGATGCCGCGAAGATTGCCGAAGATCGACCGGTACACCGGCCCGTCGACCAGGCCGCCGGTCAGCGCTTCGACGCCGAGCCTGGGGGCGATCGCCGAGTGCGGATCGCGCGGCCAGCGCCCGTCGCGCGGATAGCCGACGACCATCGACATGCCCCACGGATTCGTGCCGAACAGCCAGTCGATCGCCGCCTGTTCGTATTCTCTAAAGCGGTCGTCGCCCGTCATCCGCCGGTACAGCAAGGCCTGCGTCGCGAACGAGACCATCAGATCGTTCGAGCACCAGATGAACGGAATCCCCACGCGAAAGCCATTGCCCGATCGGCGCACGACGGCGTCGAGGCCGCGGCGATAGTAGTCGGCGGTGCGCGCGCGGGCGGCGGGCGCTCCCGATCGCCACAGCGAGTAGTGGCCGGCGTTGTACCATGGATACCACTGGTAGTGTCGCGCCGTGTCGGCGCCGAGCCACGGTGTGACCGGCTCGCGCGCCGCGTACGCCGACGCCTCCCGGAGATACGCGCTGTCGCGCGTGAGCTGAAACAGCTCTGCGGCTGCCAGCTCCATGTCGTCGACCCAGTTCTCTTCCTCGTAGAAGTATGGTGATCTTCCCGGAGCGGTCTGACACACACCGGGATGCTCCACACCTAGCCGGTAGGCCGCGATCGCCTTGTGTCGCAGCAGCGGCGCGAGCGAGTCGTGTCCGGCGCCGAGCACTCGAGCGGCGAGGGCGAACGCCGACGCGAACTTGCCGGCCGTCGATGCGAGTCCCGTCGAGCGATTCTTGTTCTGAAAGATTCCCTGCGGACGTCCCGTGCAGCGGTAAATCGGGCGCTGCTTGCCTTTGCCCCAGCCGTAGTCCGACGAGTCCGTCGTCGGCAGATCGAAGTACAGGTGATCGCGGTCGTCGGCGAGCTGGTTGTACAGCTCGGAGTCGCTGGGGAACATTCGCAGCAGCCATTCGAGGCCGTGCCGCGCCTCGTCGAGTACGTCCGGTACGCCATTGGCCCCTGGGAGTCCGTCGGACAGCACGACGTCTCGAAACGCGGCCGGGTGGTCGCGAAACGCCATCAGCATGTGGAACGTGGCCGTAGCTGATGTGGCAACGTACTGCAGGTAGTCCGAAGCGTCTGCCCATCCGCCGCTCGCCGGCAGATACTTCATGACGGCGCCGCTGTCGTCGATGACGTAGCCGTCGAGGCGGTGCAGCGAATCCCGGAAGAGCGGATTGAATCCGGAGCGCTGCTCGCGCATGTACTGCAACAGCGTGTCGGCGGCGCCGGCGAACACGCGTGCCCCGATGCGCACGCGTGCGGTCACGCCGGCCGCGTCGATGGTGTACGTACCGGCGCGGCGCAGTGCGCTGAAATCGAGTCGCCACGTTCGGCGGCACGGCCCAAACGGGGCATCGGGTCGTACGCGCCGCGGACCGTACACCGTGCGACCCGCGTCGTCGCGCACGACGAATCGCGTGTAACGATCCGCGGACGCATCGCCGAGTGCGCACAGTACGCCGACTTTAGGCGCGTCAGGCAGATAGCCCACCTGGTTCACCCGGAGAACGTCGGTCGAGTCGGCGGCGAGAGAAACGGCGGCAGCGAGCGCGAGCAAGGGGTTCATACGCCAGTTATCATACGGCTGATTTCACACCGTGACCATCGACATGATGAGCATCGGCAGCAAACCGGAACCCGAGTCGACCGCGCGCACCTTCGTCGTCCGCGACGCCCGGGCCGAGGAGCGCGCCGCCGTGCGCGAGTTGACGCTGCGTGCGTACGCCGAATTCGCGACCATCATGGACGCCATCTCCTGGGCGGAGCTCGATGGCGCAGTCCGATCGGCGCTCGATGCCGACGTGCCATCCGAGTGCATCGTGGCCGACGACGGAGAAATGCTCATCGGAACCGTGACGCTCTATCCGCCTCACGTCGACGCCTACGGTGACGGCACACGCGTCGTTGGCTATCCGGAGGTGCGCCTCGTCGCGGTGGCGCCGGACGCTCGAGGCCGCGGCGTGGCGCGTGCACTCATGGAGGAGTGCATCCGGCGCGCGCGCGCGTCCGGCGCGACGGCGCTTGGCCTTCACACATCGCGCAGCCTGCGCGCGGCAATGGCGCTGTACGAGTCGATGGGATTCGAGCGGGCGCCCGACACGGACTTCCAGCCGCCGGGGACGGAGTTGGTGGAGGGGTACCGGTTGCGGTTATAGATCGGCGAGGGGTCGGGAGGGTTGAATGAGAATCTTCGAAGGGTGAGTGTGGTGCGCCGGTCAGGGAGTGCTTAGGCGGTGAGATGGTGAGTGCGGGAGACGCGAGACACGGGCCGAGGTGGCTGTGATGCGCCGGAGACTGCAACCTGCGAACCGGCGGTTGTGGCCGTTAATGTGGGTACCTCGCAGCTCCCGCACTTGCCCCTCAGACCTATGCCCTCCCTGACCGGCGCGATTCACCCGCCTTCGCGATGCACTCAGCAGTCCGCCTTTCGCTCTAAAAAACCACCGGCTTCCCGACCGTCACCACCTCGAGCCCGAGCTTCTTCGCCTGCTCATTGAACGCCGGCAGCTCCGTCTTGAATACCTGCTGCAGCCGATCGGTCTGTACCTTGAGCTCCGCTTTGAGATCTGTGAAGATCGGGTACGCCGCCGCGATCGGCTTGTCGTCGGCTCGTGACACGATGCTGAGGAGTGAAGCGATCCGGTTGTTGATCTTGATCGGGAAGTTGAGCGGGTCCTGCCCGCTCTGGTTCCTGACCTGATAGATCTCCTGTTCCACGGCGCTCAGGTCGGTCGTCAGCCGATCGCCGGCTGACTTGAGCTGGGCGTCCTGCGACTTGGTCAAGCGATCGGCGACCTGCCGCTTCACGTCGCGGATCTGGATCACCGCGTTGTTCGCCTCGCTCACCTTGTCGCGCAGCTGGATCGCGAGCGCGAACTGCGCCTGAAGGTCGGCACCGGTCGCCGGATGCGATGGATTTCGCTTCACGACGATCGGCTGCGTGAGCGTCTTGCCGTCAGCGGTGAGTCGGACGGTGTACGTCCCGGGCGGAGCAGTCGGACCGTTCGTCGCGCCGCCCCACAGGATCATGCCCGGGAACGTCACCGCCGGCGCGTATTGCAGATCCCAGTTGAAGCTGTTGAGCCCCACCGTGCGCCCTGGCGCGGCATTTCCGAAACCTCCGCGGCCACGGCCGCCACCCCCGCCACCCCCACCCGCGCCACCAGCCGCGGAGTCAGCTCCCGCCCCGCCCCCGCGACCACCGCGTCCACCTGCATTCGTCGTGTCCGGATAGCTCCGGATCACCTCGCCCTTGGCGTCGAGGATCTCGATACGCACGCGTTGCGCCGGTTGCTTGAGCACATACTGAATCGCCGCCGGCGACGATCCGCGGATGGCCGGCGCCGGCCTGAACAGAATCGGATTGGCGCTCGCCATCGCCGAGGCATTGTACTGCCGCAGCGGCTCGATGTTGTCGAGGATGTAGAATCCGCGCCCGTGCGTCGAGATCGCGAGATCCTTGTCGGTCACGATCAGATCCCACACCGGAATGTCGGCGAGGTTGAGATTGAGCGACTCCCAATGGTCGCCGTCGTCGTACGAGATGTAGATGCCGTGCTGCGACGCCGCGTAGAGCAGCCCCTTGCGCGTCGGATCCTCGCGGACCGCGTGCACGAAATTGTCGCCGCGAATGCCGTTCACGATCTTCGTCCACGTCTTGCCGAAGTCGTGCGTGCGATAGATGTACGGCGCCTTGTCGTCGAGGAGGAACCGCTTCACCGCCACGTACGCGCTGGCTGAGTCGAAAGCCGAGGCGTCGATGATGCTCACGCGGCCGAAATCGGGCATGTCTTTCGGCGTGACGTTGTTCCACGTCTTGCCGCCGTCCATCGTCACGCTGATGATGCCGTCGTCCGAGCCGGTCCAGATCACGTTGGTCGTGCGCTTGGACGGTGCGACGGCGAAGATCACCGCGTACACTTCGGGCCCGTTCATGTCGCGCGTGATCGGTCCGCCAGATGGTCCCATCGTCTTGGGATCGTGTCGCGTGAGATCGGGGCTGATCCGCTCCCAGGAGTCGCCGCCGTTCGTCGTCTTCCAGAGGTGTTGCGACGCGGCGTACAGCGTGCGCTTGTCGACCGGCGAGAAGACGATCGGGTACGTCCACTGCCACCGCTCCTTGATGACCGCCGACTCTTCGCCCGAGAACATGCGTGGGTACGGGCTCACTTCGCGCACTTCGCCGGTGCGGCGATTGAGCTTGGTGAGAAAGCCGCCGCCGTTGGCGTTCGTCCCCGAGTAGTAGATGTCGGGATCGCGCGGATCGGGCGCGATGTAGCCGTCCTCCGAGCCGCCCGGGCTGAACGTCGTCGCCGCGCCTCCTCGGCCACCGCCCCCTCCGAAGCCGCGACCACCGCCGGCCGGGGTGCTCAGCACGCACGTCTCACTCGCGTCCTGCTGCGAGCCGCACACATAGTACGGCACGTGGGGAGTGGCGACGACGTGATAGAACTGTCCGGTCGGATAGTCGCGGCTCGTCCACGTGCGATTGTTGTCGGACGCGTTGAACGTGATCGCGCCGCCGCCATCGCTCGAGTGGATCACGTGATCGCTGTTGTCCGGATCGATCCACAGATCGTGCGAGTCGCCGCCGGCAAAGTTGGTGAGCGTCTTGCCGCCGTCGGTCGAGCGGAACGTGCCGACGTTGAGCACGTACACGAGATCCTTGTTCCTGGGATCGGCGTAGACGTGCGTGTAGTAGAACGCGCGCTGCCTGATGTTCCGGTTGCCATTGACCAGCGTCCACGTAGCGCCGGCGTCCTCCGAGCGAAACAGGCCCCCGTTCTCGTTCTCGACGATCGCGTACACGCGATTGGCGTCGGCCGGTGACACTGCGACGCCAATCTTTCCGTCTATGCCCGACGGGAGGCCCTGCGCGTGGGTAATCTCCGTCCAGGTCTCGCCGCCGTCGGTCGACTTGTAGAGGCCGCTGCCGGGTCCACCGCTCGACATCTGCCATTCCTTGCGATACGCCTCCCACAACGCAGCGTACATCACGTCGGGATTGGTCTTGTCGATCGAGATGTCGATGCCGCCGGCTTCCGGTCCCTTGTACAGCACCTTGCGCCAGGTCTTGCCGCCGTCGGTGCTCTTGTAGATCCCGCGCTCCTCACTCGGCACTCCGTATTTCCCGAAGTCGGCCACGAACACGATGTTCGGGTTGGTGGGGTGGATGCGGATGCGCGAGATCGCATCGGAGTTGGTGAATCCGATGTGCGTCCAGGTCTTGCCGGCATCGGTCGACTTGTACACGCCATCGCCCGGCTGGATGTTGCCACGGATGCACGACTCGCCGGTGCCGATGAAGATGATGTTGGGATCAGACTCGGAGACCGCCACCGCGCCGACCGACGCGCTGGTGATCTGGCCGTCGGTCACTGGCGCCCACGTTTCGCCGCCGTCGGTTGTTTTCCAAAGGCCACCGCCAGTCGCGCCGAAGTACGCGACCTTGGGCTGACCTTTCACGCCACTGTTGGCAATCGAGCGTCCGCCGCGGTCCGGTCCGACGCTTCGCCAGCGGAGGCCGCGGGTGATGAGCGTGTCGACGGCGACGCGTACGGAGGAGGTCGCTGTACGGACGTCGAATTGTCGTTCAGCGCCGGGGCTCATGGCGACGATGCTCGTGATGCCCACGACGGCGAGGGACAGCGATATGCCAGCTCGGACAACCTGACGTGACATGGGAGTGGCTCTCCGTGACGAGGAGGTGGTGGGAAGGGGCAGGTCGGCCCGCCCACCTAATCTTGGCTAGGGCGAGCGATCATCGCCATGCGTGAACAAAGGGAGTTAACTCGCGGGGGTGACATTGGCCCTTGTCCGCCATTTGTACCGAGCATATCATCGTTCGTCCCCCACCAATCCCGGTCAGCCCATCTCGACGCCGAGTGGTAACCGGACAGAAGCGCACCGCGCTTGGGACAGCGACCCTTTGGTAAAAGATGGAGAGTCACCGATGTCCCGTTCCATGAACCCGCTCCAGAGCAAGATCGCGTTCCTCTGTACGGCGGCGCTGGTATTTGCCGCCTGCTCGGAGAACGCGCCCCCGCCGACAGGACCAGGCACCGCGTCGCGCCAAGGCAGTCCGGCCACGGGTGTGGCGATGCAGCTCGCGCACGCTCGGGTGTGTCCGAGTGCAGCGCCGGAAACGGCGCGGTGTCACTCGTGGGTGGCGGTTGATCCGTCAGGAAATCCGTTTGCGACGACCGCGCCGAGCGGATTCACCCCAGCACAATTGCGGACCGCGTATGGCATCACCGGTAGCGGCAGCTCGAGCACGACGATCGCGATCGTCGATGCTTACGATGATGGGAACGCGGAGAGCGACCTTGCCGTTTATCGCAGTCAGTTCGGTCTACCGGCGTGCACCACGGCCAACGGATGCTTTCGAAAGATCGACCAGAATGGTGGAACCAACTATCCGCGCGGCGATCAGGGCTGGGCCGAAGAGATCTCGCTCGATCTGGACATGGCGAGCGCCATGTGCCCGGGCTGCAAGATCCTTCTCGTCGAAGCCAAGTCGAATTCGTTCACCAATTTGATGGCGGCGGTCGACCAGGCGGTCGCTCAAGGTGCCAACGTCATCTCCAATTCGTATGGCGCTGGCGAGTTCTCGAGCGAGACGAGCTACGACTCGCACTTCAATCACACCGGGATCGCGATCACGGTGAGCTCCGGCGACAATGGTTATGGAGTCGAGTATCCCGCGGCATCGCAGTATGTGACGGCGGTCGGCGGAACGTCGCTCAAGAATTCTGGAGGTTCGTACAGCGAAACGGCGTGGAGCGGCGCTGGTAGCGGTTGCAGCGCCTACAGCCCGAAGCCGGCTTGGCAGAAAGACACGGGGTGCTCACGACGAACGGTTGCCGACGTCTCCGCGGTCGCCGATCCGAACACAGGCGTTTCGGTCTACGACACGTACCGGCTGCACAATGGCGGCTGGCTCGTATTCGGCGGAACGAGCGTCGCGGCGCCGCTGATCGGCGGCGTGTACGCCGTTGGCGGAACCAACGTGACGTACGGCTCGAACCCGTACTCGCATACCTCTGCGTTGAACGACATCACGTCTGGGAAAAATGGCAACTGTGGCACGTATCTGTGCACGGCCGTCTCGGGCTTTGATGGCCCAACCGGGCTCGGCACGCCGAAGGGCACTGGCGCTTTCTGATTCGAGGATGCCCGCCATCGCTCACGGAGCGGGGTCGAGGCAACTCTCCGCGGGGTCGATCGAGTTCGGTCGACCCCGCGTTCTTTGCACCATGTGGTTTGAGGCGCCAAGAGGCTGCGACACGGCAGCGCTCCCATCAACTTGGCCAGGCCGGCACGCATGCGCGAATTCTTCGTGACGCGCATCACCGGATGTCAATTCGCTTTGCGCTCGCCGGGAAAATGAATTGACTGTGTGACTTAAGATGCGTTAACACCCGACCTTTGGCTCTTGTAGTCACTTGTTTGAAATGATACACTGGCGCGTCCCGATCCAAGCCCAGTCTGTCGGACCTCGCAGCCCACTGGTAACGAGCCGGGACACTTTTGCGCTCTGGAGGCGCCGAAGCCGACCCCCATGGAGATGGAGCCACCGATGTCGAGTTCGACGAACGCGCTCAACCGCAGCACCGCATTTCTGTGCGCGGCGGCGCTGATGCTCGCCGCCTGCTCAGAGAATGCGACGACACCGACCCCGCGAGGAATCGCGGGGGGTGCATCGAGCCAGGACGTATCGCCGGAGATGAACAGCCCGAATGGGCACGGGATCGTTTTCCCGACGAGAGATTGGTTCGCTCACAACGCGAAGCCGGGCGGGAGCAGCAGCACCGGGATCTACTATCATGGCGGACCGGTGCTTCTATCGCAGACGAACGTCGTCGCGATTTATTGGGCGAGCTCGGCGATCTACAACAATGGGCCGACGCCTCCGTCGACCGGCACGGGATCGCAGGACGCGTCGCTCGTCGGCTACTTCCTCAACCACCTCGGCGGCTCGTCGTACTTCAACATCAACACGAGCTACACCGATGGCGGCGGCAACCATATTGCCAACGTCGTGAACTACACCAGCTACTGGGCGAACAACACAAACGCCCCAGCCGGCACGCAGAACGTGAGCGACGCCGACATGCTGAACATGCTCTCCGATGGGTTCATGAACAACAAGATTGCGTACGATCCCAACACGCTGTACGCAATCTTCACGGCCGGTGCCGTGAATCTCGGCGGTGGTTTTGGAACGCAGTATTGCGCGTACCACTACTGGGGGACTGTGAATACGCCTCAGGGCGCCCAGACCGTCCAATACGCCGCGATGCCCTACGACTATGCGTATCCCGGTTCGTGCACGATGTCCGGGACCTACAATGCACCGAATGGGGATCCGGGTGCCGACTACGAGGTCAACACGCTCGCGCACGAGACTGAAGAGACCACGACTGACCCGCGCGGCACCGCCTGGTACGACCGTCGCGGGTACGAGAACGCCGACAAGTGCGCGTGGACCTTCGGAACGGTGAACACCACTTCGTCGGGCGGGAATTGGAACATCACAGTTGGCTCGAAGAATTTCCTGGTGCAGCGCAACTGGGTGAACGCCAACTCGGGCGGCTGCGCGCTCAGTTACTGATCATCGCGG
>DATISA010000312.1:0-9470 GCA_035469245.1 Gemmatimonadaceae bacterium
CCCCCCTTTCGCCAGCCATCGTGCCGAGCATATACTCGGCGTATGCGCGAGACGCATTCCATACCGTCGGCGATGAGCGTCGATGAATACCTGGCATTCGAGGAGGCCAGCCCCGAGCGCCACGAGTACGTTGCGGGCGTCACGTACGTGATGACTGGCGCTACTCTACGCCACAACCTCATCTCGTCGAATATTCTGACGACCTTCCGTAGTCCCGCCCGGCGCCGTGGCTGTCGCGTGTACATGGAAGGCGTTAAGCTCCGCGCGGCAGAGGACAAGATCTATTATCCTGACGTCATTGTTGCATGCCGTGAGCCCGCCGAGGACCAACTCGTCGTCGACAGCCCGTCCATCGTCGTCGAGGTCACGTCGCCGATCACGCGAACCACGGACCGCCGGGAAAAGCTGGCCGCGTATCGGCTCATTCCGTCTCTCGAATCGTACCTGATCGTCGAACAGAGGCGGCGGATGGTGACCGTGTACTCGCGCGTGCACGGCGGCGAGTGGCAGGGGATGGAGTATTTCGGAACCGGTGACATCCCGATCCCGTTCCTCGGGACCATCCTCACGCTCGACCAGATCTACGAGGACGTCCCCCTACCGCCATTGCGCGTTGGCGAAGAAGCGGACGAGCTCGACGAGGACGAGGACGCCGACGCGTACTGAGCAACATTCCGCTTCGTCACGAAACGTTTCGAGACAAAAAAGGGTCAGAGTCGAATTAGCGATCGCTAATTCGACTCTGACCCTTTTTGCGTGAATTTGGTATTTCGACTCTGACCCTAATTAGAGCAAGGCCACCGGGTCGCGGTCGAACGTCACGCGCAAGTCGCCCGTCTTGGGTACCGGGTACCGCTCGACGAAGTAGCGCCCCAGCCGTGTCAGCTCGGCCGGGTGTTCGGCCTTGATGAGCGCGTGCCACCGCCAGCGGTTCTTGATCCGCTCCACGGGACAGGGTGCGGGTCCGATCACCGAAATGCCCGGCATCGGCCGCTTGCGGAGCAGCGCGTGCAGCCACGTGACCGCCGAGGTGGCGAGGTTCGCGGTCGCCGCTTCGGTGGTGCCGCTGAACACCACGTTCGCCAGGCGTACGGTCGGCGGATACGGCGGGGTGTGGCGCCCCGAAAGCTCCTCGCGCACGAAGCCTTCGTAGTCGTGCGCCACGGCGCAGCGGACGGCGTGATGATCCGGGACTCGCGTCTGGATCAGGACGCGGCCGCCCTTGGGCCCCCGCCCCGCCCTGCCGGCCACCTGGCTCAGGAGCTGGAAGCAGCGCTCGGAGGCGCGAAAGTCGGGCAGATTGATGCCGACGTCGGCGTCGACGACGCCGACGAGCGTCACGTTAGGAAAGTCTAAACCCTTGGCGATCATCTGCGTGCCGAGCAGGACATCGACCTCGCCGCGCCCTACGCGGTCGAGGATCTCGGCGTGCGCCCACTTGCCGCTCGTGGTATCGACATCCATGCGCGCGATGCGCGCCGACGGATAGCGGTCGGCGAGCAGGCGCTCCACCTGCTGGGTGCCGAGGCCGCGCTGCCGCAGAACGGCGCCCTTGCACTTGGGACAGACGGTCTGCGGCGGCTCGGCGTGCTGGCAGTAGTGGCAGACGAGCCGCTCCGGCGTGCGATGATAGGTGAGACTGATCGAGCAGTTCGGGCACGCGGCGACGTACCCGCACGCGGCGCATTGCACGAACGCCGAGTAGCCGCGCCGGTTGAGCAGGAGAATGCTCTGCTCGCCCTTCTTGAGCCGGTCGCCGAGCGCCGACTCGAGCTCTTCGCCAATCACCACGTGAAGCCAGTCGCCCGCGTCGCGCTCCTTGAATGTCTGCGCCTTCGACACGCGCCGATCGACGACTTCGACCTTGGGCAGCCGCCCCTCACCAACCCGTTCCGGCAGTGTGAGCAGCGTGTACTTGCCGCTCTCCGCGTTGACCCAGCTCTCGAGACTGGGCGTCGCGCTGCCGAGCACGACGACGGCGCCTTCACCGTGCGCGCGGACGATCGCGACTTCACGCGCGTGGTAGCGCGGCGTTTCGCCCTGCTTGTAGCTCGACTCGTGCTCCTCGTCGACGACGATCGCGCCGAGGTCGGCGACGGGAGCGAACACGGCAGAGCGCGCGCCCACGGCGATGCGCTTTCGGCCGTCCTTGAGCGCGAGCCATTCGTCGTAGCGCTCGCCGTCGCTCAAGGCGCTGTGCAGGACGGCGATCGAATCCCCGAACACGGCGCGAAAGCGGTCGACCGTTTGCGGCGTGAGCGCGATCTCCGGCACGAGGACGATCGCGCCGCGACGTTCCTCGAGCACGACACGCTTGAGCAGCTCGATGTAGACGAGCGTCTTGCCGCTGCCAGTCACGCCATGCAGCAGGAACACGTCGCCGCCGCACGCGGTCGCGAGCCGATCGATCGCCGCCCGCTGCGCGGCCGACGGCGTGTGGCTGGCGGGCGGCTGTGGCGGGCGCCAGGCGAACGGATCGCGCGACACGACCTCGGGCTCGACCGTCACGAGCCCACGCGCCACGATACCGCGGAGCACGGACGGCGAGCAATTGAGCTGCGCGGTGAGGTGCTCGACCGGCACGCGCCCGCCGAGCGACTCGATCAACTCGAACGCCGCACGCTGTTGCGGCGCGCGCGCGAAGATTCGCTCGCGGTGGATGAGCGACGGCAGGTCGCGGCGAAGCACCGCGACGCGCCGCGTCCGTCGCACCGGTTCCGGCGCTTGGTGCGAGCCGAGCGCCGCCGGCAGCACGCATCGAAGCGCGACGCCGAGCGGAACGACGTAGTACTCGGCCATCCATCGAGACAACGCGAGCAGGCTCGCGTTGATCACCGGTCCGGTGTCCGGTAGCGCGTGCACCCGCTTGGGGGTGATGCTGGCCTGAGGTTCAGCCTCGCCGACGATCACGCCGATGACACGGCGGCCGTGAAACGGAACGACGGCGCGCATCCCGGGCCGCGCACGGTCCGCATCCGCGTCGTCCACCTCGTACGAGAACGTGCGGAAGAGCGGAAGCGGGAGGGAGACGGAGACGAGCATCGTGGTCAAAGGTACTTTGGCGCGCTGGACGGCGGGAAACGGCGGGGAACGGCGCCTCGGATCGCGACCCAGCGGGATCGCTGCGCCGGTCAGGGAGGGCATAGGTGGTGAGATGGTGAGTGCGGGAGACGCGAGACACGGGCCGAGGTAGCTCCTGCGCGCCGGGGACTGCGAACGGCGAACCGCGGCAGACGTGGCCGTTAAGGTGGGCCCTCGCAGCTCCCGCACTCGCCCCTCAGACCTATGCCCTCCCTGACTGGCGCAACACACCATCCCTCGACGACCCACCCAGCCGTTCGCCGTTTCACGCCGGCCATAACCCCTCGGCGGCGACAGTCGGCATGGCCACCACCGGCAGCCTCACCGTGAACGTCGTCCCCTCTCCGAACGTACTCTCCACTCCGATCGTTCCGCCCAGCTGCTGCGTGAGCCGACGCGTGATACTCAATCCAAGTCCCGTACCGCCGTACGAGCGCGTGCGGGACTGGTCGAGCTGGCGGAAGTCCTCCCAGATCGCATCGATCTCGTTGGCGCGGATGCCGACGCCTGTGTCGCTGACGCGAAGGATCATCGTGTCCGCTTCGCGCGACACCGACAGATCGATGACGCCGTGGTTGGTGAACTTGACGGCGTTCGACAGGAGGTTGAGCAGAATCTGCTTCACCTTGGTCTTGTCGGTCTCGACCTCCGGTGAGTCGAAGTCGACGGTGTGTGTGAAGTCCAGGTTCTTCGACGCGACCATCGGCTCGATCTGCTGCGCGACCTCGTCCACCAATTCGGTGAGCGACACGCGTTCGAGCGTCACCGGCATCTTCCCCGCTTCGATGCGCGACAGGTCGAGGATGTCGTTGATGAGCGACAGGAGATGCTGCGCGGCCGTGCGGCTCCGCGCCACATAGTCGCGCTGCGCTTCCGTCAACTCGCCGGCGATTCCGTCGAGCAGGAGCGCCGAGTAGCCGATGACGGCGTTGAGCGGTGTGCGCAACTCGTGTGACATGCTGGCGAGGAAGTCGGATTTGAGCTTGTTCGCCTTCACGAGCTCCTCCGACTGCCACATGAGCTGCTCGTTCTGATGCGCGAGGTCGGCGGTCGCGGCGACGATGCGTTCCTCGAGCTCGCTGTTCAGCTGCTTGAGCGCCTCGTAGAGCCGCTCGTTCTCGGCCTGCTGAGTGAGATCGTGCAGCACGGACACGATCGCGATCGGCTCGCCGCGCTCGTTGGGGATCTTGCCCGAGACGACTTCTACCGGCAGTTCGCGACTCGTCGCCGGATCGACCAGCGACATTCGCTCGCGGCGCGCGCGGTCGCTCGTGAGCGCGAAGTCGGAGATGAACGACGTGAACTTGGTGTCGTTCTTCCGGATCGCCTGCGACTTTCGCCCACGCTGCATCGCTTCCGACGGTCCGTGGAAGACCTTTTCGGCCTGATCGTTCATCAGGATGATGTTGGCCGAGCTGTCGGTGACGAGAATTGGGTCGGCGACGTTCTCGAGGATGAGATTGAGCCGGTCGCGCTCGTCGGTCGCCTCGACCTCGGCCTGTCGCACGCGTTGCACCTGGCGCTCGAGCTCGCGGGACGCGCGGCGCAGATCGGTCACGTCGCGCAGCACCGACAAGACGGCGTCCTCCGGTCCCACGCGCTCGCCGAGTGGGTGGGTCAACACCTCGAACAGGAGATCGTGGCCCTCGTCCGGGTCCACCAGGTTGAGCTCGCGCGAGCCGCCGGTCGGCGTTCCGCCGATCGTCGCCCGCGAGAGGAACGAGCTGAAGAGCAGATTGTTCAACTCGACCGCGCGCCGCCGGCCCGGTGAATCCTCGTCGTTGATGAAGAGCAGGTGTTCGGCACGCTTGTTCTGGAGCACGATGTCGTTGGACGCGTCCGTGATCACCACCGGGTCGGGCAGCGAGTCGACCATCTGGTGAAAGCGGCCCCGCTCCCGGCTCACGTTGTCCAATCCGCGCTCGGCCTCGAGGTGCGCCGCAACGCGGAAGAGCACGGGTCCGGCGAACATCACGATCGGCGCGATGTCGCGCACGGCGCTGTCGGACAGCATCGATTCGACGATGATCACGCCGCCGGTCGCCGTGCTGAGTGCGCGCGTCTCCAGTGGAACGAGCCGCGCACCGTGCGGTGCGAGCACATCGGCAGCGTAGGAACCGGGCCAAACGGCCGGAGCGCCGCGATAGTGCGGCCGCGGCATCGGAAGCGCCGTCCACGTTTCCACCGGGATCGGCATCACGCGCGATCCGGGTTTGGCTTCGCTCACGACCGGTGTGAGCGCGAGCGTGGCAACCATCCACGGGTGCGCCCGCTCCGCGATCGACAGCTCGGTCGGCAGCTCGGCAAATCCAACCTGCGCGGTCAGCACGAGCTGCTGCTCGCCGGCGTCAAACCGGAGCAGGCACGCGCGGGCCGCGCCGGTGGCGCCGAGCACATGGTTCAGCAGGAACGTGGCTGCTGCGGTGAGATCGGGGGCTTCAGCCAGCGCCGAAAGCAGCGCGAGACATGTGTATTCGGACGGCGACACCGACTCAGTCGGCCTTTTCGAGCTTGAGCTTGATGTTGACGAAGTTGTACGGCGGCCAGGGACCGGAGTACTTGAACGAGAGCACGTCCTCGTACTTCCGGCTGACTTCCTTGACGCGCTCATCGAACGCCTGCTCCTGCGCTCGATCGACCAGGAACGCGGCGTTCAAGATCATGCGATCGCCGATCGGTTTGTTCGACCGGCTGGCCACGGCCACGCGCTTGAGGGCCTCGTGGATGTCGGATACGTAACGCGAGCCCATCTCCTCGAGCGCCGAATCGATCAGCCGGCCAAGCTGCATCCGCGCGAAATACGTCGACGTGGTCGTGTGCCGGCTGATCTCGTCCTTCAATCGGCTGATCTCGTCGTTCTCGCGCTCCATGTTCGTGATGACTTTCTCGCGATCCCACAACACCTTGAGACCGAACTCGATCTTGTCCTGCATCTTGTCCAGCACGTCGCTGAACGCCTGATAGGTCGAGCGGAGCAGCTCGGTCACGTCCTCTTCTGACCGGAACACCGTGCCGAATGACATCGGGATGACGGTGAACTCCTTCATCACCGTCTCGTTCACGAACTCGTGCGCGAGAACGTTCTCCCGAGTCGGGTCGTAGATCACAATCGGCGTGTCGCTCACGACGGCCGCGAGGTCCTGAAACGCCACCGTGAACACGCGTTGTCCGCCGCCGATGCCGATCGCGCCAAAGTCACGTTGCCGCTCGCTTCGAACGATGCAGTACACGTACTTTCCATCGTCGCCGCCGGACTGCGGACCAGGTTCGACGAATGGCGATTCGAGCATCATACCCTCACAAAAAATGCGGAGCCCGCCGATGAAGCGACTAAGGATCGCATCGAGGCCAGCCGTCCGCTAGACGTATGCCCGGGTCTTTGTCGGTCAGTGATCCTAATTTCTGCTGGCGTATGCGTTTACGTAATACAAAGGGCTCGGCTTGCGGCTGACGGCGCTCGGCTGGGCTCACGGCTGACCGCTGACGGCTCTGGCTGCAGGCTGGCGGCTGTCAGCTAACGGTCCCGGCTCCCGGCTAGCGGCGCAGCTCGACGCCCAGGCCCGGGCGATTCGGGATGCTGATCCGCCCGCCGTCAATCGCCGCGCCAACGTACGGATCATCCGCCAGCAGTGCGGCGCCGTCGAAGTCCGCGTAGTCCAGAAGCGGCGCGAAGTGCGCCGCGGCCGTGATGCCGAGGCTCGTCTCGATCATGCAGCCGGCCATCACGAGCATACCGTGCGAACGAGCTGTGGCAATCATCCGCAGCGCTTCACGAAGACTTCCGCACTTCGAGAGCTTGATGTTGATCCCGTCGGCGACGCCCACGAGCTTCGGGATGTCCGTCGCTACGACGCACGATTCGTCGGCGATCACGGGAAGCTTCGAGCGCTCGCGGACGAAGCGCATGCCCTCGAGATCGTGCGCGGCGACCGGCTGCTCGACGTACTCCACGCCGCATTCCGCGAGGACGTCGATCATGCGCAGCGCGTGCTTCGCGCTCCATGCCGCGTTGGCGTCCACGCGCAGCACTTTGTCCGGCGCGGCGTCGCGAGCCGTCCGGATGATCCGTTCATCGCGGTCGGTGCCGAGCTTGATCTTGAGCACGGGATAGGACGACGCTTGCCCAATGCGCTCGCGAAGCTCGGCGTCGCCCGCCGCAATCGCGATCGTGAAGCTCGACAGCGGCGCGCGCGACGGATCGAGTCCCCACAGGCGGTACAGCGGCACGCCGAGCCGTTTGCCGGCCAGATCGTGCAGCGCGGCGCTGATCGCCGATTTGACCGATCCGTTCAACCGGAGCGCGCGATTCAGCTCGGCTTCGACCTCCTCGATCGCCCACGGATCGCACGCTTCGACGATGGGAGCCAGGCGGGCGAGCGCGGCGAGCGCCGTGTCGGCAGTCTCACCGTAGAAACGGTTTGGCGCGGCCTCGCCCCAGCCCTCCACACCATCGTCGTCGCGAATTCGAACTCGGATCAGCCGGTGCTCGGTCGCGCCGCCGCGTGCGATGACGAACGGATGTGTTGTGTGGACGACCGCGACGTCGTGCGCGAGCTTCATCGGCTCGCGACGACCCCGCCCGACCGTCGCGCCGTCACCGCGGCGCGGTATGACGCCGAGCTGTCGGGCGTAGCGCGGAGGAACGCGATCAGCGCATCGGCGAGCTCGTTGCCGCGGGCGTAGCGCGCCGCGGCGGACTTGGAGAGGCAGCGCATCACGATGTCCGAGAGCCCCTGCGGAACCTTGGGGTTTGCCGCGATCGGCGCGACGGGCGCTTCGTGCACTTGCTTGTAGCTCACGGAGAATGCGTCGGCGGCATCGAACGGCGGATAGCCGAGCAGCGATTCGTAGATGAGGATGCCCACCGCGTAGATGTCGCTTCGCCCGTCGACGAGCTTGCCCATCGCCTGCTCGGGGGACATGTAGTGCGGTGTCCCCATCGCGCGGCCGCTCGCCGTGAGTCGCGCGTGGAATCGCGCGGTCGCGATGCCAAAGTCCGTGATCACTCCGTTGCCATCTTCATCGAACAGCACGTTGTCGGGCTTGATGTCCCGATGGATCACGCCGTGGCGGTGTGCGTAGTCGAGCGCGCACGACACCTGTGTGGCGATAGCCGCGATGCGCGACGGCGCGACGTATCGCTGGGCCTGAATCAAGTCGGCCAGCGAGCCGCCCTCGAAGAACGGCATGACCGTGTACACGACGTCGTCGGTCGCGCCGTAGTCGAGGATGCCGCAAATGTGCGGGTGCACGAGCTGCGCGGCGGCTTCCGCTTCGCGCCGGAACCGCTCGGCGACTTCCGTGTCTTTCGCCAGGTGCGGGTGCAGGACCTTGATGACCACCGGCCGACGGAGCAGCGCCTGCTCGGCGACGAAGACCTCGGCCATGCCACCGCCGCCAAGACGGCGCTGGACGCGGTAGCGGCTGCCGGTCGCCCGTCGAAGGCGGGTGATCTCGTCGCTCGGGCGCTCGAACGGTCCGTTCTCGAGCTCGGGAAGTGACTCGTTGCACCGCTGGCAGCTCGCCGACGAGGCGCGATTCCACGTTCCGCACTGGGGACAAAACACCGAGTCAGCCTCCGAACTGCATGCGCACGAAGTCGTATGGGGCCCACGGGCCCGTGACGTCGAAGCGCAAGAGATGGTGAGCGTCGTGCTGGTCTTCGACCGCGCGAAGGAACTCCTTCCATAGATCCCGCTCGACGAGGAAGGACGCGCTGAGCACCAAACCGGTCAGGTGCTCGAGCCGAAGCGGAACGGCGGCAACCGCATGACGACGCAGCGCCCGAAAGGCTTCAGTCGCGGCCGCGGCGAGGTCGGAACCGGCTTCGCGCTCGTCGTTATCCTTGGCGCCGGCGCGCACGATGTGCACGCGCGCCACGGCGCGGTCTTCCACGAATTCGAGGGCCCCGCTCAGCGACACGTAGTGCAGCTCCATCCACCGTTTCAAGACATCGGGCGACCGGAACACTACCCCCACCGGCGCCGGCACCACGCTGGCCTGTTGAAAGACCCAGTCGACGATCCGACGATGTTCCTCGATCGCCGCCGGCGTGGTCTCGTCGAGCACGAAACTCCTCTGAGTTGAGACGACTGCACAGAGATCCCGAAACGGAACCAGGGCGATCTCCGAGCCGTCGCCCGCCGGGGCATGCTGCGCGGCATCGGCGAGCGTGATCGCGTGGAGGCGAAGCGCCATCTAGAGGACGTTCCGGAACCGCAGGATGAGAAGGAGGATCAGCCCCAGGGCGATCTGCACCGCGAGCATCCACCAAAATGCACCGTGATGCGTAGCGAAGGGAACGGGCACGTTCATCCCCCACATCCCGCTCACTACGACGAATGGGATGCTGAGCGTCGCGATGACGGACAATCCTTTCGTCACGCGAC
>DATISA010000313.1:0-20490 GCA_035469245.1 Gemmatimonadaceae bacterium
GCGCTACCGCAGCATCGCCTTGGCGATGGTCTGCAGCTGCATGTTGCTCGTGCCTTCGTAGATCGCGCCGATCTTGGCGTCGCGATAGAACTTCTCGGCGGGATAGTCCTTGGTATACCCGTATCCGCCGAACAGCTCGAGCGAGACCGACGTCACGCGCTCGGCAACCTGCGACGAGAAGAGCTTGGCCATCGCGCCTTCCATCGCGATGTCCTTGCCGGCGTCCTTGAGCCGCGCCGCGTTGTACACCATCAGCCGCGCCGCTTCGAGCTCCGTACGCGCTTGAGCGAGCTGAAATTGGACTCCTTGAAACTCGGCGAGCTTCTTTCCGAACTGGGTGCGGTCCTTCACGTACTCCGTGGCCGCGTGCAGCGCGCCCGCCGCGACGCCGATCATCTGCGCGCCGATCCCGATCCGCCCCTCGTTGAGCGTCTCGATCGCGATCTTGTATCCCTGCCCCACGGGGCCGAGCACGTTGCACTCCGGCACCTCGACGTCGTCGAGGATGAGCTCCGTCGTGCTCGACGCGCGAATGCCGAGCTTGTCCTCCTTCTTGCCGACGCTGAAGCCCTTGAACCCGCGCTCGACCACGAACGCCGTGATGCCCTTGTAACCCGCCGACGGATTCGCGTTCGCAAACACCACGTAGATCTGTGCCTCGGCGCCGTTCGTGATCCACATCTTGCGGCCGTTCAGGATCCAGCAGTCGCCGCGCTTCTCGGCGCGCGACTGCATCCCGAACGCGTCCGAGCCCGACGACGACTCCGACAGCGCGTACGCACCCGGCTTGTCCGACGTGAGCTGCGGCAGATACGTCGACTTGATGTAATCGCTGCCGTACGTGCGAATCGGGAAATTGACGAGCGTGTTCTGCACGTCCATCACGATCGCGGCAGCGGGGTCGACCTTGCTGATCTCCTCGACGCCGAGCGCGACCATGAGCAGCGAGCCGCCGGCGCCGCCGAACTCCTCGGACACCTCGACGCCCATCAGGCCCATCTCGAAGAACTTCGAGGTCAGCGCGGGATCGATCTTGCCGTCGCGCTCCATCTGCTGGACGCGCGGTTTCACCTCGTCGTTGGCGAACCCGGCGACCGCATCGCGGAACATCTCTTCATCGTCGGAGAGAATCGTGAGCGGAGCGTGTGACATTGAGGCGTGAGGCGGTAGGTCAGGCGTGTGACGGCGCGCGTGCCGGGGTCGACGCTTCGAGCTGACGTGCGGCGCATGCGGCTCCGCACGCACCGACTTCACCCTGAGGATTCCAGCACCGGCAGACCTCGCTCGCCGCTACCGGCTGCGCGATGTCGACAGCGGCCCGCAGCGCGATGAGCTCGGCGAGCTTTGCGTGCACGCCGAACGCGTCGGTGACGCGAAACGAGACATCGGGGAATTCTCGCGCCGCTTCGGCGACGAGCCGCGGAACGTCACGCGTGACGTGCTTGCCCGGCGAGAGCATGTAGGGGAACGCAATCACTTCCGTTGCACCCGCGCGCACGCAATCGCCGATTCCCTGGGCGATCGAGGGCTCGGCCAATTCCATGTGCGAGTGTCGCACGATCACGGAACTGCCGACCATGTGCTGCAGAAGGTTCGCCATGCACGACACCATGTGGTTCGCTTCGGGCTTCACGGAGCCGTGGTCGATCAGCAGGATGGCACGCATGGCGGAAATATACTCGACGGCCTCTTCACGTTCGCCGCCGAGGAGGCGTGGGCCGACCAGGATAATTCCGGCCCGTCATGGTATTTTGGCACGAGCGCAACCTGAGGACGTCAGTGTGCCAACGCTCAAAGCCAACAAAGGATTGGACGCCGGTCTCCTCCTGTTGAGGGTCTCGGTCGCCGTCGTGCTGCTGTTGCACGGGCTCTTCAAGCTGACCCACGGCATCGGCTGGATCGAGAACATGCTGCGGCACGTCGGACTACCCGGCGTCCTCGCCTACGCGGTGTTCCTGGGCGAGATCGTCGCACCCCTGTTGCTCATACTGGGAATTTTCGGGCGCCTGGCCGGACTGGTGATGGCGGTGGACCTGTCCGTTGCAATCCTTCTCGTGCAGCGCGCGAAGATCTTCACGCGCGGCCCGGCCGGCGGCTGGGGCATCGAGCTCGAGGGCCTGATACTACTAGTGTCGCTCGCTCTCGCGCTGACCGGCCCTGGCCGGTACACGCTATCGCGGTCGGCGCGCACGACGCGCTAGGTCGCCGACTCACCGTTGATACGGGACGATCACACCCGCAGCATCAACCACGTACGCTCTGTACAACGTGCCGCGCCGATCCCCATTCGCGTCGAAACCCTCGATCGTACCGGTGATGCCGGCAAAGCTGCGCAGGTCGTGGTGAAGGTAGTCAGCCAGACGTGCGGCATCGGTGGACCCGGTGCCCCGGATGGCCTGCTCGATGAGCCGGTACGCATCCGCGGCTTCAACCCAGTAGACGCTCTCCGGCTCGCTGCCATAGCGTGCGGCGAAGGCGGCGCGGAACGTCCGCGCCATATCGGTGTCGATGTCCCCGGGGAGCGGCACGGTGGTGATGATGACCCCGCGCGCGTTCTCGACGCCAGCCATCCGGATCACCTCCGGATTGTTCGAGGCGTCCCCCAGCATCCACTGCGCATCCAGGCCGGCCTCCGCGGCCTGTCCGAGCAGCAGCCCGGCCTGCCCCCAATATCCGGTGAAGTAGACCACTTGGGCACCGCTGCCGGCGATGTCGGCCAGAGTTCGCCGGAAGTCTTGGGTTTCGGGGTTGATTCCGTCCTCATACACGACGCTCAGGCCCCGCTGCTGCAGCGAAACACGCGTCCAATCCGCCAGACCACGGGCGTAGATCGAGAAGTCGTGCAGCAGCGCGACCCGGGAATAGCCCATCCCTTCGTCGATGAGCTCGGCGGCGAATATGCCCTGCCGATCATCGGTGCCGCAGGTCCGGAAGAAGCGCGCGTAGCCGTTCTGCGAGATCTGCGTCGCGGTTGCGCTGGGGGTGATCTGGAGCACCCCGGCCTGATTGTGTATGGCCGCGGACACTTCCGTGGCAGTGGAGTTGTAGCCGCCGATCACCGCGATTGCGCCACGCTCGATGAGCCGATTAGCGGCGACGGCGGCCTGCGCCGCGCTTCCTCGGTCGTCCTCCACCAGCAGTTCGACCTGTCGGCCCCCGATGCCGCCGGCGGCGTTGGTCTGCTCGACCAGCAAGGTGACCGCCTTCTGGATTCCGGTCCCCTCGTAGGCCATGTCGCCCGTCAGGGGTGCCTGTAGCCCGATTCGAATCGGGGCAGTGGATTCGGGTTCGATAAGGCTCTCGCGGCAGCCGACCAGGGCACTGGCCAGGGCAGCGAACAGGCTCGGCCTGAGCAAGTATCGCGCTTTCATGTGGCACCTCCGCCGGAAAGAAGGTGCGCTTCAGCAGACGACGAGGCTGTCGGGGCGGCTGATACGTCGTGTCAGGAATCGCTGGAAATGGCGGTTGACGCTTTCGCGCGCGGCGCCGCCGCAAACACCTCGAGCGCCAGCTCCACCTTGCCGAACGGCGCCGAGACCTGCACGCCTTGCACGACCGGCCTCACGCGGTCGAGCATCTCGCGCGCGATGGCGATGCCTTCGGCGATCGCATGCTCCTTCGACTTCTCGTTGGCCCGACGCATCCGCGCAATGATCGTGTCGGGCACCGACACGCCGGGCACCTCGTTCGCCAGAAACTCCGCGTTGCGCACGGACACGAGCGGCCAAATGCCGGCGACGATCGGAATGTGATCGTTGCCGACGCGAGCCAGAAAGCGCTCGAGCTGCGCCGCGTCGAACACGGGCTGCGTGATCGCGAACTCCGCGCCCGCGTCCACCTTCCAGTGGAAGCGCTTGAGCTCCTGTTCGGGATCGATCGCCACCGGATTCACGCCAACACCGATCGCGAAGCGCGTCGGCTGGCCAATGGCGTTGCCGCCGGGGTCGAGTCCGCGATTCAGGTTGTTGACGAGGTTCGTGAGTCCGATCGAGTCGACGTCGAAGACCGCGGTCGCGTCGGGGTAGGGACCCATCTTCGGCGGATCGCCCGTGACGACGAGCAGGTTGCGGAGCCCAACGGCCGACGCGCCGAGCAAATCGCTCAACATGCCGAGCAGGTTGCGGTCGCGGCAGGCGTAGTGCGTCACCGTCTCGATGCCGACCTGTTGCTCGATGAGCACGCTCGTCATGAGCGCGCCCATGCGGCTCTGCGCGCGCGGGCCGTCGGGCACGTTCACGGCATCGACGCCCGCTTCCTTGAGCCGCCGCACGTCGCCGAGCATGCGTGACGCGTCGACACCGCGTGGCGGCACGATCTCGACTGACGACACGAACTCGCGGGCCGCGAGCTTGGCCGCCCACTTGGAACGCTCGCCGAACGGCACACTGGCGACGGGCGACGGGCGACTGGCGACGGCAGATGGCGCAGCGCCGTCCACCCCCGTCGTCCGCCGCCCGTCGCCCGTCGCAAGCCTCGGCGCGAGCGGTCGGATGCCCTCGACGATGGCGTGGATGTGGTCGGGCGTCGTGCCGCAGCAGCCGCCGACGATCTTGGCGCCCGCTTGCACGAGGTGCCGCGCGTACGTCGCCATGTACTCGGGGCTCGCCATGTACATGCTGCGGCCGCCCACGTCGCGCGGCATACCGGCGTTCGGCTGCGCGCTCAGCTTTCGCCGGGCGTGCGGCGCCATCTTCTCGATGCACTCGAGAATCGTCTGCGGACCCACCGAGCAGTTGAGCCCGATCACGTCGGCGCCCCACGCGTCGAGCGCGCGCACCACTGCTTCCGGCTCGGCGCCGTACGGCGTGCGCCCGTCCGCGCCGATGGTCATTTGCGCAACGACGGGTTTGCTGGCATCGACCAATCGGGCGGCGCGAATGCCTTGCTCGATCTCCTCGAGATCGCCGAACGTTTCGAAGATGAAGAGATCGACGCCGCCTTCGGCGAGCCCCTCGAGCTGTTCGCGGAAGATCGCGCACGCCTCGTCCTTGCTCGTCGGTCCGTATGGCTCGAGGCGAATGCCAAGTGGGCCGACGGCACCGGCAACGAGGGCGCGATCACCGGCCGCTTCGCGCGCGATGCGCGCGGCGGCGCGGTTCAACTCCTTCACCTGATCCTGCAAGCCATGCTGCGTGAGCTTGATCCGGTTGGCGCCAAAGCTGTTCGTCTCCAGCACCTCGGCGCCCGCGGCGACGTACTGCCGGTGGATGTCGCGCACGAGATCCGGCGCGCGCACGTTCAGCTCGTCGTAGCACTGGTTGATGAATACGCCCTTGCTGTAGAGCATCGTGCCCATCGCGCCGTCGAACACGACGATCGCGTTGGGATCGAGCAGACGCTCCAGCGTGGCGTTCATCGCGCCGCGCCTTCTCCGCGCACGGCGTAGTACTTCGCCTGCGGGTGATGGACGATGATCGCCGCCGTGCTCTGCTCGGGGATGAGCTGATACGCGGTTGTGAGAGTCATTCCGAGCTCGCGCTCGGCCGGCAGGATCTTGAACAGTTGCCCGTGATCCTCGAGATCGGGGCAGGCGCCGTAGCCCCACGAGTAACGCTTGCCCTGACCAGCCGGCACGCCCAGGTCACGGCGCAACTTTCGATGCAGCCATTCGGCCACCGCTTCGGCCGTTTCGACGGCGAGACCGTGCACGTAGTAGGCCTCGGTGTACTCGCCTGCGTCCTGCAGGGTCTGGAAGCGTTGGCTCGCCGCGTCGCCCACCGTCACGATCTGGAATCCCACGACGTCGACGTCGCTCGAGTCCACCGGGCGGAAGTAGTCGGCGATGCACAGCCGCTCGCGGCCCTCCTGGCGAGGGAAGTGGAAGCTCGCGATCTGGCGCGTCGTGCCGTCCGCCGCGTAGGCATCTGGATCGTAGACGATCAGATCGTTGCCGCGTGACTGTACCGGGAAGAAACCGCACACCGCGCGGGGTGCGAGCCAATGTTCGCACTTTGCCGACTCCTCGAGTCGCTTTCGTACCGGCTCGAACTCGCGCCGCACTGTCTCCTCGTACTCGGGTCCCGAGCCACGCGCGCCCCACTGCAGCCGATAGAGCTCGTCGAGGTCGAGCAGCTCGAACACCTCGTCGAGCGGAATTTCGTTCAGCGTGCGTACACCGAAGAACGGTGCGCTCGGCACCGGATTGTCCGATGACACGTCGCTCCGCGCGCCGCCCGCGGTGCCCGCCGCGGTATCCTTGCCGACATTCGTGTTGAGGAACTTGTCGTTGCGGGCGTCGTCGAGGAGCCGTGTGACGAACGACTGTCGGGTCTCGCCGTTCTGGAGACGATCCATCGTCTCCAGCCCCTCGAAGGCGTCCTTGCAGTAGAACACGCCCGACTCGTACGGGCGCTCGCCCTCGACGAACAGGGCGCGCCGCCCGAAGCGGCGGTTGATCGCCGCGCCTCCGATCAGCACTGGGATCTCGAGCCCACGCCGGTCGAGCTCCTGCACGCAAAGAGGCATCTGCTTGGACGTCGAGACGAGCAGCGCCGAGAGACCGATGGCATCGGCGTTCACCTCGATCGCCTTGTCGATGATCGTGTTCACCGGCACCTGCTTGCCGAGATCGAACACGGTATAGCCGTTGTTCGAGAGAATCGTGTTGACGAGCGACTTCCCGATGTCGTGTACGTCGCCGTACACCGTCGCCAGCACGACGCGTCCCTTGGTGTAGCCTTCGGCGCGCTCGAGGAACTGCTCGAGGTGCTTGACGGCCTTCTTCATCACTTCGGCGGACTGCAGCACGAACGGAAGAATCAGCTCGCCGGCGCCGAACTTGTCGCCGACCTCCTTCATCGCCGGCAGCAGCACGTCGTTGAGCACGCGTACCGGCTGCTCGCGCACGCCCGCCGCGTCGAGCGCCGCCTCGATGCCGTCCTTCTTGCGGTGCACGACCATATAGTGCACGCGCTGTTCGGCCGTCATGCCGGCGGTGGGATCATCCTTCTCGCTTCCGGCGGCCTCGCGCTTCGCACCGCCCTCGAAGTGCTCGATGAACCGCTGCAAGGCGTCCGGCCGGCGGTTGAACACCAGATCGTCCGCCAGTGCGCGCTCTTCAGTCGGAATCTCGGCGTACGGCTGCACGTGCGCCGGATTCACGATCGCCATGTCGAGCCCCGCTTCCACGCAGTGGTGCAGGAAGACGGAGTTGAGCACGGCGCGCGCTTCCGGCGCCAGGCCAAAGCTCACATTCGACACGCCGAGGCTCGTGAACACGCCCGGCAGCTCGCGCTTGATCAGGCGAATCCCCTCGATTGTCTCGACCGCCGAATCCACCCATTCCTGGTCGCCCGTCGCCAGCGTGAAAGTCAGATCGTCGTAGATCAGGTCTTCCGCGCGCAGCTCATACTCGCCGACGACGATGTCGTAGATCTTGCGGGCGACCTCGAGCTTCCGCTCGCGCGTCTTGGCCATCCCCACCTGGTCGATCGTGAGCGCGACGAGCGCGGCGCCGTGCTTCTTCGCGAGCGGCACCACGCGATCGATTCGCTCGCGGCCGTTCTCCATGTTGATCGAGTTGATGATCGCGCGACCCGGGATGGTCTCCAGCGCGCGCTGGATCACCGCCGGCTCGGTGGAGTCGATCATGATGGGCGTCTCGACGGTCATCGAGAGCAGCTTCACGACCTTGGCCATCTGCTCGGCTTCGTCGGCGCGTTCGGTGACGGCCACGCAAACGTCCAGTACGTGGGCGCCCGACTCGACCTGATCGCGCGCGACCTCGGCGATGCCCTCGTAGTCATCGGCGAGGAGCAACCGCTTCACCTTGCGCGACCCCTGGGCATTGACGCGCTCGCCGATCAGCAGCGGCTTGGGATTCTGCTCGAAGTCCGTGGCGCGCATCGCGCTCGACGCGCGCGGGACGCGAGATCCTCGGATGCTTCCGGGGTGCAACTCGGCGGCTCGGCCGCTCGGCACCGCCGCATCTGCTTGCCGAGTCGCCGAGTCGCCGAGTCGCCGAGTCGCCGAGATGCGATCCACGACGGCCGCCAAGTGCTCCGGCCGCGTGCCGCAGCATCCGCCCACGATCCGCACGCCGAACTTCTCGACGAATTCGCCGAGCATGTCGGCCATTGGTTCGGGCTCGAGCGGGTAGACGGCGTCGCCCGTGCCCGTGTTGAGCGGCAGGCCGGCGTTCGGGATGCACGACACGGGGCGCGACGCGTTCGACGCCAGGAAACGAATCGGCTCGCGCATGTGTTCAGGGCCAGTCGAACAGTTGAGGCCTATCACATCGACGGGCAGCGCCTCGAGCGTCGTCATCGCGCTAGCGATGTCGGTGCCGAGAAGCATGCGCCCGCTGGTGTCGAGCGTAACCTGCGCCTGGATCGGCACGCGCCGCCCGATCTCGGCGAACAAGCGCTCGAAGCCGGCGATCGCTGCCTTCACCTCGAGGATGTCCTGGGCCGTTTCCACGAGGAGAACGTCCACGCCGCCCTCGACGAGGTACTTGGCCTGGGTGTAGTAGTTGTCCTCGAGCTCGGCGAATGTCGTGTTGGAGAGCACCGGATCACTGCTCGAGAGGAGCAAGCCGGTCGGGCCGATCGAGCCCGCGACGAACCGCGGCTTGTCCGGCGTGGAGTACTTGTCGCACGCCGCCCGGGCGAGCCGTGCCGCGGCGACGTTGACCTCACGCGTTTTTTCCTCGATCCCCCACTCGCGCAGCCGATGCGGCGTCGATTGGAAGGTGCACGTCTCCACCACGTCGCAGCCCACGGCCAGGAACGACTCGTGGATCGACTGGATGATGTCGGGGCGGGTGAGAACCAGGTGGTCGTTGCACCCCTCGAGCGACTTGCCGCCGAAATCCTCGGCGGTGGGGTGGTGCCGTTGGATGTTCGTGCCCATCGCGCCATCGAACACGAGCACGCGTTGGGCGATCGCCGCCAGGTACGGGCTTGTCGCGGCGCTGGTACCGGAGAGCTCCGGCGGAATGGACGAAGAGCTGAGCTGAGCCATCGGTCGACCAAAAAAGAAAATGCCCGCGACGCAAAGCGCTCGGGCCGGCGCTTTAGCGGAATGTTTAACGTGGCCGCAAGTTGCCTTAAATCGCCACGGATCAATTGTCGATCGTAGTCTAACGATGCCGCGCCATCGGCACTAGACCAAGGTTTTTGACAACCCCGGCTGGACGCTACGCCCGGCTGACGTGCTCTGGCGTGCGATCATCGGGCCCGCGCCCCGTGAGCCGCGCACGCTCGCCAATATGTTGCACCAGCGCCACGAGTCGGTTGCGCTCGAGCGGCAGCGCGAGGTCGGCCATCACCGCCCGCTGAACGGTGGGCGACAGCGTGACGAGCGGGCTCCCGACCGCGCGATAGAGTACGAGCGCGCCGCCCGGCGCGACCGGGATGCTCATGGCGTCGCTCGTCGATGCCGCTGCCAGTGAGCGGCTTACGACCGCGACGAGCGGAGTGTGCTGCGCCGCGACCTCGCGCGCCTCGTGCAGCGTTTGCACGACCGTCGGCGTGAACCCGAGCGCGGCGAACGATTGGGCCAGTCCCTCGAGCAACGGCAGCTCGGTCCCGACCAGAAGAATCTGCGTCATGAATTCCTGCTTTCAGCAACTTCAGTGCGCGGCGTGCTCGACGATGTCGTGGACTGCGCGCGCGGTGATTCCTTCGATCTCGACGATCTTTGATCGCGAGTGCTCGCCGGCGACAATTCTAATGGATCGGCGTCCGACGGCGAAGGTCTCCGCGAGAAATTTCACGAGTGCTTCGTTCGCCGCACCTTCGACCGGTGGCGAGGTGAGGCGGACCTTGAGCGCGTCGCCGTGCACGCCGGCGATTTCGCTCCGCGCCGCCCGCGGCTGCACGTGCACGCCGAGCCGGACGCGGCCGTTGGTTTCCTGAACGCGTAGCTCACTCACGGAATACCCAGTGCGCTCTGGACGATGTTGAGGAGAAACCAGGCCACGATCGGCGTGATGTCGATCATCCCGATGAGCGGGATGATCCGCCGCAGCGGCGCGATCATCCACTCCGTCAGCACGTACGACCAGCGGAGCCACCGGGAGTAGGGCGAGATCGGCAGCCAGGACGAGATGACTCGCACCAACAGCGCCAGCCGCAGCAGGCTGAACGCCCAGGACACGAGCAGCAGCGGGATGCCTCTCGGCTCGCTGATCCCGAGCATCACCTGGGTGAGAATCCCGCCCAGGAATTGGAGCAACGTGATGATCAGGATCCCGAACAGGATCAAACCGACGAGCGTCCACCACGCGGCTGATGTCGGCGTGCCGCCCGCGCGCAGGATTACCCGCTCGACAGGCGCCATGAGCGGGTCGATGCGCGCTCGAAAGAAACGCGCGACGCGGCTGAAAGGACTGATGCGGCGCGTTCGCACGGCCCAGTCGACGGCACAAACGATCGCCAGGGCGATCGCCAGGTAGAGAAGTACCACGCGCACGCCGGCCACGAAGGCCGCGTAGGTGCTCAGGACGCTCATTGGCGAAAGGTGCCCGAAGCGGAGAGCGGCATCAAGCCACGACGCGATTGTCGTCGCCGCGCCGAAGCATCACGGCGCGCCCAGTCCGAGCGCGCGAGCGAGGAACGCCAGCCGGTCGCTGGCGAGCGCGATCGACGCCGATGCCGGCGTCCCCGGACCGAGGCCGGTGTCGCGTCCCACGCGGAGCAGCACTGGTCCGGGGCCCGCTTGGTCGGCCTGCAGCGTTGCCGCGAACTTGTAGCTGTGGGCGGGCGTGACGACGTCGTCGTGGTCGCCCACGCTGATCAACGTCGCGGGGTAGTGCACGCCCGGTCGCACGTTCTGCAGCGGCGAATAGGCGAGGAGGGCGCGCAGCGACGTCGCATCGTCGGGCGACCCGAACTCGGACGCCCATCGCCACCCGCCGGCGAAGCGCGTATAGCGCGTCATGTCGAACAGTCCCGCGTCGATCGCGGCGCCGGCGAAGAGCTCCGGGTGCTGGGTGATCGCGACTCCGGCCAGCAAACCACCGAATCCGTGTCCGACCACCCCCAACGAAGACGGCCGCGTGTATCGCTCGCGTATGAGGAACTGCGCGGCGGAGAAGAAATCATCGAAGCTGGTCTGTTTTGCCGAGCCAAGCGCCGCGTCGCGCCAGCCGCGCCCGTACTCGCCGCCGCCCCGCACGTTGGCCACGGCGACGATGCCGCCCAGCTCCAGCCATGCCGCGAGCATCGGCGAGTATGTCGGGGTCGCCGACTCGCCGAAGGCGCCGATCCCCGTGAGCAACGTCGGATGGCGGCCGTTCAGCGTGATGCCGCGCCGCGCCGTGATGAACATCGGAATGCGCGTCCCGTCGGTGCTCGTGTAGAAGAGCTGTGTGGTTTCGTACGCCGAAAGGCTGTCGGACGGCCATTCCTTGAATGGCGTCACCGCACGCGTATCGAGATCGTACCGGTACACCGTGGGCGGCTGAAGGAACGATGTGTACGTGAAGTACAGCGACCGGTCGTCGGCGTGCGGACTCAGCTCGGTCACCGTGCCGATGCCGGGCAGGGGGACAGAGCCCCGAGCGCCGCCGTCCAATGCGTACAGCTCGAGCACGGAATGCGCGTCGCGGAGCCGGTGCACTACGATCCGGTCGCCGACCCGCCGCGCGCCGACGAGCGGGTCGTATGTCTCGCGCACGATCGTCGTCCAGTGCGACTCGTCGGGCGAGTTGATGTCCACCGCGACGAGTCGCGAGCGGGCGGCGTTCTTGTTGGTGCGAATGAAGAACAGCTGGCCGGCGTTGCCGACGAACTCGTAGCGCGCGTCGCCGGCGTCGAACAGTTTGACGAGCGGCGCCGCCAGATTCGGTCGCTTGGGATTGTCGAGATCGATCAGATAGAGACGATTCCGTGCCTCCATCCGTGGCTGCGCGGCGATCACGAGATAGTGGCCGTCGTCGCTCACCGTCGCGTCGAGAAGCCACTCGGGATGATCGGCGGCCTCGAACACCAGTTGGTCGGAACTCTGAGCGCGATCCAGGCGATGGTAGTACAGTTGTTCGCGGCCGATCGGCGCGATCGGGTTGGCGCCCGGCGTCACTCGGCCGGGATCGGTTCTCAGGTAGAAGAACCCACGCGCATCGGCCGTCCAGGCCAGCGGCGAGCGCTTCAAGCCCTGCAATTCGCCGGTGAGATCCTGGTTCGAGCGTGTGTCCCGGACCCGCACCGTGCGCCACGAGGATCCCTGCAGAGCGACGGCGTAGGCGACGTATCGACCATCGGGCGACGGTGACTGATCGACGATCGCGAGCACGCCGTCGTGCGAGAAGGCGTTGGGATCGATGATGATCTTCGCCGGCGCGTCGCGGTGCTCCTGGGCGCGAACCGTTGACAGATTCTGATCGGGCGTCTGCTCGAAGAAGAACAGCCGGTCGCCGCCGGCGCGCGGCGCCTTGACGTCGGTGTACGCGGTGGCCTGGCGCAACTTGTTCGCGATCTCCTCCCGCTGCGGCACGCTACGCAACGAGGAGTCGGTGAGCGCGTTCTGCACGGCCGTCCAGTCCCGCACGTCGTACGACGTCACAGCTTCGAGCCAGCGGTAAGGGTCCGCGATGCGGACGCCGTTCAGATCATCGCTCTGTGCTCCGCGCGGCGTGGCCGGGTACTTGAGGAAAGCCGTGGCTTGCGCGTCCGCGTCGCGCCCTGCCGCGAGCGCGCAGGCGAACGCAATGGCGAGTACTGGCAGGCGGGGACCTGCGGCGGCGGGATTGGCCTTCATTGTCTCGGTAGCACGTCGCTTCTTAGACTGAAGACAACCTCAAACGGTTCCGAAATGCCTGCTCGGCCCGCTTCCACCGCACCCTCGGCCCGCCGTCCCACGATTGGCGGGCGACAACATTGGCTCGTGAAATCCGAGCCGAGCGAGTTCTCATTCGACGATCTCATCTCGAGCCCGAATGGCACGACGAGTTGGGATGGTGTGAGAAACTACGCAGCGCGCAATCATTTGCGCGCCATGAACACGGGCGATCTTGTGCTTTTCTATCACTCGAGCGTGGATCCTAGCGCCGTCGTCGGCATCGCCGAGGTCGTCCGCGAGGCCTACCCCGACCCGAGTGCGTTCGATCGCAAGGATCCTCATTTCGATCCCAAGAGCAAGAAGACGGATCCCACCTGGTTCGCCGTGGACATCCGCGCGATCGGCGCACTCGAGCGCCCGGTTACTCTGGACGAACTCAAGCGGGCCAAAGGCCTCGAGCAAATGGCACTTATCCGAATCGGGCGGCTGTCCGTGCAGCCGGTTACGCCCCGGGAGTACGAGATCGTGACTGGACTCGTACGGCGGTAAGCCGCCGCGGTCCCGATTGTCGCGGCCGGATTGAACTACTCAACGCAGAGGCGCGGAGGCCGCGGAGCTCGCAGAGGAATCCCGTGCGCATTCGGCCCGCCTCGTGGCGGGGATGGCTCTACGACTTGGGGAACGGATTCTACGGATGAAGCGGATCTGATCGGATCGCCCGGTGTGGCGCGACGGCTCCTCTTGTCACGAGCCCGGACGAACTTTTCTTTGGGACTGCCGCTCCGAACGCCACGAGAGGCTGCCCGAGAAGCTGCCCGAGCGGCAGTTACCAAGAAAATCCCGGCGCGTTGGGCGTGGCACTCTCGCGCCGTGCGGAACGATTCGCAGGATCCGTTCGATCCGTAGCATCCGCGTCCAAAATCGTAGATGCTTGCAGGCCATGAGGAGCGCCGAATGCGCACGGGATTCCTCTGCGACCTCCGCGTCCTCTGCGCCTCTGCGTTGAGTAGTTCAATCCGGCCTCGTGGCGGGACGGGTCAGCCCTCTAAGAAAAAAGACCGGCGCCGAAGCCCCGGTCTTTCTGACACGCGTGCCTTTCACTACTTGCGAAGAGCGTCCTTCTTGGGCTGCGGGAACTTGCTCTTGAGCTTGCTCTGATAGTCCCGCTCGCCGTAGCCGACGTAGATCTGCCGAGGACGGGCGATCTTCTGCTCCTTGTCGTTGAGCATCTCTTCCCACTGCGACAGCCAGCCGGCGGTGCGTGCCACCGCGAACAGGACCGTAAAGAAGTCCGTCGGGAAAGCCATCGAGCGGTAAATCAGGCCCGTGTAGAAGTCGACGTTCGGGTACAGCTTGCGTGAGACGAAGTAATCGTCGTTGAGCGCAACCTCCTCGAGCTTTAGCGCGATCTCGAGGTCCTTATCCATCCCGACCTGCTTGAAGACTTCGTCGGCCAATCGCTTCACGATCTTCGCGCGCGGATCGTAGCTCTTGTACACGCGATGGCCAAAGCCCATCAGCCGGCTCCCCTTGCCGCTCTTCACGTCGTCGATGAACGCCGGCACGTTCTTGGGGTGTCCGATCTCATTGATCATCCGGAGCACCTGCTCGTTCGCGCCGCCGTGAAGCGGCCCATAGAGCGCCGCAACACCGGCCGCGACGGCCGAGAACGGATCGACGTGCGACGAGCCGACGGCGCGCACCGCGTTCGTCGAACAGTTCTGCTCGTGGTCCGCGTGCAGGATGAAGAGGACCTCGAGCGCCTTCACGAAGACGGGATTGGCCTCGTACTTGGGTTCCGACATCCGCGCCACCATCGAGAGGAAATTCTCGACGTAGCTCAGATCGTTGTCGGGATAGATGAACGGCAATCCCTTGACGTGGCGGTAGCAGAACGCGGCGAGCGTCGGCAGCTTGGCCAGGAGCCGCACGATCGAGATGTTCCGCTGCTGGGGATCGTGGATGTTCTTGGCTTCGGGATAGAACGACGACAACGCGGCCACCGTCGAGCACAGCATCGCCATCGGGTGCGCGTCGTAGCGGAAGCCCTGAAGGAACGTCTTGATGTTCTCGTGCACGTACGTGTGGTACGTGATGTCCTGCACCCACTTTTCGTATTCCTGCTGCGTCGGCAGCTCGCCGTGGCGGAGCAGCCACGCCACCTCGAGGAAGGTTGCGCCTTCGGCGAGCTGTTCGATGGGGTAGCCGCGGTAGCGCAGGATCCCCTTGTCGCCATCGATGAACGTGATCGCGCTCTTGCACGATGCGGTGTTCATGAAGGCGGGATCGTACGTCATGAGCCCGAACTCTTCGGGCGCGGTCTTGATCTGTCGCAGATCCATCGCGCGTACGGCGGTGTCGCCCTCGACGCCGCCTTCCAGGATCTGAAATGGATATGCTTTGCTGGTTCGGGAATCCTTGACGTCGAGCGTTCCCGTTGCTCGAAGCTCTCCCGACGGCGCCTGAGGCAGCGTCTCTTGTGCGGTGGCCATACTCACGTATCTCCAATGAGGTCGAGACGGAGCACGGAGCACCGTCTCACGTGAGCAGAAATCTAAGTCCCCGATGATTCGTGCAATCGGCGAACGCCGTACCGCCTGTCGGGCCTGTCCCGCTCGTCTTACTGCGGTGGCTGCGAGCCTCCGCGACGGCCCTCGCCAAACGCAGACGCGCTGTGGCTGTCGGCGAGTAGTCGAGTCGTGAACCGCTGACCCTCCGAGATGCGCTCGACCTCGAGGGCGGTCGCGTCGACCGAGGTCTCGAGTCTGGTCAGACGCTCGACGATGTCGTCCAGCCGGGCGCTGAAGTCCCCCACGGGTAGCCGGTATGATTTGCGCTTTAGAAACGTGACGAGGATGCCCGTGAAGCAGCCGAGCGTCGTCATCAGGCCGGCGAAGACCAATATGTCGATCAAAACGTTCTCTTGCACGCTGCCTCCAGGGGGCGCGATCGCGGCTGCCTGAATTCACTACGGGTCCCGTGGGCGCCCTGGTTTCGCCGCCGAGCGGCATAGCGACCGGACCGGGCAGCGCTGGCAATGCGCCACCCGAGCCGTGCACACAAGCGCTCCAAGCTCCATCAGCGCTTGATTATGCGTCCAGGTCGACCGGCCCGTGCGCGGCAACAGCGACTCGGCGATCCGCCACACAACCCGTTGGCCCTTCTGACTCTTCACGTCGACGGCCGGCGCGAACGCGCGCTTGAGCACGCGCGCGACGTTCGTATCCACGAGCGCCGCCCGTCGTTCGTAGGCGAACGACGACACCGCGCCGGCGGTGTACGCGCCGATGCCGGGCAGTGTCCGAAGCGTAGCCGCATCGGACGGCAGTGCTCGATCCGGAGCACGGCCGCCATCGGTAACCTGCATGGCCAGCCGGTGGAGGTTCCTCGCCCGGGCATAGTAGCCGAGCCCGTCCCAGGCTTCCGCGACACGCGCCGAGTTGGCCTGTGCGACGTGACCGAGCGTCGGAAACCGCTCGAGGAACTCGGCATACCGCGTCACCACGCGCGAAACCTGGGTCTGCTGAAGCATCAGCTCCGACACGAGGACCTCGTACGCGTCTCTCGTCCGGCGCCAGGGCAGGTCACGGGCATTCCGGCGATACCACCTTCGCAGTCGCTGCGAGAACGCCGCTCCTGTCGCCCGATCGATGACAGGGCGCTCGCGACTGATCTCTTTCCTCACCGGGGTGTCCAGTTCGGCGTCGCCGCGAACAAGCCCTGAGACACGCCGTGGCGCGCGAGGAGGAGCCCGAACGCCACACTCGCTACGCCGCTGGCGAGTCGCAAATATCGATGCGCGTGGACGATCCGATGGGCGCTCAGTGCCGAGGGCACCGCGACGGCCGTCGTGACGAGCGCCATCCCGGCGATCGTCCCGAGGCCGAACAGCGCGAGATACGCCAGCCCGAGCCAGGCGCCAGGTACCGCGGCCACGACGAGCAGCGCGACGAACGCTGAACCAGCCAGGCCGTGCACGAGTCCCACGACGACTGGTCTCACGGCGCTCGCCGCGCTCGTCATGGCCCGGTCGCTCAGGCTGAGCGCCCCCAGCACGATCAGCATCAGTGCGACCGCGAACTCGAGGGCGAGACCGATCCGCGGTGGAATGCTCAGCCGGAACACGATGATCGCGCCGCCGACAACCAGGATCGTCACGCTGTGCCCGATGCCCCACAGTGCACCCACCTTGCTCGCGCGCCGCAACGAGGGCTCGCCGGTCACGATCGCCGTCACCGCCACGACGTGGTCGGCGTCGGTCGCGTGCCGCATGCCCAACACGAAGCCGAGCAGCAGTATCGAGAAGATGGAGATCATGCGGCGAGTGGAATCGGTTGCGGACCGCGCGCAATCTAACGCGGCTCGCCACGCGCACGGCGCGCGTTTGCGCCGCAGTCGCTCGCCGCCCAACTTTGCGATCGTGCAATCCTCTTCCCGCCACGCGTTGGTCGCGGCATGCGCCGTCGTCGCGCTGATCGCCACGCCCGTAATTGCCTTCGCGCACGCTCGTCTTGTTCGCAGCGCGCCCGCGGCCAACGAGTCGCTGTCCGCGCCGCCAAACGGAATCTCGCTCTGGTTCTCCGAGCGGCCCGAGCTGCGATTCACGAGCGTGCAGTTGCTCGATTCCGCCGGGCGCGCGGTCGTCCTTGGCACGCCGAGCGCCGATGTCGACGCAACCGGCGTGGTGGCCGCGATCACAGCTCCGCTCGGCGTCGGCCGGTACACCGTCGTGTGGCGCACCGCCGCTGCCGACGGTCATCCGTCGGCCGGCAGGTTCGCTTTCACGGTGACGAGCGCGCCCGCAGCGCCCCCGCTCGTGACGCCTGCTGACATCGCGCCGGGCTCGGTCACCGTCCGGATCGACACCGCCCCCCGCCGAATCCCGAATTCGATCGTGCAACCCGAACGGCCTCCCACCATGCCGACGGCCGCGAGGTGGGCCGAGCTCGTGGCCGCGCTCAGTCTCGTCGGTGCGCTCATCGTGCGCCTCGCCGTGCTGCCGCGAGCCGACTTGCCAAGCGAGACGTTCATGGATGCATCGGACAGACTACGCCGGCTCGGCCATGCCACGTTGACGCTGTTCGTACTCGCGACGCTGATGCGCGTCGCCGCCGAATCCACGCTCGTGATGGAGGACGGCGAGTCACGGCTCCGCGCGATGCTCGTCGTTGTGCGCGACACTCGCTGGGGCCACGGATGGTCGATCGGCGTCGCGGGGGCGCTTGTCGCGATCATTGGATTGTTTGCGGCGCGAGCTTCGATTTTCGGTTGGATCGCGGCGTCGGTGGGCGCGGTGGTGATCTGCCTCAGTGAAGCGCTCACCGGCCACGCCGCTTCGTCGAGCTCGTCCGCCATCGCGATCGCCGTCGACGTGACGCACGTCCTTGGCGCCGGCGGTTGGATCGGTGGCCTCGTCGCTCTCCTGCTATCGGTGTTTCCCGCCATTGGCGCCCTGGACCAGGGTCAGGAGAGTCGCGCCGGCTCCCGAGTCGTCCGCGCCTATCACGCCTCGGCGGTGGAATCTGTCGCCATCGTCGCGATCAGCGCGCTGGCCGCGGCGTGGTTGCGGCTGCCGTCTGTCGGCGCGCTCTGGGGCACCACGTACGGCCGTATCCTTCTGATCAAAGCCTGCGTCGTCCTGGTCGTGCTTGCATTCGGTGGCTACCACTGGCGCCGCGTCGTGAGCGTCGAGTGGGGCACTGGGACGTCGGCTAAATTTCGACGTTCCGCAGCCGCCGAACTGGTCGTAGGCGCGATCGTCGTCGCGATCACGGCCGTGTTGATCTCAACGCCTCTTCCGACATGACCGCCAGCCCCGCACAAGCCGGCACCGAGTGGCCGGTTTCGATCGACGACGTTCGCGCTGCGCGCGAGCGCATCTCTCCGTACATCACGCCTACGCCGCTGCGCGAGTACCCGCGCCTCGCCGAGTTGGCCGGCGCCGGCATGCGCGTGTTCGTGAAGCACGAGAATCACCAGCCGACCAACTCGTTCAAGATCCGCAACGGCCTGTCGATCATGACGTCGCTCAGCGCGGAGGAGCGACGGCGTGGCGTGGTGGCCGCCTCGACGGGCAATCACGGCCAGGGCATCGCCTATGGCGGAACGCTGCTCGGCGTGCGCACCACCGTATGCGTTCCGGCGGGCAACAACCCCGACAAGAACGCCGCCATGCGCGCGCTTGGCGCGACCGTGGTCGAAGAGGGAAGGGACTACGACGAGGCGGTCGGCGTGATGCAGCGCATCGCCGAGCGCGAGGGCAGCGTGATCGCGCACTCGACCAACGATCCGCGGATCGTCGCCGGCGCGGGCACGATGACGCTGGAGATCATCGAGCAGCAGCCGGATATCGAGGCGATCGTCATCGCGGTGGGTGGCGGGTCGCAGGCCGTCGGCGCCATGACGGTGGCGAACGCGCTCGCGCCGGGACTCGATGTGTACGGCGTGCAGGCAGCGGGCGCGTCAGCGATTCACGATTCGTGGCACGCGCATCAACGGCTGACGCGGCCGCGCGCCGACACGTTCGCCGAAGGCGTGGCCACCCGCTCGACCTACGACGTGACCTTCCCGGCGCTGCAAGCGGGGCTCGCCGGGTTCGTGACCGTCACCGACGCCGAGATCGCCGAGGCGCTGCGAACCATCGTTTCGCTCACGCACAACCTGGTGGAGGGCGCCGGCGCGATGGGCTTCGCCGCGCTCCCCAAGCTGCGCGATCGGCTCGCCGGCAAGCGCGTGGGAGTCATTTTCTGCGGCGGCAACATCGACGTTGCCACACTGCGCAGAGTGCTCGCCGGCGAGATTTGAATCACGCGCCCGGCGGCGCTCACGCGCCCCCGGGCGAGTCACTCACTCGACGTAGATGCCCGAGCCGAGGACGAACGTGTCGGCCCCTGCCCGCACCTTTCGAACGAACGTTTTCTTGAGCGCGGGCTTGTTGTCTCCAGGCCTGAACCAGTAGCCGTCGCGCCACGCGCTGCCCTCTTCGAGCGCCGTGGCGATTTCGTCCTTCACCACGGTCTTGCCGCGCAGATCGGTGAGCTCCATGAGGTTCCTTCCCTCGAGGCTCGGCTGCGCCGGATTCACCAGCTCGAAACCATCGACGCTGTCGACGAACACGTACGTGTCCATGAAGACGAACGGGCCTTTCTTGTCACGCAGTTCGCTGAAAGCGTCCTTTCCGCGCTGCTCGATGAGCTCTGCCGCGTGATTCACGACGTCTTCGATGAACGTCTCGTTCATCTGCATGTTGTAAATGCCGCAGCCGATGATGTGCTGCTTGCCCGACGGGAACGTCACGCGCTTCACGAACGTGGACTTCCAAGTCGGGAAGATGTCTTCGGGCTCGGGATACATGTAGTGAATCCATCCCTCGCCCGAGGGGCTCGCGCCGGCTTCGAGAATCATCTTGCCGAATGGCCGGCCGATGACGTCCGTCAACCCAGCCACGTTCTGACCCTCGATCTCCGGCTTGGGCGCGTGAAAGGCTCGAATGCCGTCCATCGTCCACGCAAAGAAATAGGTGTCGTCTCGGAACCACTTCGTCGACTTCCTCCGGAAGTCCGCGAACGCGCCCTCTCCCTTTTCCGCGAATACGGCAGCCGCCTCCCGCACGAGCGACATGAGTTCCGGCGCGGTCAGCTTCCCAGCCGGTCGCGCTGATCTTGGAGCATCGGCCAGGTACACGCCGCACCCCACGACAACGTACCGGTCACCCAGCTTCGCTCTGCTGACGAACGTGGACTTCTGCGTCGATACGCTCTCGCCAGGCTT
>DATISA010000314.1:0-2493 GCA_035469245.1 Gemmatimonadaceae bacterium
GTCCCGCAGCAGCGGCCACGCGCGCTGCCGTACGATTTCGCGTACGGGCGGAGCGACGTGGAGCTCTTTCCGCTGGAGATGTGGCGGCGCATCCTGCTGCGGTGCGCGCGGAAGATGCCGGTGTCGGGGTTCGACTACGGCGCCGCGGGCGGGAATGTCGGGCTGCGCGAGGCGATCAGCATCCACTTGCGGCGATCGCGCGCCGTCGTCTGCGACCCGTCGCAGATCGTCATCGTGAACGGCTCGCAGCAGGGGCTGGATCTGATCGCTCGCGTTCTGATCGAGCGCGGCGATCGAGTCGTGATCGAGGATCCCGGCTACCAGGGCACGACCGCGGTTCTTCGTGCCGCGGGCGCCAAACTGCTCCCGGTATCAGTGGACCGTGACGGACTCGATCCGGCCAGGCTGCCGACTGGCGCCCGGATCGCATTCGTCACGCCGTCGCACCAATTCCCGACTGGAGCCATTCTGCCGCTGGCGCGGCGCCTCGCGCTGCTGGAGTGGGCAAAGCGTGAGAACGCCGTCATCGTCGAGGACGACTACGACGGCGAGTTTCGCTACGAAGGCCGGCCGGTCGAATCGTTGCAGGGGCTCGACCGCGAGGGACGGGTCGTCTACATCGGAACGTTCTCACGGACGGTCTTTCCATCGCTGCGAATCGGCTACCTGATCGCGCCCACGCAATTGGTCCCCGCGTTCACCAGCGCCAAGTGGCTCGCCGACCGCCAGACCGCGACGCTCGAGCAGCAGGCGTTGGCGGAATTCATATCGAGCGGCTTGTACGAACGATACCTGCGCCGGGTGCGGCGACGGAATTCCGCTCGTCGCGCCGCGCTGCTCGATGCGATCGAGACTCACCTTGGCGGCCGGGTCGAAGTGACGGGCGACGGTGCCGGCGCCCACGTGGCATTGTGGCCCCAGCGGCGGATCGACGAAGATGCCTTGATCGTGGACGCGGCGTCGCGCGGCGTGCGAGTCTACGGTATGTCGCGATACTTTCAGCGGCGGCCGTCGCGCCCCGGCTTCATTTTGGGCTACTCGCGAACGACCGAGCGCGAGATTCGCGAAGGCATTCGGCGGCTGGGTGAGTCGCTGTAACGAACGGCCTCGAACTGTCACACTCCTGCCGGCTGAGACATGGCGCAGCAACTGCCCACGCTGATTTCCTCGTCCGTCGATCACCTGGTCTACGCCACCGTCGACCTCGATCGTGGCATAAGAGAACTCGAAAGCCTGCTCGGCGTCCGCGCGACGGATGGAGGTCGACATCCTGGACGCGGTACGCGGAACGCACTCCTCGCTCTTGGCGACGACACTTACCTCGAGGTCATCGCGCCGGACCCGGATCAGCCACCGCCGCCATCCGAGCGGTGGTTCGCGATCGACAGGTTGACGACGTCTCGGTTGGTCGCGTGGGCGGCGAAGACGAGCGACGTCGATGCGGTGCACGATCGTGCGCTTCAGCAAGGCGTCCCGCTTGGGGACGTGCGGGCGGGAAGTCGCCGGCAGCCCGACGGCGTCGAGTTGTCGTGGCGCTTCACGGATCCGGGGCACGTCGTCGCCGCGGGCGTCGTGCCGTTCTTCATCGACTGGGGACAATCGCCACATCCGGCGCGTTCGGCTGCCAAGGGCGCGACGCTCGTCGAGCTTCGCGCGGAACATCCCGACGCGCCTACAGTTCGGCGGATGTTCGAGACTCTGGGGATTCAGATTTTCGTTCGCGAATGTTTGCGCCCGGCACTCGTGGCGGTCATCGAAGGTCGACATGGGCGCGTGGAGATCAGGTAGCTTCCCGACAAAGGTCCGCGGATCACGACTGATTTTCAACTTTGCACGACAGATGCACGAGGTGTGGGGTCGCCGGGGCTGCCGCAGGGATGGCGGGGTTCGATCTCGATCAGTCCGATGCGCCGCATCAGCGCCGGCGAGAGGCTGTCGGGGAGGGAGGGCTCGGTTCGGCTGATAGAGTTGGAACAATTGGGACGCGGATCTGACGAATTGAATAAATCGAACCTGGTGGCGCGACGCTGGCGTCTCACAACGCGCCGTGAAGGGGCTTTGATTGAAACCGCCGCTCGGTCAGCCACCGCAAGCCGCCCGAGCGGCCTTACCCAAGAAAAGTTCGTCCGGGCGCGTGGCGATGCGGGCGCGTGCTCAGCGCGAGGAGCGATCCGTTCGGGTCCGTCCCATCCGCGTCAATCCGTTTCCAAAAGCAGTTGCCGTTGTCGTGGCAGTTGCCGTGGCGGTGGCCGTGGCTGTCAGCCGTCACGCATCAGGGCGCCTGTGACCCCAAATCCGTGAGTATCACTAGACTTCGCCATTCGTGGCGCATGCTCCTCCGGCACCAGGACCAACCATGCTCGCACCAACCGACATCGAAGCACAGTTCGATCGTGTGACCGAGTACTGGTCGCCGAAAGTGATCGCGCGGGTCAACGACCAATACGTCAAGATCGCCAAAGTGAAGGGCGAATTCACGTGGCACGCCCATGA
>DATISA010000315.1:0-1949 GCA_035469245.1 Gemmatimonadaceae bacterium
AACCTCGCCGAGATGACGAACCTCGGTGTCCCCGTGCCGCCTGGCTTCACGATTGCCTGTGCGGCGTGCATCGAGTACCTGCGCGACGGCACCCTCCCCGATCGGCTGCGCGCCGAAGTCGCGGACGGGCTACAGCGCCTCGAGCAGACCACGGGCAAGCGCTTCGGCGATGAACGCAATCCGCTGCTCGTCTCGGTGCGGTCGGGCGCGCCCGTGTCCATGCCCGGTATGATGGAGACGATCCTCAACCTGGGCCTGAACGATCGCTCCGTAGAGGGACTCGCCGACGCGAGCGGCGATCCGCGATTCGCCTACGACTCGTACCGGCGATTCATCCAGATGTATGGCGACGTCGTCCTCGGCGTCGCCTCGGCGCAGTTCGAGCAACTGCTCGCCGCCAAGCGCATGGCGACAGGCGTGTCGACCGATGCGGAGCTCGACGCGGAGTCGCTGCGCCGCCTCGTCGACGAATACAAGACCCTCGTCCGGACGCGAACCCAGCGCGACTTCCCCGCCGAGCCGGAGACGCAGCTCTGGGGTGCCATCGAGGCCGTCTGGCGCTCGTGGACGCTCAAGAAAGCGGCCGACTACCGCAAGGTGAACCGCATCTCCGACGATCTCGGCACCGCCGTCAATGTGGTCTCGATGGTGTTCGGAAACCTGGGTGAAGATTCGGGCACCGGCGTTGCCTTCACCCGCAACCCGTCGACGGGCGAAGAGAAGTTCTACGGCGAGTTTCTGATCAACGCCCAGGGCGAGGATGTGGTTGCCGGCATCCGCACGCCGCTCCGCATCGAGGAGATGGCGAACCGGCTGCCGCAGCCCTATGCCGAGTTGCTCGAAACCCAGCGCCGCCTCGAGCGCCATTTCTGCGAGATGCAGGACATCGAGTTCACCGTGGAACGCGGGAAGTTGTACCTCCTGCAGACGCGAACCGGAAAGCGTACCGCGGCGGCGGCGGTCCGGATCGCGACGGACATGGTCGACGACGGCTGGCTCGACACGCGCGCGGCCGTACAGCGCGTCGCGCCGGAGCAGCTCGATCAGCTCCTGCATCCCGTCATCGCCTCCGACGTGCGCGCGACGCCGCTCTGCACGGGCCTTCCCGCGAGCCCGGGCGCGGAGAGCGGCGTGGTCGTATTCAATCCCGACGTGGCCGAGGAGCGCGCAGCCGCCGGACAGCGTGTGATTCTCGTTCGTGACGAGACGACACCCGAAGATTTCCATGGGATCGTGGCGGCGCGTGCCGTGCTCACGGCGCGGGGCGGCATGACGAGCCATGCCGCGGTCGTGGCGCGGGGAATGGGCAAATGCGCGATCGTCGGATGCACGGCGATCAACGTCGACCTCGAGCATCGCCGCTTGCGCGTTGGCGACACGACGATCGACGAGGGGGACTGGATCACCCTCGACGGGGCGACCGGCCGGGTCTACAGCGGCGATCTTCCAACGACCCCGAGCGAGATCGTGCAGGTGGTGCGCGGCACACTCGATCCGCGATCGGCGCCGATGTATCAGTCGTTCGAGCGGCTGCTCGGATGGGCCGACGAGGTGCGCCGTCTCAAGGTGCGAGCCAACGCCGACACGCCGCACGATGCCCGCATCGCCCGCGGCTTTGGCGCCGAGGGTATCGGGTTGTGCCGCACGGAGCACATGTTCTTCGAGGGCGACCGCATCACCGCGATGCGCGAGATGATCGTCGCCCGCGACGAAGCCGGACGGCGCCGCGCCCTCGCCAAGCTGCTGCCGATGCAGCGGACCGACTTCGAGGGGATCTTCGACGCGATGCGGGGGCTGCCGGTGACGATCCGGCTGCTCGACCCGCCGCTGCACGAATTCCTGCCTCACGGTGGTGAAGAGTCGAAGCTCCTGGCGCGAACTTTGGGCATGGGGCGCCACGACCTGGCCCGCATTGTGGAATCTTTGCGCGAAACCAATCCCATGTTGGG
>DATISA010000316.1:0-1521 GCA_035469245.1 Gemmatimonadaceae bacterium
GGCGTGGAAGGCGCAGGTCGAATCGGCGCAGACGCTCTATGTCGAGTTGGTGGGACGGTTGATGGAGCGCTACGGCTGGGTCCCGGACAAGATTCACCGCCGCAAGATGGCGCGTGAGGCGGCGCGCGCCGTGCTGCCCAATGCGACGGAGACGAAGATCGTCGTGACCGGGAACGCGCGCGCGTGGCGCACGATGCTCGAGCTTCGCTCGAGCGAGGGCGCGGAGCTGGAGATACGCCGTCTGGCGGTGGCGCTCCTCCGTCTCTTCCAGCGCGAGGCGCCGGGATTCTTCTCGGATTTCGAGATCTACATGGCGGAGGATCGTCGCGAGGCGGCGCGCGTCGGGTACCACAAGGTCTGACGAGCGCCGCGACGACGCGAGAACCTCGCGTGCGTCGCCGTCGAGAAAGAAAATCATTGCGCGACAAAAACCGCGTTCGTATTTTGCGCGTCGAGCGTGGTTGGCATTTCTCTTGCGCCTCGCGCCGGCACACGGAACACACGACGCACTTCTCGCAGCTCGCGATTCTGGCGGCACCATCGCCGCAGACGATTACCAGAGACGGGATGACGCGCATCGGGTTCGCGTACAATCAAAAACCGGAAACGACGGCGGGCAGGCTTCCGAGCGGTGCGAGATCGGAGCTTGGCCCGGAGGAAGAGCCTCCCAGTAAAAGCAGCGACGTGTACGCGGAGTGGGACTCCGCGGGAACGATCGACGCCGTCGCCTCCGCCCTCTCCGCCCTGGGCGACGTGATCCGGATCGAAGCCACCGAAGAGCTGCCCGCCCGCCTTCGCAGCGAACGCCCCGACATCGTCTTCAACATCGCCGAAGGTCTCAACGGGACCAATCGCGAGGCGCACGTTCCGGCAATTTGCGAATTTTTTGGCGTTCCGTACTCCGGCAGCGATCCGTACACGCTCTCGCTCTGCCTCCACAAGGCGCGCGCCAAGGACATGCTCAGCGTGCACGGGATCGCCAACGCGCCGTACGTGGTGATCGATGACGAGGCATCGCTGGAAAACGCACTGCGGCGAACTCGCGGTGCGAGCCGGACACGGAGCGCTCGTGGTGACAGGCGCCTTGCTCGCCCGGGTCGGTCGCTCGGCGCGCTCGAGTTTCCGCTTTTCCTCAAGCCGGTCCACGAAGGATCGTCCAAGGGAATCACCGAGCGGAATTTCGTCCGCGACCGCGACGAGCTCGACGCGCAGGCGCGGTTCCTCCTTGCCACGTACGAGCAGCCGGTCATCGCAGAAACCTTTCTCCCCGGCGCGGAATTCACCTGCGGTGTGCTGGGCAACGGCGCGAACGCACGCGTGCTGCCCATCGTCGGGTTCAACTTCGAGTCGTTGCCGGAGGGCGCGCTGCCGATCTACGGATACGAGGCCAAGTGGGTCTGGGACACGCCGGACGAACCGCTCGACATCTTCGACTGCCCGGCGCGGATCGATCACCGGCTCAAGGCGGCGATCGAGGACGTGGTGCTGCGGGCGTATCGAGTGCTCGGCTGCCGTGACTGG
>DATISA010000317.1:0-21822 GCA_035469245.1 Gemmatimonadaceae bacterium
TCTTCGTCGCTCTCGATGATGCGGATGTTCGGATCATCGAGGTGGCCGGCCAGCCAGTTCGTGGTGACGAGCGCTTCCGGATGGGCGTACTGCTTCGAGACAATGGCCGAGTCGGTGGTCTCCGCGATGCTCGTGGTCATGTGGTCGTTCTCCGGTAGAGGGTGTGGATGGCGAGGAATCGATGTGACGAAAAACAGAACGGCCGCTCGAGCGAGCGGCCGGATGATCGTTCTTTTCGGATGTACAAGCGCCAGATGCTATGGCGCGAGCCTCGTCCCCGGCCGCCAGTGAGTGTCGAAACACGCGCTGGCACAACAGCGCACGTTCATCGCGCCACAACAACACACCATCGCGCACGCGCGAACGCGTGCGGCGGCGAGTTGTCCGGAGACGGCGGCGAGTGCGGAGGACGGGTTGGTCATATGAATGCCGAAGCCAAAGAAAGGCCACATAGTTCCCGGAGTCAAGGCACGAGCAGCCGCGACACCCAACGCGGACTCATATGGTTCAGCTCTTCACAGCCCATTGCCGCACCACGCCACGCGGCGCTGTTACATTCTCCATTAGCCTGACGGACGCCGCGCGTCCGCCAGTGGCTCAGGCAGTCACCTCGCTCGGCCGTTGCGCCGCATCGAGACACTCCCATGACAAGCAAGAACTCCTTTGGCAGCCGTGCGACGCTGAGCGTCGACGGCAAGCAGTACACGGTCTTCCGCCTCGCCGCCCTCGACGCCGCCTCGGGCAATCGCGCCTCGCGACTCCCCTTCAGCCTCAAGATCCTGCTGGAGAACCTCCTGCGGAACGAGGACGACGCCTTCGTCAAGCACGACGACATTCTCACGCTCGCCAAGTGGGACGTGCGGTCGGGCGCTGAGAAGGAAATCGCGTTTCGCACCAGCCGCGTCCTATTGCAGGACTTTACCGGCGTGCCCGCCGTCGTCGATCTCGCGGCGATGCGTGACGCGATCGCCGCGCTCGGCGGCAACCCGCAGCGGATCAACCCGCTACAGCCGGTCGATCTCGTGATCGATCACTCCGTGCAGGTGGACGAGTACGGCTCGCAGGCCGCGTTCCTGATCAACACCGAGCTGGAGTTCGAGCGGAACAAGGAGCGCTACGTGTTCCTGCGCTGGGGACAGGACGCATTCAAGAATTTCCGCGTCGTGCCGCCCGGCACCGGCATCTGTCACCAGGTGAACCTCGAGTACCTCGGCAAGACGGTATTCGTGTCGGAGGAAAACGGCGAGACGCTCGCCTATCCCGACTCCCTCGTCGGCACGGACTCGCACACGACGATGATCAACGGTCTCGGCGTGCTCGGCTGGGGCGTCGGCGGCATCGAGGCGGAGGCGGCGATGCTCGGCCAGCCCGTGTCGATGCTGATCCCGGAAGTCGTCGGGTTCAAGCTGCACGGCAAGCTGCCGGCCGGCGCCACGGCGACCGATCTCGTGCTGACCGTCACCGAGATGCTTCGCAAGAAGAAAGTCGTGGGCAAGTTCGTCGAGTTTTACGGAACGGGCCTCAGCTCGCTGCCTCTCGCTGATCGCGCGACGATCGCGAACATGGCGCCCGAGTACGGCGCGACGATGGGCTTCTTCCCATGTGATGCCGAAACGCTCAAGTACCTGCGCCTCACCGGACGGAGTGAGCATCACGTGAAGCTCGTCGAGGCGTACACCAGGGAGCAGGGCCTTTACCGCACCGACGAAACGCCCGACCCGGACTTCACGGACACGCTCGAGTTGGATCTCGGCACGGTCGAGCCGAGTCTGGCCGGGCCGAAGCGCCCGCAGGATCGCGTGCCGCTCGCCAGAGCGAAGGGGATGTACCGTGAAGCGCTCGAGGCCGACCTCGCCAAGCTCGGCACGCCAGCCGCCGCGGCGGAGCTCAAGAAGGCGCGGCAGGTTTCAGGCGAGCCGCAACTCGCGCCCAGCGCGGTGCTCGTGGAGAATGGCGAGCACGTGGCGGACGAAGGCGCCAAGGTCGAGTACAACGGCCAGACGTTCACGCTGCGCCACGGCGCCGTCGTGATCGCGGCGATCACGAGCTGCACGAACACGTCCAATCCATCGGTCATGCTCGCGGCAGGGCTGCTCGCGCGAAACGCGGTGAAGAAGGGCCTGCAGCGAAAGCCGTGGGTGAAGACCTCGCTCGCCCCGGGTTCCAAGGTCGTGACGGATTACTTCCGCCAGGCGGGCGTGCAGGAATACCTCGACCAGCTTGGATTCCAGCTCGTGGGTTACGGCTGCACGACCTGCATCGGGAACTCGGGTCCGCTGCCGGAGCCGATCGCCAACGCGATCGAGAGCAACAAGCTGGTGACGGCGGCCGTGCTGTCGGGCAATCGAAACTTCGAGGGGCGCGTGAATCCGCTCACCCGGTTCAACTACCTCGCCTCGCCGCCGCTCGTCGTGGCGTACGCGCTCGCCGGCCGCATGGATCTCGACCTCACGCGCGAGCCCCTCGGAATCGGCAAGGATGGTCCCGTGTTCCTGCGCGACATCTGGCCGACGCCGCAGGAAGTGCAGGACGAGATCACTCGCAGCGTGAAGAGCGACTTCTTCAAGCGCGAGTACGCTGATGTCTTCAAGGGCGACGCGCAGTGGCAATCGCTCGACGTTCCGGGCGGAGAGACCTACGACTGGCCGGACGATTCGACGTACGTGAAGAACCCGCCCTACTTCGAGGGCATGACGATGGACGCGCCGGGGATCCGCCCGATCACCGGTGCGCGCGCGCTCGCCTTGCTCGGCGACTCGATCACGACGGATCACATCTCGCCGGCGGGCAGCATTCCCGCATCGAGTCCCGCCGGGAAATGGCTGCTCGCGCACGGCGTCGAGAAGAAGGACTTCAACTCGTATGGCGCGCGCCGCGGCAACCACGAAGTCATGATGCGCGGCACGTTCGCCAACATCCGCCTGCGGAACGAGCTCGTTCCCGGAACGGAAGGCGGACTGACGACAATGGAGCCGGGCGGCGCGCCGCAGTCGATCTACGACGTGGCGATGGCGTACCAGGAGCGCGGCACGCCGCTCGTCATCGTCGCCGGCAAGGAGTACGGCACCGGCTCGTCGCGCGACTGGGCGGCCAAGGGTACGGTGTTGCTCGGCGTGCGCGCGGTGATCGCCGAGTCGTTCGAGCGCATCCACCGATCGAATCTCGTGGGCATGGGCGTGCTGCCGCTGGAGCTCACGAACGGCGACACGCGTCAGTCACTCGGACTCACCGGCTTCGAGACATTCGACGTGCTTGGGCTGGATGACAAGCTGCGGCCCAAGACGACGCTCACCGTTCGAGCGACCGATCGCGACGGCGGCGTAAAAGAGTTCAAGGCCGTCGCGCGAATCGACACTCCGGAAGAGATGAGATACTACAAGAACGGCGGGATTCTGCACTACGTGCTCCGGCAGCTGGTGAGCGGACGGTAGTTCAGATTCGCAAACGCAAAACGGGGTGGCGCGATTCGCGCCACCCCGTTCGTGCTTCGGTCAGCCGTCAGCGGTTACCAGCCCGACTTGTGCTGGATGTCGACGTTGTTGCCGATCACGCCGCCCAGGATTCCGCCGACCGCCGCGCCGATCAAACCGCCCTTGACCTTGTCGCGGCTCGTCGTGGCGCCGAGGATGGCCCCCGCCGCCGCGCCAATCGCGGCGTCACGCGTTGTGTGCTTGATCGTGCGCGTGGGTGCCGGCGCCGGGTAGTACCCGCCGCTGCTCGAGCGACGAGCCGTGGACGTGCGCCGCACAGGCGCCGTGTACACCGGCTGCCGCGCTACCGTCTGCATGGCCTGCGGGTTGTACCCGTATGGCGAAGCCGCGTACCCCGCCTCCGTCGGCGAGACGAACTGCTGCGGATTGTACGCCTGAGCCTGCGACGCCAGCGCCAGATCGTTCTTGAGCGCGTCGTCGACGGCGGGCGTGCTGTTCCGTCCGCACGCGGCCGCGATCATCGCCGCCGGAACGAGAAGCATTAATTTTGTCGTGCGCATCGCAATCTCCGTCGTGGGTGGTCATAGCGTTCGCCATCAGTGTTTGGCATGTGCCGTTCCAGCCATTAAGTGCCAGAGCGTCCGTTTTACGGTCCCAGCCGTCCATTTAAGTGACCGCCAGTGTCCTCATTCGTGGATGCGTCCGCCGCTCAGGACTTCGGCGTTTGCGACGCCGCCGGACCTGCCTATCTTTTTGCGATCTCCTCAACCGAAAGAGTGTCTGCATGAGCAAGTTGTCGATGCGCAGTCGAGGTTGGGTTTCGTTGGCGGCGCTCGTCGTCGCGGGTGCGCCGGTAGCGGCCCAGCAGCCGCAGGCCGCGACTGCCGGTACGGCCGCGACCGCGCCGGATGTCGGCCAAATGGCGCCGGAGTTCACTCTTCCGGGCGCAACGCGCTACGGCGTGCTGGCGGCGCCGGTCAAACTCGGCGACTACCGGGGTCAAACGGTGGTACTCGCGTTCTTTCCAAAAGCGCGAACACGTGGCTGAACGGTTCAAATGGAGGCGTACCGTGATCAGTACGCCACGCTCTTCAACAACGGGAAAAAGGTTGCCGTGATCGGCATCAGCGTCGACGCCGATACCACGCAGGCCAACTGGGCGCGCGAGTCCGGATTTCCGAATCTGTTCGCCAGCGATCCCGATCAGACAGTCGCAAAGCTGTACGGCTCCGCCGATAGCAAATTCGACACGCGCAATGTGTTCGTCGTGGGACCAGATGGGCATATCACCGGCCGTATGATGCGCTTCAACGTTCTCGCCGCGGACTCCTATACGGATCTGGCCAAACTCGTGGCGGCCACGCTGAAGCCAGCGGGTTCGTCGCATTAACGAGGGGATCGTCGTTTCGCCGGTGCGGGTCGGTCCAGAGCTGTTGTTGGAGTTGTATGACGGTGCCGTCGCCGCGGCGGCGCCCGGACCCGCGACGACGCGGGCGATCGACGAGTTGAACCTCGATCGCTCGCGTCGCATCTGGATATTTGCCATCGGCAAGGCGGCGCGCCCGATGGCCGCGGCCGCGGTACAGGCCGCGCTGCGGTCGATGAGCTCGATCGTCGGAGGCCTCGTCGTCGCACCGGATGACGCCCCATCGCCATACCCGACGCTGATCAACCTGCGCGGCGATCATCCGATCCCGGGCCGCAACTCCTTCGAGGCGGCGAGCAAGGTCGGCGAGGTCGCCTCCGGACGACGCAGCACCGACGTCGCGCTGGTATTGCTGTCCGGCGGCGCCTCGAGCCTGATCGGCGCGCCCGTGCGCGGAATCCCGGAAGCCGACTATATCGCGCTTCACGAACTGCTGCTTGGATCGGGCCTCGACATCGCCGACATGAACACGGTGCGCAAGCGCTTCTCGCAGTGGAGCGCCGGTCGCCTCGCCCTGGCGCTCGCGCCAGCCGCTACGCACTGCCTCGCGATGTCCGACGTCGAGGGCGACGACCCGCGAGTCATCGGGTCGGGCCCGTGCGTGCCGGATTCGACGACAGTGCAGGAAATCATGGACATCCTGCAGCGGAGCAACCTCCTCTCACGCATCCCCCGCTCGCAGCGGGAGTATCTGACCGCGGTGTCGCGACGCACGATTCCCGAGACGCCGGCGAAAGGGCACCCGGCGTTTGCGCATATCACGGTGAGTGTGATCGGCAACAACTCCGTCGCGCGGCAAGGTGCCGCCAATGCGGCGCGAGCGCGCGGCCTCGAGACCGAAGTCGTTCCGGAGTGGATGAAGGGTGAGGCGGCGCGACTGGGCGAATCCATCGCGCGCGACCTGATCGCGCGGCGCGCTCGCGGCGGCGACGCCGGCGCCTGCGTCATCTGGGGCGGCGAGCCGACGGTCACGCTCACAGGTTCCTCCGCGACGACGGCCGGCGGCGGACGATGCCAGGAGCTCGCGCTCGCCGCATCGCGCGTTCTTCGGCAGGCAGGCGATGGAGCATCGGGCATCGCGCTGCTCGCTGCTGGCACCGACGGGCGCGACGGCGCCACTGACGCCGCGGGCGCGATCGTCGATGCGGAAACGTGGCCGCTGATCGCCGACGCCGGTGTCAATCCGGCACACGCGCTCGCCGAGCATCGCTCAAACGCCGCGCTCCGCGTCGCCCACGCGCTGGTTCCGCGGCGCGATACCGGCACCAACGTGAACGACGTGGTGATCGGTACGATCGTTCGCTGAGCGGTTAGGTTTTCCCGCATGACCGCGCCCCCGCCCTTTACCGTCGGCATCATCCAGGACGCCGCGAGCGACGACGCTGCCGCCACGGTCGCGGCGAGCATCGAACGCATCCGCGAGGCTGCGGATCGCGGCGCGCAGATCGTTTGCCTCAAGGAGCTGTTCAACGCGCCGTATTTCTGCCAGTCGCAGCGATGCGAGCGCTTCGACCTGGCCGAGACGATCCCGGGTCCCACCACCGATCGCATGCAGATGGTCGCACAGGACCTCGGCGTCGTCCTCATCGTACCCCTGTTCGAGCGCCAGGCGCCCGGCGTCTACCGCAACTCCGCGGCGATCATCGACGCCGACGGATCGCTGCTCGGCGTGTATCGCAAGATGCACATCCCCGACGACCCGCTCTTCTACGAGAAGTACTACTTCACGCCGGGCGACGCGGCGACCGACGATCGCATCGACACGATCGGAGGAGTCGCCAGGCAGGCGAGCGGCTTTCGCGTGTGGAAGACGCGGTTCGCGAACATCGGCGTGCTGATCTGCTGGGACCAGTGGTACCCCGAGGCGGCGCGCATCACATCGCTGCTCGGCGCGGACATTCTGTTCTATCCCACGGCGATCGGCTGGCACCCGTCGGAGAAGGCGGAGTTCGGCCAGGCGCAGGTCGACGCCTGGCGCACGATGCAGCGCGCGCATGCCATCGCCAACGGCGTGTTCGTGGCATCGCCCAACCGCGTGGGCCACGAGGACGAGCCCGGCACGGACGGCATCGAGTTCTTCGGCAACTCGTTCATCGCCGATCCGTTCGGCCGCATTCTGGCCGACGCCGGCACCGACCCGGCAATCCTCACCGCTACGTGCGACCCGAAGCTGATCGAGGACACCCGGCGCAACTGGCCGTTCCTGCGCGACCGCCGCATCGATGCCTACGCTCCGATTCTCAGCCGCTACCTCGGCGCTTAGTAATCCTTAATTACAAGGATATAGTATCACGTGAGCTATCGCTTCCCCGCCGAGTGGGAGCCGCATGCCGCCACGTGGATCGCGTGGCCGCACCACGAACCGGATTGGCCGGGGAAGCTCGAGCCGATCCCATGGGTGTACGCCGAGATCGCGCGCGTGCTCCACGAGCACGAGCGCGTGGAGATCCTGTGCAACGACGCGGACGCGCGCGACCTCGCTCGGCGTCATCTCGACGCTCACGGCGTGCGCGGAAACGTGAACCTGCACGTCGTGGCGACCGATCGCGTGTGGCTTCGCGACTCGGGGCCGACCGGAGTGGTCGACGATCGTGGCCGCGTGGCGCTGATGAACTGGCGCTTCAACGCCTGGGCCAAGTACCCGGATCATTCCAACGACGTCCACGTCGGCGAAGCCGTCGCCCGAATCACTGGACTCCGACGCATCGAGCCCAAGCGGCCGGATTCCGGGGAGCGCGTCGTACTCGAGGGCGGCGCGATCGAGACCGACGGCGCGGGCACGCTCCTCGTGACGGAGGAGTGCCTCCTCTCGGATCTGCAAGTGCGCAATCCCGGGATGGGCCGTACGGAGTACGAACGTCTCTTTCACGACGCGCTCGGCGTTCGGCAGACCATCTGGCTCGGTGAAGGCTGCGTCGGTGACGACACGCACGGTCACATCGACGACATCGCGCGCTTCGTGGCGCCCGGCGTCATCGTCCTGGCGTACGAGGACGATCCCACGGACGAGAACCACCGCCGGTCGGTGGACAATCTCGAGCGGCTCGAGCTCGCGGCCGGCGAGCGAGACGCGTTTCGCATCGTGAAGCTGCCGTACCCGCGCCCCGTGGAGATGAACGGCGAGCGACTGCCCGCCAGCTACGCCAATTTCTACATCGCCAACGGCATCGTGATCGTGCCGACGTTCAATGACCGAAACGATCGCGTCGCACTCAACACCTTGGCCCAGCTCTTCCCCGGCCGTCACGTCGTCGGGATCCATGCCGTCGACCTGGTATGGGGCCTCGGTACCCTCCACTGCCTGACACAACAGCAGCCGCTCGGCACAGTTGAGTGACGGCACGGTCGCGCTCAGTCGTCCGACATCACTCACGTGAAGCTGTACGAGCGACGGCGAGCTTGCGTCATCGCCGTAGTTGCTGTGGGCGTACCCTTTGCATTTCGTGATCGCGACCAGGAGTCCCCGTGAAGATCACGCTGCTTTCCGAAGAATCGATCCGCCTCGAGCCGATCGCGGGCCCCATGACCATCGAGGCGCCGACTGCCGAGCAGAGCTACTCGCCGTTTCACATGGTCGCGAGCGGACTCGCCTATTGTACGTTCTCCGTGATGTATGCGTGGGCCGAGCATGCGGGCATCTCGGCGAACGACCTCACACTCGAGGTCGCGTGGACGTTCGCGGAAGATCCGCGGCGGATCGATCGCTACGAGCTGCGTTTCAACTGGCCATCGCTTCCGGCTCGCCGGCTGGAGGCGGCACGACGCGTCGCCACGATGTGCACGATCCACGCGACCTTCGAGCATCCGCCCGTCATCGACATCGATGGGACGGCGGAGCCGGCGGCGCCGCTCGAGCACACGCACGACGCGGAGTCGCACGCCGCGGCCGCGCGCCCATGAAGACGATTCCCGTCGTCAGCTTCACCATCGCGGGACAGGAAGCGAGTCGTGGACTCGGTCGTCCCTACACCTGCGTATACGACGGGACGTGCAAAGTCTGCACGCGGCTCGCGAACGTGCTGCGCAAGTGGGACCACAACGACCAGGTCGAAGTCGTATCATCGCAGGCGCCGGGCGTCATGGCGCGCTTTCCGTGGATTCCGCCGCACGCCTACGCCGAGGCGCTGCAGCTCGTCGGCCCCAACGGGCACACCTGGCAGGGAGCGGCGGCGATCGAGCAGTTGCTGCGCGTACTCCCGAAGGGCCGACTCGTTTCGTGGATCTTCAAGATCCCCTTCGTTCGCACGATCGCCGATCGCTTCTACCGCTGGTTCGCGCGCAACCGATATCGGCTCGGTTGCGGCGAGCATTGTCAGTCGCGGCCGCTCGACGTCGCGTTCCGCGATAGTTGAGCGCTGAGCGTCGACGCCCATTCGTCGACGAGCTCCAGCTCGCGGTCGGTCAGTTCCTCGCTCGACGACTGCACGTCCCCCGCGCTGCCGGCCGACGCCCGCGCGACGCGCTCCGCCATGGCGACCCACGCGCGTCGTTGCAGCCACTCGCCGACGGTACGCATCATGACCTGATCGATGACCGTCGCCGCGCGGTCGTACACCTGGATCTCGAACCGAATCGCGTCGTCGCGCGGCTCGACCAGAAAGCGCACGGCGCCGGCGATCGGGTGGCCGGCGACGGTGAGCAGCGTCAGACGACGGTCCATCACTTCGGCGACCCGCACCTGGAACTCGCCGCGAACCGGAATCTCGAGCGTCAACGTGTCTCCCTCTTCGACGAGCCCGCCGCCGTCCGCGTCCTTCACGTCGATCATCGGCCTGAGCAGCTCGGGAAGATGGCCCCGCACGTACGCGAACAGCCCGTCCGCGTCGAAGGCGCCGCCGCGAATGTCGATCCAGAATCGCTTGCGCGTCAGCGCGCCCACTCCCTCCGACGGCAGTTGCTCCGGCTGCTCGGCGGTCAACCGGCGCACCATCTCGTCGAGCGGAGTTGGCGTGAGTCCGAACACGGCGATCAGCGAGTTCGGCGTTCCGGGCTGGAGCACGCTGCCTTCCTGCAACATCAGTAATTGTTGTTCGTTGAACGGCAGCTCGACGCCAACGGTCTCGAGCGCCCGCATGCCCCACGACGCCACGAGCTCCGGCAGCGGTAGCTGCATCGCGGGCCGACCCGTCACCTCGCGGAAACGACGCACGAGATCATTCTGCGACGTGCGCTCTGCGCCCGCGATCTCCAACGTCCGACAGCGCAGATCGTCGCGCTCCGTGGCCATGACGAGCACCTCGGCAAGGTCCTCATGCCAGATCGGCTGAATCGGCTGATTGCCGTCGCCGATGGTCGGGATCGCCGGTAGCGCCCGAACCATCTGCAGCAGAACCGAGGCGTGCGCATCGCCCGGCCCGAACACCGCGCCGGGCCGGATCACGAGCCAGTCGCGGGTGAACGCGCGAACGACGTCCTCGCCCACGAACTTCGAGCGCTGATATGCCGATGTGCCACGTTCGGCGCCGAGCGACGAGACGTAGATCACTTTCCGCACAGCGGCACGCTCGGCTTCGAGCACGACGTACCGCGTTCCGTCGATGTTGACCCGTTGAAACGTTCGATCCGGCGGCGCTTCGTCGACGATTCCGGCAATGTGCAGCACGACGTCACATCCGTCCGCGCTCCCGCGGATCGATTGTTCGTCCGAGACGTCCCCCGCCCAGCCTTCCACGCCCGACGGCCACCAGCGCTCGTCCCGTCCGGCGTGGCGCGACAGCACGCGCACCTGGTGGCCGTGCGCGTGTAGCGCGCGCACCGTCGACTCTCCAATGACGCCCGTTCCGCCAGTCACCAGCACCCGCATGCGCGCTCCTGCCCCATTGCCGATGCGTACAAAAGGGCAGGTTGGATGCCACCGCCGGCTGTTACATGGCCGTCTCATGTGTCGTCTTCGCTGTGCCCGGCCGTACGGCACGGGATTGGACTCTTTCCACCGGTTGGTCGATGCGTTTTCGCAAGGCGCTCGCGTTCCTGATCGTTGCGGCGGCGTGCTCTCGCGGTTCGACACGAACCGTGGTGCTCGGCGCGGCCGGTCCATTCAGTCAGGCATACGGACTCGCCAACAAGCAGGGGATCGAGCTCGCGCTCGACGAGGTCAATTCCGACCCCGCCTGGTCCAAGAAGCATCAACTCGAAGTCGTATTCGCGGACGATTCCGGTAACGGCGTGCGCGCGAGCGCGATCGCCCAGGACTTCGTCGACGACCCGCGCATCGTCGCGGTCGTCGGCCACGTCAACTCCGGCGCGATGGTCTCCGCCGCCCACGTCTACGACGGCAATTTGGCCGCAGTCGCCACCACCGCCACGTCGCCCGCGCTGACCGGCATCTCTGAATGGACGTTCCGCGTCATCCCGAGCGACTCCGCGAACGCAATCACCATCGCGCAGTTCGTGAACAAGCTCGGACGCAAGCGTGCCGCCGTGCTATACGAGAACAACGCGTACGGGCGCGGTCTGGCTGACAATTTTCGCAAGGCGTTCGTTGGCGACGTGATCGGCGTCGACCCGATCGGCGAAGGCGCGCAGCAGAACTTCGAACCGTACGTCACGTGGTTCAAGCGCGAGAAGCCGGACGTCGTGTTCGTCGCCGGCACCGACGTCTCCGGCCTCTCCTTCCTCAAGGAAGTCCGACGTCAGCAGCTCGCTGTAGACCTCGTCGGCGGCGACGGATGGCAAACCGTCGCGTGGAGCCCGCTCGCCGAAGGCGCCTACGTCGGCGCGCCGTTCAGCGCGCAGGATCCGCGTCCCGAAGTCCAGACATTCGTCGCCGCATACAACAAGAAGTTCAACTCGGCCCCCGACGGAAACGCGGCGCTGGCGTACGACGCCACGAAGCTCCTCGCCCATGCCATTGCGGAAGTAGGCACGGACCGTAAGAAGATTCGTGACTACCTCGCCTCGCTCGCCGGCTGGAACGGATATCGCGGCGTGACCGGCCTGATCGAGTTCAGGCCCGATGGTGATCCCATCAACAAGTGGATCGTCATGACGCGCGTGCACGACGGCGCGCTTCGCGTAGAGGGCACGCAATGATTCTGCGCGAACGATTCGAGCTGAATTCCATTCGCGGCCGGCTCTGGGTGGGCTTTGGTGCGCTCGTCGCATTGCTCATCCTCGCCGGCATGGTGGCGCGCCGATCGTTCTCCGGGATCTCGGAGACGATCGCGATCTCGCTCACCGAAGTGCAGGCCGAGGCGCAGCTCGCCAGCCAACTCTCGGCGGACGTCGCCAAGACCATGGAGGCCGGCGCGCGCTACATCGATTCGCGCGACACCACGGCCGAATTGACTTTCCGCCGATACGGTTGGGCCGCGCACGAGGTTCAGCGGCTGATGAACGATCGTCCCGGCCAGACCGCCGCCGAGGTCGCGACGGTCGCGACGATCGACGGCAAGCTGTCGGAGATGGAGATCGACTACGCGCTCGCGCACCGGCTCGTCGACCTCGGCCGCGTCGATGAAGCTCGGCGGGTCACCGTGCGCACGCGCGGCGCGATCGATGACCTGCTCAACGACATCGCGCGACTCGGCAAGCTCAAGGCGGACAAACTCGCCGGCGCCAAGTCGGACCTGAGCGCCGAAGCGGAACGCCGGTCGACCTGGCTCATCGCGATCATCGGGCTGGCCGTCGTGCTCGGAGTGCTCGTCGTGTTCTACACCGTGCGCCACATCGGCGAGCCGCTCGACGTGCTCGTGCAGCATGCCAAGCGCCTGAGCGAAGGCGACCTCTCGAGCCGCGCCGAAAGCGAGATGCCCGGTGAGTTCAGCATTCTCGCGTCGGCCATGAATCAGACCGGCGAGTCGTTGTCGCGCATCGTCGGCATCGCGGCGCGCACCGCCGACGAGGTGTCGAGCTCCGCGCACGATCTGGCGTCGGTCTCCGAGCAGATCTCGTTGTCGGCGAGCCAGATGGCCAGCGCAATGACCGAAGTGGCGCACGGCGCCGACTCACAGGTGCAGCAGTTGCGCGGTGTCGACGACACCCTGCAGGCGATTCGCGAGGCGGCCGAAGGCGTGAAGGAGCGCTCGTCCGAGGTGACCGACCTGGCGCGCAGCATCGAAGGCGCGGCGCAGGCGAAGCGCATCGAGATCGACCGCGCGCTCGCGATCCTCGTCGACATCAAGCACAGCGTCGAACGCGCCGCCGGCGAGATCAGCGCGCTCAATGCCACCGTGACCGACATCAACAAGTTCGTCGCGTCGGTGAGTCAGATCGCCGATCAGACGAACCTGCTCGCCCTCAACGCGGCGATCGAAGCAGCGCGCGCCGGCGACGCCGGCCGCGGCTTCGCCGTCGTTGCCGACGAGGTGCGAAAGCTCGCCGAGCAGTCGCAGCGCGCCGCCGAAGACATCGTGCAGATGACCGGCGTCGTGACCTCACGCGTCACCACGAGCGCGCGGGCCATGGAAGCGAGCGCCGGCCGCGTCGGCGAGATCGAGCGCGTGTCGCGTGACATCGACGGGGCGCTGCGCACGATCACCGATGCCGCCGAGCGCACCCGCGTGGCGGCGGTCGGCGTGGCCGACGCCGCGCTGGCGAATGCTTCCGCGGTCACCAGCGCCGCGGGCAGCCTCGAATCGATCGCCAAGACCGCCGAAAGCCATGCCGCGGCTGCCGAGCAGGTGAACGCCTCGACGCAGGAGCAGAGCGCGGCGTGCGAGCAGATGACGTCGGCGTCGAACGTGCTGCTGGCGGGGTCGACGCAGCTCAGACAGTTGGTGGGTGGCCTTAGAACGGCGTAAAGCACTCGGGCGAACGGCGTAAGGCACTCGGGCAGTTACTGGCGCCCGAGTTGGCATCGCACCCGTGAGGGCGAGACCAGCATCGAGGTTTCAGCATCGAGGCGCGGGACGTGGGAAAGCAAACGAACAGTCGCGCGGCAGTTTGATGCTGGCGCGCCCCGCGCCCTCGGCTAGAGTCGGGCGTGCAAGACTTCAAACACATCCGCGCTTGGCGGCGGGCGCACGCGTTGGCCATCGCGCTGCACAAACTCGGGCACTGCTTCCCCTCGCCGGAGTACTCGCACTTGCGGTCGCAGCTGACTCGGGCTGCGGAGAGCATCGCGGCCACCATCGTCGAAGGCTGCGGCGCGGCGACCAATAAGGAGTTTGCGCGCTTCCTCGACATGTCGATCAAGTCCGCGAACGAAACCGAGCACCATTTGTTATCGGCGCGCGACTACGAGCTCATCTCACTCGACGATTGGCAGCGCCACACGGCCGAAGTGATCGAGATTCGCAAAATGATCTACACCTATCGCAAAAAGGTCATTCAAAGCGACCGCGGCGAGTCATAACCTCGCCGCGATCGCGTAGCCGAGTCCCACGTCTGACGCCTCGATGCTGAAACCTCGATGCTAGTCTCGCCCTCGCGGGCGCGATGCCGACAAAGCGCGAGGGGCGAGCCCGACAACCTCGCCGCTCGCCCCTCGCCTCTCACATCTCCCCGGTCACTGCTGACAACGCGCCTTCGGATCCCCCACCGCGTGATCCACCTTCGGCCGGTGATCCATGTTCGCCACGTAGCTGCCCAGCGTGTACATGAAATTCCCGATCTTCGCCATGTGCGGATAGTCGATGTACTCCGGCTCGTCCGTCACCTGGTGATAGTCGCCGTGGAGTCCCGTGGTTGCGAACACGATCGGGATGCCGTAGCGCGCGTAGTTGAAGTGGTCGCTCCGGCAGTAGATGTTCTCCGGATGGCCGTTGGCGTCGAACTGATAGTCGAACTTGAACGGCGTCGCCTGCTTCTTGTTCAACTCCTCGACGATGTCGCCGAGCTCCGTCGAGACGCGGCGCCCGCCGACGAGCTGCAGGTAGTTCGGTCCGCCCTCGAACAAGTCGCCCGCCGCCCCGCGTCCGACCATGTCCATGTTGAGCTGCGCCACGATCGAGTCGCGCGGCACCGGCGGATGATCGGTGACGTACTGTGATCCCCACAGGCCTTTTTCCTCGGCGACGTGCCACACGAACAGCACCGACCGTTTCGTGTTCGGCTTGTCCTTGGCGAACCGCTCGGCGATCTCGAGGAGCGTCACCGTGCCGGATCCGTCGTCATCCGCACCGTTGTTGATCGAATCGGCACGCACGCCGCCGTTGGCCTTGCGCACGCTGTCGAGGTTGATGTGGATCGCTGCGATCTGCGCGTTCAATGAATCGAGATGCGCCTGCTGCCCGGGCGTCGCCGCACTGCAATTCGTCTGCTGGCGCCCGCCGCAGACGTGATTCTCCAGGTTGTACAGCGCGATGCGCTCGCGAATCGGGTACGCGAGTCGCGCGTACAGGTGCAGCGAGTCGTGGTCCACCGGGCCGGCGGCGCGGAACCCGACGTGATCGTTGTGCGCGCCCATTGCCACCCACTCGTTCTTGAGCCTGGGATCGTGCCCTTCGTAGGCGGCGACGACGTTCCGGGCCGGCCGCTCTTCGTCGATGAACGAGATGCTGGCACCCGTGATCGTCTTCCCCGTCGTGCCGCGCGCCATCCCGTCGAGCGAGCCGCCCAGGAGTTGCTCGGCGGCGGCACCACTGATCATCGTGATAGCCGCGATCGTCGAATCCGTTGGCTCTCCCTTCAACGCGACCTGACCCTCGCGCGGATGCAGCGAGTTCTGCGCGGCCTGCGCACTGATCTGATCGACGATCGGGATCACCGCCGCCGCGCCGGTGATCTGCGCTCCGCGGCCGAATCCGCCGCGCCCTCCCCCGCCCCCACCGCCGGCACGACCACCGCGGCCACCGGTCGCCGCGCGATACAGCACGATTTTGCCGCGGGCCTGCTCCTCGGAGAGCAGAGGAGTCGCTTCGCCCGACGTGCCGGCGTAGATCACCTGTCCAAGTGGGAAGGCGTTCGCCACGACGCGGCCACGTCCCGCCTGCGCCAGGAAATCGGTTCCGGCATGGAGCGTGACGTTCTCCGCCGTGATCGTCGAGCTCGGATCGAGTGCGCGGCGAACCACCGGCACGTTCTGGAAATACGTGCCTTTGTCACCCATCGGCTTGAGGCCGAGGGCCTCGAGCTGGGCCGCGATGTAGTTGGTCGCGCGGATGTGTCCGCGTGTGCCGGTCTCGCGGCCTTCCATCGAATCGGCGGCGTAGATGTACAACCGCGTCGTGAGATCGTTGGCGGTGATCGCCGCGGAGGTCGGCGTTGGCGCGTGACGCGTGGGCTGGGTTTTTGGATTCTGCGCCGCGAGCACCGCGGGCGTGGCGACCAGCGCGGCGGCGCGCAGGAAAGGGGAGATCCGGGTCACGAGGGTACCTGTCCGTCGAGGACTGAAGAAGTGGGACCGGACGAATGATTCACTCCCTGTACGCGGCACACCAAGTCCCCGCTGCGCGGCCCCGTCCCGTCCTCCCATTGCGGCGCTCAACCCGACCGTCGAGCTTCGAGACGTTCCAGCGTCCCTCCGACATCCCGACACGAGATTCGCCGAAGCGCTATGCGTATCGAAACACTGGCCGTTCACGCCGGCCACGAGGTGGATCCCACCACCGCGGCCGTGACTCCGCCCATCCACCTGAGCACGACCTTCGCGCGCGAAGCCGATGGCAGCTACCGCGCCGGTTTCGTGTATTCGCGCTACACGAACCCCAATCGCGCAGCGCTCGAGCGCTGTCTCGCCGAGCTCGAAGGGGGCGCCGCGGCTGTCGCGTTTTCTTCCGGGTCTGCCGCCACGATGACGCTGCTGCAAGTGCTCGGCTCGGGCTCCCACGTCATCGTGCCGGACGACGCGTACTTCGGGACGATCAAGTTGGCGCGCGACGTGTTCGGCCCGTGGGGGCTCGAGCTGACGACGGTCGACATGACCGATCTCGACGCCGTGAAGGGCGCGATGCGACCGAACACGAAGCTGGTGTGGGTCGAGACGCCGTCCAATCCTCTGCTCCGCGTCACCGACATCGCCGCCGTCGCCGAGATCGCGCACAGCGGCGGCGCGGTTTGCGCGGTCGACAACACGTGGGGCACGCCGGTGCTGCAGCGCCCGTTCGAGCTGGGCGCCGACGTGTCCATGCACTCGTCGACCAAATATCTCGGGGGACACAGCGACGTGCTGAGCGGAGCGCTCATCCTGCGCGAGCGCGGCGAGCTGCTCGAGCGGATCAGCGCGGTGCAGACCACAGGCGGGGCAGTGCCCTCGCCGTTCGAGTGCTGGCTCATTCTGCGCGGCGTGCGGACGCTGCCCGTGCGTGTGCGCGCACAGAACGCCAGCGCCGCAGCGTTGGCTCAGTTTCTGGAAGCGCATCCGTGCGTCGAGCGGGTCCACTATCCCGGACTCGAGTCCCATTCGGCCCATGCCGTCGCCGTCCGTCAGATGTCTGGCTTTGGCGGAATGCTCTCGGTGCAGGCCGGCAAGGATCGCCAGCAATCGATCGCCATCGCCGGGCGGCTCCGCATCTTCACCCAGGCGACGAGCCTTGGCGGGACGGAGAGCCTCGTCGAGCATCGTGCCTCGGTGGAGGGGCCCGCGACGCGCGCGCCGGAAAACCTGCTTCGCGTTTCGGTCGGCCTCGAGCACATCGACGATCTGAAGGAAGACTTCGACCAGGCGCTTCGCGGCTGATGTCCAGGGCGGTCCTGCTGCTCAGCGGAGGGCTGGACTCGACGACGCTGCTCGCGCACGCCGTGCACGAAGGTTTCGACGTTCACGCGATGAGCTTCCGCTATGGGCAGCGACACGCCACCGAGATAGAGGCCGCGCGACGTGTCGCCGCGCACTATCCGGTGCGCGAGCACGTCATCGTTGACATCGACCTGCGGACATTCGGCGGCTCGGCGCTCACCAGCGACATCGAGGTGCCGAAGGATCGCGCCACCGCGGACATGTCGCGCGGCATTCCGATCACCTACGTCCCGGCGCGGAACACGATCTTTCTCTCTTTCGCGCTCGCGTGGGCCGAAGTGCTCGAGGCCGGCGACATCTTCATTGGTGTCAACGCGCTCGACTACTCGGGCTATCCGGATTGCCGACCCGAGTACATCCACGCGTACGAACGAATGGCGAACCTGGCCACGCGCGGCGGCGTGGAGGGAACGAATTCGATCAGGATTCAAGCGCCGCTGATCGAGCTCACCAAAGCGGAGATCATCCAGCTCGGGCTACGGCTCGGCGTCGACTATTCGATCACGCAGAGCTGCTACGATCCAGGCCCCGACGGCGCAGCGTGCGGCCGGTGCGACGCCTGCCGATTGCGCCTGAAGGGCTTTGCCGAAGCGGGCATCACGGATCCCGGACGATACGTTTAGAGCGTGTACACCGTCAAAGAGATCTTCTACACGCTGCAGGGCGAAGGAGCGAACACGGGGCGACCCGCGGTGTTCTGCCGTTTCGCCGGCTGCAATCTGTGGACGGGCCGCGAGTCGGATCGCGCCACGGCGATCTGCGATTTCTGCGACACTGATTTTCTCGGAGTCGGCGCCGATGGCGGCAAATTCGCCACGGCCGACGATCTCGCCGATGCCGTCGCTTCACGTTGGCCGGCCGGAGAACGCGCGCGCCGATTCGTCGTGTGCACGGGCGGTGAGCCATTGCTCCAACTCGACGCCGCCGCGGTCGAGGCGCTGCACGCCAGAGGCTTCGAGGTGGCGGTGGAGACGAATGGCACCCAGGACGCGCCGCCGGGTCTCGATTGGATCTGCGTGAGCCCCAAAGCGCGCGCGCCGCTCACGCTGCGCCGTGGCAACGAGCTCAAGCTGGTCTATCCACAACCGGGACTCGATCCCGAATCACTCGCGCAACTGGATTTCGAGGAGTTCTTTCTCCAGCCCATGGACGGGCCGGAGCGCGATGAGAATACTCGAAAGGCGCTGGCCTATTGTCTCGCGCATCCGCGCTGGCGTCTGAGCGTGCAAACGCATAAGGTGCTCGGGATCAGGTAGTGGTTGGGAGCCGCGCGGCGCGCGGCGGTAGAGAGCACGGCGCTCCGCGCCGTGCGGTCGGGAGCATCGGGCACCTGACGGTGCCCTCGCGTCGGGAGCGCCTTTGGCGCGTCAACGTCGTATCCGGGAACGCACTGATCGCGGGCCGACAGGCCCGCTCCCAACGGCGAGCGGACGACAGTCCGCGAAGCCTCCCCACCAGGGAGCGCGTAGCGCGACCTCCGCACCGCGCGGCGCGCAGCGCCACGCTCCCCACCGCCCCTCGCCGCCAAAATTCTTTCCACGCTTCCTGTGACGCCCGTCGCTGCCCTGACGACGGCCGAAATCCAGTATTGCCCTCGGCTGTTTCCAGACCTAGACTGCGTTTGGCTGGCGGACTTAGCCGGTCGGTACAGTTGCCTGGTCCTGGCCTGATGCGTCGAACTGCTGCGTTGTTCGGATTCGTCGGCTTTCGCGCACCATCTCGAGTTGTCGCTGATGAGCTTTTCTTCGCCCGTTCACCGATCGAGCGTCACCGTCGCGCTGTGCGCCATGGCGCTGTTTGCGCTGCCGCTGCGTCCAGTCGCGGCGCAGCAGGAAAAGCCGTTCGAGGCGTACTCTCTCTCCGCGCAAACGCTCCGCGACTCGATCGTCGCACTGGCGCGCGCGCAGATCGGTACGCGTTACCGCACGGGCGGTGAGTCGCCCACGAAGGGGTTCGACTGCAGCGGCCTCGTGCAGTACGTGATGGCAGCGCTCGACCTCAACGTTCCGCGGACGGCGCGACAGCAGGCCAAGACCGGACTCGCCATCAGCCGCGACACCAGCCGGCTCCTCCCCGGCGATTTGCTGACGTTCGGCAAAGGGAAAAAGGGCAGCATCAGCCACGTCGGCATTTACGTAGGCGACGGACACTACGTGCACGCGAGCAGCGTTGCCGGCCACGTGATCGAGAGCGCCATCAATCGGCCATATTCACCGCTCATCAAGATCTGGCGCGGGGCGCGTCGCATGCTCGCGCTCGACGACAGCGCGTCCGCTGCCGCGGTCGTCACCGCGGGGCAGCCCAAGGGCGGACAGTAAGCGACCTCAGGGTCGCTTTCTTTTGTTCAGCGCTCCGTGCCCGTCGACGGTCGCGCCGGTTCTCGGGAAGTCGAGCCAGCTGAGCGAGTCGACGAGCTTCCACGCCCGGTGCGTCGAATCGGCTACGAGTACGCCCGGCCAGCGCTGCATCGTTGGCCGTAACTCGGCCCGCGAAACGTGCCGCGGTGCGGTGATCGTCGCGCAAGCGACGGCCGCGCGATCGGTCGGCGGACGCAGCCTGAACGGGCCGTACGTCAGCAGATTTCCAAGCGAGTAGAGCACGAGCCGGTCGCCATGCCACTCGGCGGCTCGCAGCACGTGCGGGCCATGACCGATGACGAGTGTCGCGCCGCCGGCAAACGCCGCGTTCGCGAACGCGACCGGATTGCCGCGCTTGGTATTCAGGAAAACCTCATTCGAGTCGGGCGTGCGTTGCGCCGCCGGCCCTTCCGCCCCGAGGTGCATCGTCACGATCACGGTACGGTACTGGGAGGCCGCCCGCCGGACGTGCCGACGCACCGCGCGAAGCTTGCGCGCGTCGGGCGCCGCCGTGTCGGTGTGGAAGCCGAGCACGGCGATCGTATCCCCGGATGGGAGCGGCACGACCGTGGGTAGCGTGTCGGCCCCGGTGACGAACATTCCCGCTGACTCGAGCGAGTCGACGGTGGCCGCGCGGCCCGCATCTCCCGCGTCGCGCGAGTGATTGTTCGCGACATTCCCAACGAGGATGGTGGCGCTGTCGATCGCGCGGCGAAGCGCGGTGGCCGTCGTGGGCGGCTGCCGGAATGCGAAGCAGCTCGTCGATCGCGGCCCGCATTTTTGCGGCGCGGGACCATCGCCGATCGCGCCCTCGATGTTGATGATCGCCACATCCGCGCCGGCGAATAGCGGGTGGAGTGCCGGCGCCAGACTGTCCGGATCGGGCATCAGCGAATAGGCGCGCCACAGCGTGTCGGCAGCGGCGCGCGCCCACCCCGTGTCGAGATTCGTACCCAGCGTGACGTCGCCGCCTGCGCACACGCGAATCGGCGATTTGAGTGGCGCCACCGTCGCGCGGTCTGGTGGCCGCCGCGTCGATTGCGCGTCCGCGTGATTCCACGAGGGCGCGAACGTCGTCACGAGCGCCGCGAGCACGAGGAGACGACTCACCGCGCCGCGACGGCGACCGCGCCTGGTAATGCGGACATCGCGGCAAGTGATCGCATCCCCTCCCTCCCGCTCGAGAAGCCGGGTCAACCTATTTCGCGCTGACAATGTCTCATAGGGGTTGAAACTCCTGTGAGTTCCCTTCCGTCTGGATGTCCGGTTGTGGGACGATCAATCCCACAGGCGAGCATCGGCGGCTGGGCAGCCGTCGCGTTCGAGCCCCGTAAGTCGTTGCTGTAGTATACTTTAATGAAGGACAGAGCGCGGCATGGTCCTTCCTTTGGCTGCGACATCGGAACTGGCCACACCCCACTCGATCTCACTGCACGAGACGCCACTTTGGACATCAAGCGCGAACCACCGAAAAAGACCAAGAAGATCATCGGCTACGCCGTGGGACTCGTCGCAATAGTCGCTGTATCGATCGGCATCAGCCGCCTCAAGCCGGCCGCACCGCCGGTCGAGCGCGGAACGCTTTGGATCGACACCGTGAAACGCGGAATGATGACCCGCGACGTGAACGCGCCCGGTACGCTCGAGCCCGAGTACGTCCGCAACATCACCGCGCTCACCAGCGGTCGAGTCGAGGAACTACCGGTCAGGCCCGGCATCAGCGTCACGAACAACACCCTCCTCGTCGTGATGAGCAGCCCCGACGAGCAGATCAAGGAGCTGCAGTACGAGCAGAGCCTGAATCAGGCGATCGGCAACCTCGCCAACCTCAAGACCACGCTGCACCAGCAGATTCTCTCCCAGCAAAGCAACCTCGCCAGCACGCGAACGGCGTACAACGATGCGGTCCGTCAGGCGACCGTGCAGGACTCGCTCGCGAAGAAGAATCTGTCGTCGCCCAACGACGTCGCCGCGGCCCACGACAAGATC
>DATISA010000318.1:0-10089 GCA_035469245.1 Gemmatimonadaceae bacterium
GTCGGCGGCGGGATCAGCGGACTCGCGGCGGCGGAGCACCTCACGAGACAGGAGCCGCGTCCCCGCGTGACGCTGCTCGAGGCGAGCGCCCGACTCGGCGGACACATTCGCACCGAGCGGCGCGATGGCTTCGTGATGGAAGCGGGGCCCGACGTGCTTCTCGCCGCCAAGCCGGCGGCAATCGAGCTCGCGCGCCGGTCTGGTCTCGGCGAGCGGCTCGTCGGCACGAGCCCCCGCGCCCGCGGCTCGTACATCTTTACGCGCCACGGTCTCGTGCGCATGCCCGAGGGCATGACGGGCCTGGTGCCGTCACGCGCCCGGCCGTTCATCACGACGTCGCTGCTCACGCCGGCCGACAAGCTGCGGGTCGGGATCGAGTATTTCATCCCGCCGCGGCGCGACGACGCCGACGAGTCCGTGGAGTCGTTCGTCGTTCGTCGCCTCGGCAAGGGGCTGTACGAGCGGTTCGCCGAGCCGCTGTTGAGCGGTATTTCGGCTGGAGACGGCGCGCGCCTCAGCATGGCGACGATGTTCCCACAGCTTCGCGCACTCGAGCGTGAGCACGGGGGACTCGTGCGTGGCATGCTCGCCTCGCGCCGCGCGGCGCCACAGCGATCCAATGGCGGCGCGCCCGCGTCGGCGTTTCTCTCGTTCCGCGGCGGATTGGCCGAGTTGGTCGACGCAGTCGCGCGAACCGTCGCGGAACGCAATCGCGGCGGAGAGGCCATCGAGCTGAGGACGGGCGCTCCCGTGCGAGCGATTGCGCGCCAGATCACCGGTGACGGCTTCGTCCTCGATCTCTTCAGCGGCGAGACGGTCGCCGCCGACGCCGTCCTCATCGCCGCTCCGGCGTTCGCGGCGAGTCGGCTACTCGAGCGGCTCGATGCGACCTTGTCGCGGCGATTGGCCGAGATCGAGTACGAGTCGACCGCGACCGTATCGCTCGCGTTCGGCAGCGCGCGTGTGCCGCGCGCACTCGATGCCACGGGATACGTCGTGCCTCGCCATCTCGGCCGGCCCGTGCTCGCCTGCACGTGGGCCTCGGCCAAGTTCGAGCATCGTGCACCAGAGGGCTACTCGCTCTTTCGCGTCTTTCTCGGCGGCGCCAAGCGACCGATTCCCGAGCACGCGTCGGACGAGGACCTCCGCGAGTTGGCGATTCGTGAAATGCACGACGTGATGGGCGTTCGCGCCACGCCCGTGCTCTCGCGCGTCGACCGGTTCGACCGCGCGATGCCGCAGTATCACGTGGGCCACCTCGATCGCGTCGCGGCGATTCAGTCTCTCGCCGCGGAAATTCCCGGCTTGTACCTCGCCGGCGCCGCGTACGGCGGGGTCGGCATTCCGGACTGCGTCAGCTCCGGCGAGCGCGCCGCCACCGCCGCATGGCGCTACGTCACCGACCGCGCGCCCCAATTCGACGGGAGTGCCATATGAGTACCGATTCGACTCGCTTCATGCGCGCGCTGCGCAGACTCCCGGTGGATCAAACACCCGTCTGGTTCATGCGCCAGGCCGGCCGCGTGCTGCCGGAGTATCGGGCGATCCGTCAGGATCGCTCGCTTCTCGACATCTGCCGCTGGCCGGACCTGTGCGCGGAAGTCACGCTGCAGCCGCTGCGGCGTTTCAACCTCGACGCGGCCATCCTGTTCGCGGACATCATGCATCCGCTCATCGGTGCCGGCGTCGACCTCGACATCGTCGACGGCGCGGGTCCGATCATCCGTACGCCGGTGCGCTCGCACCAGGATCTCGCGGCGCTGCAACCGCTGGTGCCCGACGAGAGCCTCGCATTCGTCTTCGAGACGATTCGTATTCTCAAATCGGACCTTGGCGATCGCGTCCCGTTGATTGGCTTCTCCGGCGCGCCGTTCACACTCGCGTCGTACCTGATCGAGGGAAAGGCGTCGCGCGACTTCGTCCACACCAAGGCGATGATGTATTCAGCGCCCGACCTCTGGCACGCGCTGATGCAGCGCCTCACCGAGATGGTGATCGCCTACCTTCGCGCCCAGCGAGCGGCGGGTGTCGACGCGCTGCAACTGTTCGACAGCTGGGTCGGGTGTCTCGCTCCACGCGACTATCAGCGATTCGTGCGACCGTATCTGCGCCGCATTTTCGCCGCGCTCGCCCCATCCGGCGCGCCGGTGATTCATTTTGGCGTCAACACGGCGACCCTGCTGCACCTCATGAAGGACGAAGGCGCCGATGCGATCGGCGTCGATTGGCGCATTCCACTCGACGACGCTTGGGCGATCATCGGCGAAGACCTGGCCATCCAGGGTAACCTGGATCCCACAGTGCTGTTCGGCACGCCCGACTTCATCGCGCGTGAAGTCGCCGACGTGCTGGCGCGAGCCGGCGGTCGACCGGGTCACGTGTTCAACCTGGGCCACGGCCTCCTGCCCACGACGCCGCTCGACGGCGTGGAACGTGCCGTCGACTGCGTGCGCGCCAACAGCCTCGCCGGGCGCGGGGTGCTCGAGCTCGTGGCCGCGAGGACCTGACGATGACGTGCAAAGCCGTATTGCTCATGGCGTACGGTACTCCCGATCGCCTCGAGGACGTGGAAGAGTACTTCACGCACATTCGCGGCGGACGAAAGCCGTCGCCCGAGGCGGTGGCGAACCTCGTCGAGCGCTACCGGCAAGTAGGTGGCGGCACCCCGCTGCGCCGGATCAGTGAAGACGTGCGGCGCGCCCTCGAGGCCGCGCTGGCCGCGGCTGGCGAATCGTATCGCGTGTATCTCGGCATGAAGCACTGGCATCCCTTCATCGCCGAAACCATGGCGCAGATGAAGGACGACGGCGTGACCGAGGTGACGTGCATCGCCCTCGCGCCGCATTGCTCACGGATGAGCGTCGGTGCCTACTGTCAAACCGCCGAGCAGGCGAATGCCGAGCTGGGACAGCCGTTCGCGCTGCGATTCGTGACGAGCTGGTACAAGCAGCCGCGATTCATCGATTTGATCGCCACGGCTGTCCGCTCCGCGCTCTGTCGTTTCCCGGAATCCGACCGCGATGCCGTCGCGGTGGTCTTCACGGCGCACAGCCTGCCCGAGCGCATTCGCACCTGGGGAGACCGGTACGAAGCGGAACTCGCGGAAAGCAGCTCGCTCATCGCGCGCCAGGCGCGCATCGGTCCATGGCGGTTCGCGTGGCAGAGCGCCGGCGGCACGCAGGAACCGTGGATCGGCCCGGATGTCCTGGAAGAGCTGGAAACACTGCGCCAGGAGCACGTACGCAACGTCCTCCTCGTGCCGGTCGGCTTCGTGTGCGACCACCTCGAGGTACTGTACGACATCGACATCGAGGCCAGGGCCAAAGCGAGCGCGCTCGGCATGCGACTCGAGCGCACGGCATTGCCCAACGCGACCCCGGCATTCGTCGACGTGCTCGTCGACGTGGTACGGAGCGGTGCGACTGCCGGCTCGGCTCGCAGCTGACGGCTCTCGGCTTGGCTCTCGGCTGACAGCTGACGGCACGGGCTGACGGCTATCAGCCCACGGCTCGAGCCGTCAGCCGACGGTCCGGCTGTCAGCCGACAGCTGCAGCCGTCAGCCGTTAGCCAGGCTGTCAGCTATCAGCCGCCAGCTCGAGCCGTCAGCCATGAGCCGTGAGCCAAGCTGACAGCCGTTAGCCGTCAGCCGAGCCGATCTCAATGAATCCCGTACTTCTCCAGCCGATAGCGCATCGTGTCGCGCGAAAGGCCGAGCAGGCGCGCGGCGCTCGTCTTGTTGCCTGCCGTGCGCTCGAGCGCCTGACACAGGAACTCCCGCTCGAGTGTCTCGAGATCGACCCCGGACGCCGGCAAGACGAACGTCGGTGCGTGGCCGTTGCCGTTGGTAGCGCCCGACCCGCCGATCTCCACGGGAAGCTGCGCCAGCGTGATCGCGTCGCCGTCTTCGAGGAGGAGGACTCGCTCCAGCACGTTTCTGAGCTCGCGCACGTTCCCAGGCCAGGCGTAGCGCTCGAGCGCGGCTGCCGCGTCCGCCGCGATGTCCCGCTGCGGTAGGCCAAGCTCGCGACACAACTCGTCCACGAAATGCGCCGCCAGCGGCGCGATGTCCTCCGGGCGTTCACGCAGTGGCGGAATATGGATGTTGATCACGTTCAGACGATAGAACAGATCCTCTCGAAATTCGCCTTTGGCCACCGCCTCCTCGAGGGTGCGATTGGTCGCCGTGATCACGTGGACGTCCACCTCCAGGCTGCGCACCCCGCCGACGCGACGGAACTCGTGTCGCTCGAGCACGTGCAGCAGTTTTGACTGCATCGCCTTTGGCATGTCCCCGATTTCGTCGAGGAAGACCGTGCCCTTGTCAGCGATCTCGAACAGGCCGTGCTTCGCCTCCTTCGCATCCGTGTAGGCGCCCGCCTCGTGCCCGAACAGCTCACTCTCCACGAGATGCTCCGGCACCGACGTGCAGTTCACGCTCACGAACGGACGGGAGCGCCGCGGACCGCGCGCATGGATCGCGCGCGCGATGACGCCCTTTCCCGTTCCGCTCTCGCCGCTCACGAGCACGTTCACCGGCGTACCCTTGGCCGCGACCCGCGTGATGAGGTCCGCGATGCGGCGCAGCGCCGACGATCGCCCCACCAGCGTCACGTCCGCGAACTGCCAGCGGCATCCGTCGCGGAAGCGGTCCACTTCGCTCCGTAGCTGCCGGGATTCCAGCGCCTTCTCGATCAGCAGGATCAACTCGGGCAGCACGATCGGCTTTTCGAGAAAGTGGTACGCGCCGGCGCGCACCGCCGCGACCGCGGTCTCGACCTCGCCGTACGCCGTCATCATGATGACGGGAACCGTCGGATCGATCGACTTGATGCGCTCCAGCACGTCCATCCCATCGCCGTCCGGCAGCCGAAGGTCGAGCAGGATGAGGTCGGCCGCCTCACGTTTGAGCGCAGCGATCAGCTCCGTCGCGTTCTCGACTCCTTCGGTGCGCAGATTGGAGTCGGCGAGGTGTTCGACGAGCCACAGCCGAATCAGCATCTCGTCGTCGCAGACGAGCACGCGTGGCTTCTTCATCTGACGGCCTCCTCGAGCGTCACGCCGGCGGCAGCGCCGGCAGTGGTGGTGCGCAGCGGCAATCGCAGAACGATCGTGGTGCCAACGCCGGGCGTGCTCGCGATCCGGATCGCGCCTCCATGGCGCTGTACGATCTCGCGAGTAATCGGCAGTCCCAGCCCGGTTCCCGTGTGTCGCGTGGTGAAGAACGGCTTGAACACGTGCTCCAGCTTGTCCGGCTCGATGCCGCGCCCCGTATCCGCGACCGCGATCTCGACCGCGTCCTCGTCCAAGGTCACCCGCGTCGACACGGTCACGCCACCGCCGTTCGGGGTGGCCTGCACGGCGTTCATGAGAACGTTCACGAGCGCCTGATGAATCATCTCCTCGTCGGCGGTGATGTGCGGCGCCGTAGGATCGAGGTCGACCAAGATGGCGACTCCCCCGCGATCGGCCGCCGGCTGCACGAGGCGGATCGCGCGCTCGACGACGCCGTTCGCGCTCGCCGGAACGAGCATCGGCGTGGTCGGACGCGCGAAGGTGAGCAGATCCTGCAGTGCTTGCTGGATGCGGGTCAGTTGTCGAGACATTTCATCGATGATCGGGGCGAGCGGTGTGTCGCGACCGAGCCGTCGCTGCACGAGGTCCAACCCGCCGGCGACGCCGACCACCGGATTCTTGATCTCGTGCGCGACGCCCGCCGCCAGCTCGCCCACCGTGGCGAGCTGTGAGGCCCGCTCGATCTCGCGCTGGTGCAGCTCGCGCATCCGCGTGGTGGCGGTGGCCAACGCGCCGCTCATGTCGTTGAACGCGCGGCCCAGCTCTCCAACCTCGTCGTGCTGCGTGACGGCGACCCGCACATCCGCTTCGCCGGCGGCGAGGCGGTGCGTGGCGCCAACGAGCTGCCGGAGCGGCACGACGATCTCGCGGGACACGAGCCAGGCCGCGAGTACGAGCGTGAGCACGAACACCAATTCGAGCACGAGCGATAGCCCGCCGAGTCGGCGCAGTTCGCCGAACGCTTCGCTCGTCGGCAGCTCGGAGACGAAGCGCCAGGGGTAGCCAGGCACCGCGACGATCGTCCCGATCACCGTAGCGCCGTCAGCGCGCGTGTACTGCGCGAACGAGCCGTTCTTGGCATCGAGCAGCGGCGTCGCGAGGCGCGCCGCGTAGTTCACGCCGTCGTCGGGGCGGGACAGAAAGAGCGGCCGTCCCTGCTCGTCGACGATGTAGGTATCCAGATGCCCCGCCAGCGCCGGCGGCAGTTGCAGAAAATCGCGAAAACCGTTGAGACTCATCGCGCCGCCGAGGTAGGCGATGATCTGCGGCCGGTGTTCGCGATAGCTCACCAACGGGACCGCGAGCCGAAACTGCGGCTCCCAGCTCCGTCCGAGCTTGCGTATGCGGGTCGTGAGCGCGCGCGTGCTGTCGTCCGATGGCACCGTGGTGACGATCGCGCCCGAGTCTCCCACGGCCGCAATCACGCGGTGGTCGGGAACCACGAGATACAGCGCGTCGAATGCGCCGCTCTCGGCCAACTTGCTGCGCAGGAGTTGCTCGATCGCCGGCCGGTCCGCGACGTCGCCCATCTCGCCGGCGGGCAGCCCCAGCGCCTTCAGTGTTCCCGCGACGAGAAACTCGTTTCCCGCCACGATCGACTGCAACAGCAGCAGCGCACGATCCGCGCGGTCGCGCGCGTGCAGCGCCTGCACCTCGGCCAGCGCCGACTGGTCTCGCTCGATGCGCCGGCGGATGATCGCCTTGCTGCGCGCGTAGCCCACGGCGTTCGTGACGACGAGCGGCACGAGCGAAAACACCACGAACCACGCGAGGAGCCGGCGGCTCAGCCGCGCGCGTGCCCATCGCTTCGTTCGCCCCGCCACGTCATGCCACGGCCGCATGAAACTACCCACCGGGTGATTTGCCCCACTCTGTCCCACTCATTTGGACCGCGCGAGGGGGATTTCCCCCATTTCGTGTAGGGGGTCAGAGAGGCCGCGAACGGGACTAACTCAGCGCACGACAAGGCGTTGCGCGGCGGGATCAGGCATGGACCCGCGATTGCCATGGCGTACGCATAGCAGTGCGTCCAGCGCAGTAGGCGCGAGCGGGGGCCCGCGCCAAAACGAATTCACAATACACGAAAGCGAGCCCAGGCCGTGTCCATAACGAACGAGCCCGAACCTCTGGTTCAAGATGCCGTTGCCGCGCAGGTGTCCGACCCGATCACCCTCGGACGCCGCGGCTTTTTGCACACCGTCAGCGTGGTCGCCGCGACGATTGCCGGGGGCGTCGTCGGAGTTCCGGTCGTCCGCGCGGTGGCCTCCCCGGCCTTGGCCAAACCCCTCGTCGACAACTGGATCAAGGTCGCCGACGACATCGCCGTCCTCGACATCGGCACTCCGGTCCGTGTCGACTTCGTGCAAACGCAAGACGACGCCTGGATCACGAACCGCGCGCTCAACGGCGTGTGGCTCTATACCGAAGACGGCGAGAAGTTCAAAGCCTACAACGGCCATTGCACGCACCTGGGCTGCGGCTACATGCTGGCCAGGGACGGCAAGAGCTTCGTCTGCCCCTGTCACCGCGGCCAGTTCGACATCAAGACCGGCGCCGTGCTCGGTGGACCGCCGCCTCGCCCGCTCGACGAGCTCGAGACCGAGGTTCGCGACGGCGCCGTCTTCGTGAAGTACCAGGACTTCCGGCTCGGCGTCGCCGAGCGGGTTGCCGTGTAACGATATGGCAACCTTCACTCGATGGCTCGACGAGCGAATCGACCTCGCGAACATCCGCCGGAATCTGTTCGACCGCGAAGTGCCGGGCGATCTCACCTGGTGGCACACGCTCGGCAGCGCGACGCTCGCCGTGTTCGTGGTGCAGATCGTCACGGGCGTCGCCCTGGCGATGTACTACGCGCCGTCGCCCGATCACGCGTACGACAGCATTCGCTATCTCGAGCGCAACGTGGCGAGCGGCGCGCTCGTGCGCGGCATCCATCACTGGGGCGCGTCGGCGATGATCGTCCTCGTCCTCGCCCACGTGATCCGCGTCTTCACCATGGGCGCGTACAAGTATCCGCGCGAGATCAACTGGGTCCTTGGCGTGGTGCTGCTCGCCGTCGTCTTCGGGTTCGGCTTCACCGGCTATCTGCTCCCGTGGGATCAGAAAGCGTACTGGGCGACGCAGGTCGGCACGAACATCGCCGGCACCACACCGATGCTCGGCGGCGTCATCGAGAAGGTCCTGCGCGGCGGCAATCAGCTCGGCGCGGCGACGCTCGCGCGCTTCTTCGCGCTGCACGTGCTCGTGCTTCCGCTGCTGCTCGGCGGCGTCGTGCTCCTTCATCTCACGCTCGTCATCCGACAGGGCATTGCGCCGCGCACCGGCGTGCTCGAAAAGGAGGCGCCGTCGAGGACGGACGATCCCGGCTACCCGCGCTACTACCGTGATCGGTACTCGTCGTCCAAGCACGCCGGCGTGCGCTTCTGGCCGGACATCGTGGCGAAGGATCTCGTGGTCGGCGCGGTCGTCATCTGCATGCTCGTCGTGCTCGCGAAAGTCGTCGGCAGCGGCCTCGAGGCGCCCGCCGATCCGACGGACACGTCGTACACGCCGCGCCCCGAGTGGTACTTCCTGCCGTTCTTCCAGTTGTTGAAGGTCGTTCCGGGTTCGATGGAGAGCGCGGTTGCCGTCGGCGTGCCGGCGGCGTTGTTCATCGTGCTCCTGCTGCTTCCCTTCTTCGACCGGCGCAGCACGCGCGCGCTGCTCCATCGGCCGGTCGCCGCCTTCGCGCTGGTCGGCATTCTCGGCGGTTCGGGATTCCTGCTCGGCCAGTCGATGCGCGATTTCACACCGAATGCGCCCGAAGTCGGCCGGCCGTTGACCTCCGCCGAACGTTCGGGTCGCGCGCTGTTCAAGCGGCAACAGTGCGGAAGCTGCCACGCCGTGGGCGATCAGAAAGTTGAAAAGAAGGACGATACGCCCGACGCGCCGGATCTCACCGAAGTGGGTCTCAAGCACTCGTCGGCGTGGATGCACAGCTTCATCGAAGAGCCGCTTCGGTTCCACCCCGACTCCAAGATGCCGGCGTTCGGTCCGCCGACGCTCTCGCACCAGGAGATCGAGGAGTTGTCGCAGTACCTGTCGTCGTTACGCGGGCCGCACGGCCTGTCCCGTCAGCCGGAGTACCGGGACACGTTCCCGGAGCCGGCCAAGCCAAAGGAGAATCCATGAAAGCAAAACTCATCATCGCCGGCGTCCTGCTGGCCGGTGGTGGCGTGCTCTCGCGCGCGGCCGCGCAGGCCCCGGATGCGAAGACGCTCTATCAGGAGAACTGCCGCAAGTGCCACGGCGTCCTCGGCACGCCGCCCAAGACCATGAAGGCGAAGTTCTCGAAGATCGCCACGTTCGACGCCGAGTTCATCGCGAAGCGATCGGTCGATTCCATCACGAAAGTCCTCACCAAGGGCAAGAACGAGGACATGAAGTCGTTCAAGGACAAGATGTCGCCCGAAGAGATCAAGGCAGTCGCGCAGTACGTCCAGGAGTTGGCTTCGAAACCTCACCCGTAGTCTCGTCCATCACCGCGAACTCGCCGCGAGCAGTGCTCGGGCGAAGGATTGCGACATGCGACATGCATGCTTGGTGCTTTCACTTGCGGTGCTCGCGCTCGTGCCAGTGGCCGGGCGTGCACAGCCGCGCGTGAATCACGATACGACGGTGGTCCGCAGCGGGTACGCCGGAAGCGCGGCCTGCGTCGACTGCCACAAGAAGGAATCCGCGGCCTTCAGCAGCAGCACGATGGGCAGAGTCATGCTGGGCCGGCCGCGTGACGAGCACGAAGCGCTCGGCTGCGAGAGCTGTCACGGCCCCGGCAAGCAGCACGCAGAATCGGGCGGAGAAGAGCGCGGCGCGCTTGTCTCGTTCAGCCGTAAATCGCCGACGCGCGTTGCCGATCGGAACGCGCAGTGCCTGTCCTGCCACGAGAAGACGGCGCGAACCTTATGGAAAGGCAGCGCGCACGAATCCCGGAACGTCGCGTGCACCGATTGCCACACCGTCATGCACGAGACGTCC
>DATISA010000319.1:0-1569 GCA_035469245.1 Gemmatimonadaceae bacterium
GCATCCTCCCGATTGCCGAGCATGTGAAGCGCGTACCGCGCGTACTGGTCGCGATATCGTTCGACCAGTTCACGAAAGGCCTCCGCATCCCCGCGCAATACGCGCGCGACGATCGCTGCGTCCGAGCTAGGTTCCAAGAGGCAAAGACCTGGGAATGTGTACGCCGGTCACAGACGCCCAAAAGATTGAGCCGGCTACAGACTTCTACCACCCTGTGTCGTAAAAGCTCCGCCCGCTCGCGGCCATGTCCAGTAGCAGTCCGGCCGCGCCAAACCGCGGGTGGAACCGAAGATCGAGGTCCTCCAGTCGTTCTACGATCTGAGCGGCTCCAATGCTGTCCGCGTACCGGAACGGACCGCCGCGGAACGGGGGGAAGCCGATCCCGAAAACCGCCCCGACGTCGCCGTCGCGCGGTGAGCGGAGGATTCCCTCCTCGAGGCAGCGAACGGCTTCGTTCACCATGGCCAGAACGCACCGCTCCGTGATCTCGGCGGCGTCGATCGCGCGGCGCGGAACGCCGATGATCTCGTACACCGATTCGTCCACGCTGCCTTTCTTGCCCGATTGGTCGTACCGATAGAAGCCGCTGGAGCCTTTCCGCCCGGCTCGTCCAGCTGCCACGACCCGCCGCAGGGACTCGGACGGCGCCATGCGTGCTCCGAACGCCTCTCCGAGCACGACACCGATCTTGCCCGCGACGTCGATTCCAACCTCGTCGAGCAGGGTGAGCGGGCCGACCGGGAAACCCCAATCGACGAGCGCGCGATCGATCGCGTCGATCGAGGCGCCATCGTCGAGCAATCGGCCGGCCTCGTTCATGTATGCCGAGAGCGTACGCGTCGTGTAGAAGCCGGGGCCGTCGTTGACCACGATCACCGTTTTGCCCAGTCGCTTTCCGTATGCGACCGCGGTGACGGTGGCCTCGGGGGAGGTCTGACTGGTGGCGATGACCTCGAGGAGCGGCATCCGATGCACGGGGGAAAAGAAGTGCATGCCGAGTACGCGCTCCGGGCGTTGCGCGACTTCGGCGATCCGTGCGATGGGAATGGTGCTCGTGTTCGAGGCATAGACAGTCGTCGGATCGAGCACCGGCTCGACCTCCTCGAGTACACGATGCTTGAGCGACAGGTCCTCGAACACCGCCTCGACGACCAGGTCCACCGACTCGAAGCCGGAGTAGTCCGTGGTGGCGCCGACGAGGCTCATCCAGTCATCGGCTTGCCGGCGAGTGACCTGGCGGCGCACGACGCGTTCCTGGAGCACGCCGCGAACGGCGGCGAGCCCCTTGCCGATGCGCGCCGTGTCCGTGTCCTTGAGCCGAACGAGCGTGCCCTGCTGCGCCGCAACCGACGCGATTCCTGCGCCCATGAACCCGGCGCCGAGCACGCCGATCCGCTCGACTTCGCGCGGCCTTGGCGCCGGATCGGGCACGCCTGGGTCTTTCTTGAGCGCATTGCTGGCGAAGAACAGAAAGACCAGTTGGCGGGAAACGGCGGTCATCGCCACCTCGCCGAACAGCCGCGACTCCTCGCCCAAGCCGTGCTCGACGCCGTGCGCGTAGCCGTCCTG
>DATISA010000320.1:0-1782 GCA_035469245.1 Gemmatimonadaceae bacterium
GCGATTGCCAGCATCACGATGCCGCCGGGCAATGCCACCGCACGCGCCGCCCGCCGGCCTGCCGTCGCCGGCCACGGTCGCGCGTCGACGGGATGCACCAAACGCTCATCGCGCGTCTCCACCGCCGTGACGAGCGTGTAGGCCAACGACGGATGCCGCTCCTCGACCCACAGCGCGACCCGATCGAGCATTGTGGCCGCGCGGTCGCGCCACAGCAGCGCGATGGTGACGGCGAGTTGCGCAGCGACCGCAAGCGCCAGCAAGGCGTGACGCGTGCCGAGCGCCAGCGGGATTCTCGCATCGACGATCGCTGCGCCGATCAACACCGAGAGTCCCGCAGCGACGCCCCAGGCGATCGCGCGCGCCACGACGCCCGTCACGAGCACGCCACGAACGACGCGGAGTCGAGAGAATGCGGTCATCAGCGTTGCCCCACGGCGCGCCGCACCGCGAGCTCGACGAGCAGGAGCACGGCTCCAGCAACGAGAAGCCAGGGCGTCCATGCCGAGACTGAGCCGCCATTCGCGCGGAACGCGCTCACCGCTGCGAGTCTGCCCGAGCCGGCGAGGTGCGCGAGCGTCGAGTCGTCCACCCGGCGCGCCGACCGCGCGCCGCCGCACGGCGCCAAAAGCGCGGAGGCGAAACGACGGAACGGCGCGCGCAGCGTGATGTCGCTCGCTGGATCGACCAGCACGCTCACGTCGCGAATGCAACCGCCGCCGGTCATAACCTCGATGGCGGCAATCTCGCCGTCGACCCAGCGCGCGATGGCTGGTCCGGCGAGCGTCCACGCACGCGGAAATCGTCCAACCAGCGTGCCCGTCGCCGACGTCACACCGCCAATGGCATCGATGCTCGGCCGTCGTCGCCAATCGGCCGCACTGTCGGCAACGGGCCAGTGCACGAGCACGTGCCCGCTGTCGCGCGCCCACGCGGAGTCGGCCCCCGTGAGCTCGTCACGCCCGACTCGTACGACTCGCTGCGCCTTCGACGCGCTCGCCAACGACAGCCCGGCAATCACCGGATCGTTCGCGTCGATGCTCGACTCGATGCGGGCCGCGTCGTCGACAGAAGCGGCGCCGCGCACGGGCACGAGCCGTATGCGCCCCGGCCACGAAGCGCGGAGCGGCCGCGTCGCGGCATCCAGCTCGTCCTCGCCGAACGGCGAGACGATGACCATCTCGACCGAATCCGATTGCGTCGACAACGACGCAGCCGTTTGGATCGCCGAGGCGAGCGCGGCGGATAACGATCCGCGCGAAGGTGCAAGCGAAAGCGATTCGGCTGCCGCGACGCCGACAGCTCGCGCCGCGCTGTCGAACATCACCACGTTCGCCGCGGTACGCAGCAGGCTGCGCATGCTGTCGCGCACTTCGGCCAAGCTCGCCACGTCCCGCGAACGATCGACGACGAGGACGCGCGCGACGCGCCCGCGCGCGCTGGCGACGATCGGTGCGGCCACGCCGGCGCCGATCAGCAGAATGGCCGCCATTCTGAGCATGAGCAGCAGCACATCGGAGAGCGCGAGCGATCGCGTACGCGTATGGACCGCGCGCAGCGGAATGAAGCGCGCAGTCGGCAGCGCTTCGGCAACCGGTCGGCTGCGCGCGATCAGATGCAGGCCCACCGCGACGAGCGCCGCGACTCCGGCGATGGCGAGCGCCGCGGGCACGAGCCAGGTCATCATTCCTTGCCCGCCGGTCGCGTGATCCTGCGAACGGCGTGCGCCGCGGGCTCGTCGGTCACGACTTCCGTATATGCGGCGCCGCCGGAGCGGACCTG
>DATISA010000321.1:0-13289 GCA_035469245.1 Gemmatimonadaceae bacterium
GATCCCGGTCACCGTGAGACGTTGTCACGGTCGTGAGATCTGTGAGATGTGAGGCGCCTGCGAGTTGTGGGACGTGAATCACCGGGATGCTGCTCGCGCATCACGCGCGGGCAGATCGGTGGGGCCGGGCTGGCCGCCGAGCAGGGCAAAGCGGCGCTGGCCGATTCGCTCGACCGGTGGCTCGCGGCGCAGTCGCCCGCGCGGGCGAGCTGGACGGCGAGCCTCTATCGCGCCCGGCTCGCCGCGCTGGCGGGGCGCTCCGACGACGCGATGGCGCGGCTTCGCGAGGCGTTCGACCTTGGCATCTGGCCGAGTTGGCTGCATGAAGAGCCGGCGTTCGCCGCCCTCCGGGACCGCGCGGACTTCATCGCGCTCACCGTTCCCCGCGGGTAGAGGGTCTCGGACCAGAGGTCCGACAGCACAATCGGCGACGACGATCTCGAGATCGGGTGCAGGAATCTCGAGACGACGTACTGGCTCGCCAGCCGGCCGGAGTGTCCTGAGTTCTGGGGGCGCCAGCGCCCAAGGACGCGCGCAACCGCACCGACCGCTCGCGATCGCAGACGCGCCCCAATGTCGAGACCACAATGGAAGAGCGCAGGCCGAACCGCCGGCCTGCGCTCTTCATGCTGTCGTCATTCCACGCGGGGACTCACGAGCATCTTCGATACGGCGCGCACGGAATTACGATTGAGCGCGCACGGACACTACGATAGAACCCGCACGTCGATACGGCGGCCCAACTACGAGTCAATTTTGCGGCAAACTGTGCATGAACCGTAAACGCTGCCGCGCCCCTACTGCACCGCGTTCACCATATCGAAGATCGGCAGGTACATCGCGACGACCATGCCGCCGACCACCACGCCGAGGAACACGATCATGACCGGTTCCATCAACGCGAGCAGGCCGGACACCGCCGCATCGACTTCTTCGTCGTAGAAGTCCGCGATCTTCGACAGCATCTCGTCCAGACCGCCGGTCTGCTCGCCGACGGCGATCATCGAGATCACCATTGGCGGGAAGACCTGCGACTTCTTGAGTGGCGCGGCGATCGTTTCACCGCCGGCGATGGAGGCGCGCGATTCCATGATCGCGTCCTGAATGACGCGGTTGCCCGCCGTCTTGGCCGTGATCTCGAGACCATCGAGAATCGACACGCCCGAGGAGATCAGCGTGCCGAGCGTGCGAGTGAAGCGCGACACCGCCGACTTGCGGAGCACGTCGCCGAGGACGGGCAGCCTCAGCAGCTTGCGGTCGATGGTCAGCTTGCCCGAGGGAGTCTGATAGTACTTCTTCACGCCCAAGAAGATGCCGATCATCGCGCCGGCAATCATGTACCAGTACGTCTTGAGCGTGTGCGACAGCCCGATCACGATTCGCGTCGGCAGCGGAAGCGCGATGTTGGCGCTCTCGAACATCGTCTGGAAGGTAGGGATGACGAAGATCAACAGCACCGTGATGGCGATCGCCGCGACCGATATGATGACGGCCGGGTAGATCATGGCGCCCTTCACCTTGCGCACGAGCGCGTCGTTCTTTTCCATGAACACCGCGAGGCGCATGAGGATCGTGTCGAGAATACCGCCCGCCTCACCGGCCGCCACCATGTTCACATAGAGCTCGCTGAACGCCTTGGGATGCTTGCGCATCGCGTCGGCCAGCGTGTTTCCGGACTCGACGTCGAACACGACCTGCCGCGTCACGTCCTTGAGCGCCGGGTTCTCGCTCTGCGTCGCCAGGATGTCGAGCGCCTGCACGAGCGGCAGACCGGCGTTGATCATCGTCGAGAACTGACGCGTGAAGATGACGATGTCGCGCATCTTGATCGACCCACCGCGCTTCTTTCGATTCGCGGTGCCTTCGTCGATCTTGACGACGTTGAGGCGCAGCTGCCGGAGCTGCTTGATGACGTCGTCGCGACTCGGCGCATCGATGGTCGCGGACTTGAGGTCGCCGTTGACGGCGCGTGCGGTGTAAGTAAAGGTCGGCATCTAAGACCTCGAATTGGGCTGCGGGCGCGAGGGATCGTCGCCTATGTGAGTGCTCTGTTATAGACGATTCGACGCGGCCAAAGATTACGGCGCGCGCACGTGCGCGAGATCACCAAACGATTGCGCCGGAGCGCATTTGACGTCGCGCTCCGGCGCTTCACGTGAAAAGAAAATTGCCGGTGTCGTCGCGATCAGCGCCGGCCGGCCGTCGCGGCTGCCGGCTTGCCGTTCCCGCTCTCTCCGCCCTCGGGCGCCACGCCGATCATGCGCATCAGCTCGGGCTGGTCGTGGCTCGCGCGCAGGACTTCGTCGAGCGACACGGTCTTGCTCATGTACATGTTGTACAGCGCGTCGTTCATCGTTTGCATGCCGTACTTCTTTCCCGACTGCATCATCGAGTAGATCTGGTGGATCTTGTCGTCGCGAATGAGCGCGCGGATCGCCGGCGTGACCACGAGGATCTCGGCTCCCATCGCGCGTCCCTTGCCGCCGATCTTCGGCAGCAGCGTCTGCGTGATGATGCCCTCGAGGCTGAACGCGAGCTGCGCGCGCACCTGCGCCTGCTGATGGCTGGGAAAGACGTCGATGATTCGGTTGATCGCTTCGGCGGCGCTGTTCGTGTGCAGGGTGGCGAACGCCAGGTGGCCGGTCTCGGCGATCGTGAGGCCCGCCTGAATCGTCTCGAGATCGCGCATTTCGCCGATCAGCACGATGTCGGGGTCCTGGCGCAGCGCGTATTTCAGCGCCGCCTGGAAGCTCTTGGTATCCGAGCCCACCTCGCGCTGATTGACGATGCACTCCTGGTGCTTGTGGATGAACTCGATCGGATCCTCGATCGTGATCATGTGCCCCTTCATGGAGCGATTGATCCGGTCGAGCATCGCGGCGAGCGTCGTCGACTTGCCGGAGCCCGTCGGTCCGGTGACGAGGATCAGCCCGCGCGGCTTGTCCGACAGGTCGGCCACGACTTTCGGCAGACCGAGGTCCTCGAACGTCTTGATCTTGAACGGAATCTGGCGGATGACCATCGAGACGCATCCGCGCTGCTTGAAACAGTTGCCGCGGAAGCGCGCCAGGTTCTGAATGCCGAACGAGAAGTCGAGCTCGTCCTCCTGCTCGAATCGCTTCTTCTGATTCTCCGTCAGCACCGAATACGCGAGCTGCAAGGTGTCCTTGGGCTGCATCACCGTCTCGATGCTCGAGTTCGTGATGTCGCCGTCGATGCGGAGCTTGGGTCGGTCGCCCGCGGTCAGGTGCAGGTCGGACGCGCCACGCTCGATCATCTCCTCGAGCAGAAGCCGGAGATTGATCGGCTGGGAACTGGTGGCGGTGTTCGAAACGGGTGAGGTCATTGAAACGGTAACTGGATGGCCGGCACGGGGTTAGAACGGGCCTTTCGCGTTCGACGGCGGCTTCCTGTCGTCAAGGGCGGAGGCCGCCACTCATTTATGACGACGCAAGCCAGCTTGCGTATCGGAACTTTGCCGTCGCGCGGCGACGAACACCCGGCGCTCGAGCCAGGCGACGGCTTCGACCTCGCTAGCTGGCGCTCGTCTCGCGAATCATCTGCTCGGTCGTCGTGATGCCCTTCATCACCTTGAGCCAGGCGTCCATGCGCAGGGTGAGCATGCCTTCCTCGATCGCCGCGTCGCGGATCTCGGGCGCACCGACGTTCTGCATCACGAGCTTGCGAAGCCTGGGCGTCATGAGCATGACCTCATACACACCCTGGCGGCCCTTGAGCCCCGTGCCGGAGCATTGATCGCAGCCGCGCCCTTTGAAGAAGCCCAGATCGCCGATCTTGGTGTCGAGGCTCAGGTGCTCGAGAAACGGCATCGCCCCCTTCACGGCCTTGGCCTTGGCGTTTCGCAGCGCCTCCTCGGTGAACCGCAGATCGCGCATCGTCGTCTCACGCGTCACCTTGGCGGCAATGAGCTCTTCGGGAGGCGGATCGTACTGGACGCGGCAGTTGTTGCAGATGCGGCGTACGAGACGCTGCGCCAGCACCAGGTTGATCGCCGATGACACGTTGAACGCCTCGAGACCCATGTCCAGAAGCCGGGTCACCGTTTCCGGCGCCGAGTTGGTGTGGAGCGTCGAGAGCACCATGTGGCCGGTGAGCGCCGCCTTGATGGCGATGCTGCCGGTCTCGAGGTCTCGAATCTCGCCGACCATGATGACGTTCGGATCCTGTCGCAGGAAGGCGCGCAGCGCCGCGGCGAAGGTCATGCCGATATCCGCGCGCACGAGCACCTGATTGATCCCGAACAGGTTGTACTCGACCGGATCCTCGGCCGTCATGATGTTGACGTCCATCTTGTTGATCTTCGAGAGCGCCGAATACAGCGTGGTCGTCTTGCCCGAGCCCGTGGGCCCGGTGACGAGCACCATTCCGTACGGGTTCGCGATCGCTTCCATCAGGTCCTGCTCGGCCCGCGGCTCGATGCCGAATGTCTCGAGGTCGAAGGTCAGGTTGCCCTTGTCGAGAATTCGGAGCACGATCTTTTCGCCAAAGAGCGTCGGCAGCGTCGATACGCGGTAGTCGATCACCTTGTCGGCGATCTTGAGCTTGATGCGGCCGTCCTGCGGCACGCGGCGTTCGGCGATGTTCAGCTGCGCCATGATCTTGAAGCGCGAAATGAGCGCCGATTTGAGCTTCATCGGCGGCTTCATCACTTCCATGAGCGCGCCGTCGATGCGATAGCGCACGCGCACTTCGTGCTCGAAGCTCTCGAAATGGATATCCGACGCCCCCCGCTTCACGGCGTCGGTGAGAATGGCGTTGATCAGCTTGACGACGGGCGCGTCCTCCATCTGTGCCTGGAGGGCCGCCTGGGAGATTTCCTCGTCGCTCTGTTCGAGGAATTCGATGTCGCCGTTCAGATCGGCCTCGAGCTCGCTGATCGTGTCCATCAGCGAGGCCATCTCCTGCTCGTCCGTCGAGCCGAATACCTTCTCGATCAGAGTGTTCAGCGTGTACTCACCGGCGATGACCGGAAAGATGTCGTACCGGGTGATGAACTTGAGATCCTCGAGGACGCCGAGATTCGACGGATCGGCCATCGCGACGGTGAGCGTGCGCCCGTCGCGCTTGAGCGGCAGCACGAGATTCTTCCGCGCGAGATCCGACGGAATCATCTTCGCGATCTTGTGATCGAGCTCGAAGCGCGACAGATCCACGGCCGGCATCTTGTGCTGCCGGGCGAGGATCTTCGTGAGCTCGACTTCCTTCACGAAGCCGAGCTTGACGAGGTTGTACCCGAGCCGGGTGCCGTGCTGCTTTTGTTCGTTCAGGGCGATCGCCAGCTGTTCCGCGGTGACCATGCCTTCGCGGAACAGAAGATCGCCGATGCGTTCGGGAGAGAGCGTGTGCGGGACAGCCATGGTGCGGCGGAGGATTGTCGAAGCGGATGCCTGAACCACCCGGCCGAGGCGACGCACGCCTCCGACCCGCTTCCATGACGATCATCCGAGCGCATCGGGCACGGCGGCAGTAACCGCCTCCCAGAGGCCTTGCAGGTACATCGAGCCAAGGGCGCGATCGTACAAGCCGTACCCCGGGCGGCCCATCTCACCCCAGATCATGCGGCCGTGGTCCGGGCGCATCGGCCCCTTGAAGCCCACGTCGCGCAGCGCGCGCATGACCGCGAGCATGTCGATACTGCCGAAGCCGGATGGATGGGGCACCTCGTGAAAGTGCCGGTCGCCGGTGCGCAGCACGTTCCGGCAGTGCATGAAATGCACGCGCGCGCGACGTCCAAGCTCCCGGATGATCCCCGGTACGTCGTTCGCCGCGTCGGCGCCGAGCGAGCCGGTACAGACCGTGACACCGTTCGCCGGATCGTCGACGATCCGTGTGAGTCGGTCGAGGGCCGCGGCGTTGGTGATGATGCGCGGCAACCCGAAAATCGGCCACGGCGGATCGTCCGGGTGGATGGCCATCCTGACGCCCGCTGCCGCCGCCACGGGCACCACGCGCTCGAGGAAGTAGCCGAGATTCTCCCATAGCCGCTCGGCGTCGATCGCCCGGTAGTCCGCGAGCAGTCTCCCAAGCGCGTCGGCGCTGTAAGTCGTAGCCCAGCCGGGGAGGTCGCCGGTGCCGCGTGACAGATCGATCCCGTCGAGGGCGCGGTGGTCGTACCCCAGCGCCCTCGAGCCGTCTGGGAGGAGCATGGCCAGATCCGTACGCATCCAGTCGAAGATCGGCATGAAATTGTAGCACAGCACCGGGACGCCGACCTTGCCCATGTTCCGAATACTTTCGCAGTACGCATCGATGAACCGCTCCCGATCGGGCGCGCCGAGCTTGATGTGCTCGTGGACGGGAATGCTCTCGATGACCTCGAGTGAAAGCCCGGCGCCGCCGATTGTCTCGGCGAGCCGGGCCAGATCGTCGTACGCCCACACCTCCCCGATGGGGATGTGGTAGAGTGCACTCACGATCCCGCGCACTCCGGGAATTTGCCGGATGTGCTCGAGCGGAATGGGATCGGCGGGGCCGAACCAGCGGAAGGACGGAATCACATCTACATGAGCGCCGACCGGAGCAGCGCGGCGCCTTCACGGACCATCGCGGTGTCGCAGCTGAACGCGAATCGGATGGCGTCGGCGCAGCTCTCGCCGAACGCGCTGCCCGGCGCGCTGCCGATGCCGTCCTGCGCCAGACGAGCCGAGAGCGCGTCGGCATCGGCGACGCCCAGTCGGGCATGGAGCTCGGGGTCCAGCTCCGCCCAGACATAGAATGCACCCCGCGGCGTAAACGGCCGAACGCCCGGAATTCCCGTGAGCGCGTCGACCAGAATGCCGCGTCGCACCGCGTACTCGGCGCGCATCGCCGCGAGATGATCCTGCGGCCCCGTGACGGCGGCGAGCGCCCCCCACTGGGCCAGACTGTTCACGCCGTTGATCGTGCAGCGCAGGAGCTTTTGAATGCGGCTCCGCAGCAACGCGGGCCTGGCCACGATGTATCCGGCGCGAAGTCCGCTCATCGCGTGACTCTTCGAGAATGAGAAGACGCTGATCACCCGGTCGCCCCAGTCTTCCGCCAGCGACGCCGTGGCGCAGTGGGTGTGTGGCTCGTAGACGACGTCCTCGTATGCCTCGTCCGACACGATCCAGAGCCCGTGCTCGCGCGCGATCTCCACGATCGCCGCGAGCGTCTCGCACGAGAGCACGGCGCCGGTCGTATTGTGCGGCGAGTTGACGAAGATCGCCCGCGTCGCCGGCGTGATGGCGGCGGCGATCGTCTCGGGGTCGTACGCGTATTCGTCAGCGGCGCCGACCGGGATCCGCACCGGTCGGCCGCCCGCCAGTCGAATGTTCTCGGCGACCTCGGTCCACATCGGATCGGGAATGATCACTTCGTCGCCCTCGGCGAGGAGCGCGGCGAACGTGACGTACAACGCGTGCATGGCGCCGTTGGTGAGGAACACGTCGTGGGCGCTCACACCGGAGATGCCGTTCTTCGTCCGCAGCTTGTCGGCGAGCGCGGCGCGCAACTCGGGGATCCCGTCATTGGGGACGTAATGCGTCTTCCCGGCCGCGGCCGCCGCATTGATCGCCTCGAGCACGTGCGGCGCCACGGCGAAGCTCGGATCACCGGACTCGAACCGAATGACTCGCGCGCCTTTCGCTTGTGCCGTCAGGAGCGATTCGCGGATCTGTACGATCTTGCCGAACGAGATGTCGTCGAGCCGATGGGCGGGAAGTCGTTCCGCGGCGAGTCCGGTCATTGCGCCTCTCAGAGTGATGGGGGAGTGGATGGAAGAGTGACGTTCGGATGTGATTTGGCGGGAGACGGTGGGGGCGAGGAGGAAGGAAGAACGAGTGCCGCGAGCCCGTCGAAGGAAGCGAGGGCGCTGCTGGCTTGCTTCACGACAGCTTCGCGCGCGACGAAGCCGGTGAATGCGACGAAGGAGTCGACCACGTCGCGCGCCGCGAGGTCGGTCGCGCCGTCGCCCATCATTAGTACCGGCCGCTCGAGGGTGAGGTCCGCGATGAGCATGCGCTTGCCGTTCGCGGTGGCGAGCGGCGACGTCGTGTCGAAGCCGACGTACGCCCCGCCCGCGTCGAAGCGGATGTCGACGGCGTGCAGATCGCCCAGCTCGACGCCGAGCAGCAGTGCGAGGCGGATCAGCGCGTGACGCAGCCCGCTGCTCACCAGCACTACGCGTACGCCGGCGTGCTGGAGGCGGGCAATGGTCTCGGCGCAGTTCGGCGCGAGCGCGCCGACGTAGGCCGCCGAGAGCTCGTCGAGCTCGTCGCGCCGCGGGCGGATGGCGGCGAGTCGGGCCGCGTACACCTCGTCGAGCGGGACCGCGCCGCGCATCGCGTCGGTCGTGAGCGAGGCGACGCGATGGGCCACGACGTCGCCGCGACGTCTGGCGAGCCAATCGATCCCCTCGATGCCGCTGACCGTCGAGTCGACGTCGAGAATGACGGTCGCGAAGGCGGGTCTCTCGCTCATCTACGATTCGGGCCCGGACAGGGGAGCCGCTCCGTGGACGACGGTCGCCGAACGAACGTCGTGAATTTCGAGGAGCCGGCGGCGCAACGTTTCGGGGACCTCGCCGTCGACCGAGATGGCGGCAAGCGCCTCCCCGCCCTGCGAGAGCCGCGCCTGATGATACTCGGCGATGTTGACGCCCGCGTCGCCGAGCACGGTGCCCACGCGGCCGATGACGCCCGGCACATCGGCATTCGTCAGAACGATGAGCGTGCGCCGCGGCGCGACGTCGACTTTGAAATCGCCGATACGCGTGAGACGCGGCGCGACTCCCGGCAGCGCGACTCCACCAACGGTCATCTGGCGTCCGTTGCTTCGAACGGTCGCGCGGACGGCCGTGGCGTCTTCACCCTCGACGGCTGGCACCGTGGCGAGCGCGATGCCCCGCTCCGTGGCGCGCGCGCGCGCGTTGACGAGGTTGATTCTGTCGCCCCCCATGATCGCGGCGAGCAAGCCTTCCGCGGCGGAGGCGGCGAGCAGCGTGTCCGCATCGGCGAATTCACGGCCGTGCGTGACCGTGAGCTGTTCCACCGCGCCCGCGCCGCGATCGGCGAGAAGCGCGCGCGCGATCGCCGCGCTTTGTTTGGCGAGGAAGAGCGCGCCCTGGAGCTCGCGCCAGCGGCCTCGGTCCACGGCGGCGAGGTTGACCGCGCCCGAGAGCTCGCCGCGCACGAGCGCGTCGCGCACCGCAATGCACACATCGACGGCGACGTTGCGCTGCCCTTCCGCTGTCGAAGCGCCCAGGTGCGGCGTGAGCAGCACGTTGTCCATCGCGCGGAACGGATGATCGGCGGCGGGCGGCTCCTTGACGTACACGTCGAGGAGCGCGCCTCGCAGGTGACCACTTTGCAGCGCGTTAGCGAGCGCCGCGTCGTCGACGATGCCGCCCCGCGCGAAGTTCGCGACGACCGCCCCTTTCGGCAGCTTGCTCATGGCGTCGGCATCGATCATCCCGCGCGTCTCGTCCGTGAGCGGCGTGTGAACGGTGAGCACGTCGGCGCGCGACAGCAGCGCGCCCAACGAATCGACGCGCTCCACCGACAAGGCCTCGAACCGTTCGCGCTGGATGTACGGATCGTACGCGATCACGGTCATGCCGAATGCGCGTGCGCGGCGCGAAACTTCGCCGCCGATCCGGCCCAGGCCCACGATGCCCAGCGTGCGCCCGTTGATCTCGGTGCCGAGCAGATCGCTGCGATCCCAGCGGCCGGCGCGCATGGAATTGAACGCGCGCGGCAGGTGGCGCACGAACGACAGCAACGCACCAAAGAACAATTCGGCGACGGCGATGGTGTTCCCGCTCGGCGCGTTTATGACGGCGATGCCGAGCGCGGTGGCTTCGGCGAGATCGATGTTGTCGGTGCCAACGCCGGCCCGACCGATCACCCGCAAGCGTTTGGCGGCGCGCAGCAAATCGGCCGGGAGTTGCGTCGCGCTTCGGCCAACGAACGCGTCGTACGCGCCGATGTCGCCGACGAGCTCGCGCCAGGGTCGGGTCGGGCGCTCATCGACGAGAAGCGAAGGCTCGGCGCGCAGAATGTCCACGCCTCGCGGGTCGACCTCGTCTGTCACGAGCACGCGCAACGTCGCCATGGAGGTGGGTGCGGGTGGGCCGCAGGGCCGGGCGTCGAGCGCGATCGATCGCTTCGACGTCGTAGAATACTTCGTGCAACACGCGCCGAGCAAGGCGCGAGAACGCGCAACGATCGCGGTCTTCGCGTCAGCGCTGCACTCGTCCGCTCGCCTCGCCGCCCATGAGCGCTTCGACCTCGCCGACGCTCACGCGATTGATGTCACCGGGCACCGAGTGCTTGAGGCACGAGGCGGCGACGGCGAACTCCAACGCCTTCGCATCGTCGTCGTACGCGCGCAGCCCGTAGATGAGTCCGGCGGCGAAGGAGTCGCCGGCGCCGACCCGGTCGACGATGTCCGCGATCTCGTAGTGTCGGCTCGCGAGAAACTCGCGGCGGTTGTGGAGCACGGCGCTCCAGCCGTTGCGGTCTGCGCTGTGGCTCTCACGAAGCGTGATGGCCTGCCGCTTCAGGTTCGGGAACGCCTCGAGCACTTTTTCCGCGAGCACGCGATACGCATCGCGCGCCAGATCGCCGGACGTGACATCGACGTCGGCCGTGATGCCGAGCGACATCTGGCAATCCTCTTCATTGGCGATGCCGACGTCGGCGTACTGGACGAGCTCGCGCATGACGTCCGAGGCCTTCTTGCCGTACCGCCACAGGTTCTTTCGATAGTTGTAGTCGCACGACACGGTGATGTTGCGTTCGCGGGCTGCTCTGGCCGCCGCGAGCGACAGCTCAGCCGCGGACGCGCTGATGGCCGGCGTCACGCCGCTCACGTGGAACCAATCGGCGCCGTCGAACACGGCGTCCCAATCGAAATTCGCCGGGCGCGCGGTAGCGATCGCCGACGCGCCGCGGTCGTAGGTGACCCGCGACGGTCGCTGGTTGGCGCCGGTCTCGAGGTAATACACTCCGAGTCGGTCCCCCTGACGGACGATCATCGACGTGTCGACCCCGAACGCTCGCAGCGACGCGATGCAGGCGTCGCCCACGTTGTTCGCCGGGACCGCGGAGACGAATCTGGCAGGCACGCCGAACCGGGCGAGTGACGCGGCGACGTTCGCCTCGGCGCCGCCGAACGTGGCCTCGAGTACCGGCGATTGGAAGAGCCGCTCGAAGGCCGGGGACTTGAGCCGCAGCATGACTTCACCGAGCGTCACGACGCACGTCATACGACCACCGGCGGCGTTCTGCCGTGCGCCGCGTCGACGGCACGCCGCGACTCGTCGCGTATGCGGTCGAACTGCTTTGCGGCGATCCAGGCGGCGGGCGCCATCCACGATCCGCCGCAGGCGACGACGCGATCGAACGCGAGGTAGCTCGCCACGTTGGTCGCATTGATGCCACCGGTCGGAATGAAACTCACGTCCGCGTATGGCGCGGCAACTGCCTTGAGGTAGGTGAGTCCGCCGAGCGGCTCGGCGGGGAAGAACTTGAGCGTTCGGAGTCCCGTCTCCAGCGCGGCCTCGATTTCCGTCGGTGTGGCGACACCGGGAAACACCGCGACGGCGTGCGCCTGGCAGTATTCGACGACGTGTGGTGCGAATCCCGGAGCGACGATGAATTGAGCCCCGGCCTCCAGCGCCGCGTCGGCTTGCGACGCGGTGAGCACCGTGCCGGCCCCAACGAGCACTTCGGGAACTTCGGCGCTGATTCGTTGCAGCGCCGCGGCTGCAGCCGCCGTGCGAAAGGTGATTTCCGCGCACGAGAGGCCGCCCGCGACGAGCGCGCGCGCCAGAGGGACCGCGTTTTCCGCATCGTCGATCGTGATCACCGGGACCACGCGCACTCGTCGGAGGCGCGTGACGACGTCGGAGTCGAATTCTGCCTGGATCATGTGCCTGGATTGGATGCCAGCCGATAGGTCTCGCGAGCCAGATCGTAGGCGAGCGCCCGCGCCATCGAGCGCGCGTCGTCGACATCGATCACGTGGCGGGCAACCAATCGGCCGAGGAAGTTCGCATCGACACGGCGCGACAGATCGTGTCGCGCCGGTATCGAGCAGAATGCGCGCGTGTCGTCGTTGAAGCCGGCAGTGTTGTAGATGCCGGCGGTCTCCGTTACCTGTTGGCGAAACCGCATCATCCCCTCGATCGAATCGTGGAACCACCACGGCGGCCCGAGGCGCAACGCGGGATAGTGGCCGGCGAGCGGCGCAAGTTCGCGCGCGTAGGTCGATTCGTCGAGCGTGAACACGACGAGTGTGAATCGTGGATCGTTGCCGTGGACGTTGAGCAGCTCGGAGAGGTTGCGCGTGTATTCGGTCGCGATCGGGATGTCCGCTCCCTTGTCGGGGCCGAAATGCTCGAAGATCAGCCGGTTGTGATCGCGCACCGCACCGGCATGGAGCTGCATCACCAGCCCGTCGTCGACCGACATCCGCGCCATCTCCATCAGCATGTGCGCCTGGAATGCCCGCTCGTCCTCGGCGGTCGCCTGCCCGGCGATGGCACGCCGGAAGATCTCACCCGCCACGTCTGGCGGCAGCGCGGCCGTATAGGGATCCACGACTCCGTGGTCGGTCGCGGTGGCACCGTGCGCCTTGAAATAGGCGCGTCGCGTCCGCAGCGCGGAAACGAAGCTCGAAAAATCGCCAATCGAGTGGCTGGTCTCGTTCTGCAGCGCGGTGACCGCCGAGCGCCAGCCGTCGCTCGCGATCCGGAACAATGCATCGGGACGAAACGTCGGGATCACACGACCACGCCAACCCGATTCGCGAATCGCACGGTGATGCTCCAGCGAGTCGCTCGCCGCGTCCGTAGTCGCGAGCACTTCGATGTTGAATTGTCCGAACAACACGCGCGGCCGGAATTCCGGCGCGGCCAGCCGGTCGGCGATCTGGTCGTACACGTATGGTGCCGAGTCGCCATCGAGCTTGTGCCGCACGCCGAACAGCTCGTGGAGCTCGTAGTCCAGCCATGCGGCGGTCGGTGTGCCGCGGAAGAGATGGTAGTGCTCGGCGAAGGTCTGCCAGATGCGTCGCGGATCCGACTCCACCGATGCGCCGTCACGCCGGCGGATCCCCAGCCGCTCGAGCGCGACCCCTCGCGAGTAAAGCATCCGCAGGATGTAATGATCCGGGACTATCAGAAGCGACGCCGGATCGGGAAACGGTGCGTCCTCGGCGAGAATCCTCGGATCGACGTGGCCGTGCGGGCAGACCAGCGGCAGCGCGCATGTTTCGTCATACAGCGAGCGTGCGGCTGCGCGAAC
>DATISA010000322.1:0-1690 GCA_035469245.1 Gemmatimonadaceae bacterium
CGTCGCGGAGACCGCTCGGCATGGCGAGCGATGGAGCCAACCGTGAGGAGAAGCAGGCCAAGCTGGTGACCGCGTCACACGGACGGTCGGGCGGGCAGTGGGACGGCTGGCAGGCGACGTGGGCGCCGGTCGGCGCGGACGGCTACCCCACGCCGCTCTGGGACAAGCGCACCGGGCACATCGACCACGCGGTGGCGGAGTCGATGCGCGCGGGTGGCTACGATCTGCGCGACTACCTCGAGCGGAACTGGAAGACCGGTGGGCCCAAGCTCGTCGGCAAGCTGCACATCGCCGTGGGCGACATGGACAACTACTTCCTCAACCTCGGCGTGTATCGTATGGAGGCGTTCCTCGAAAGCACGAAGGAAGCGCGGAAAGGGCCGGACTACGCGGGGACGATCGACTATGGAAGGCCGCTCAAGCCGCACGGGTGGCAGCCGTGGACGAATCAGGAGCTGCTGAGGATCATCGATCAGCAGGTGAGGCGGAACGCGCCGAGGCAGTGAACCCCGCCGCCGGCACTAAACAGCCACGATGCGAGTTTATGTATCGCGCGTCACGTGCAAGATGCGTGACACGCTCGGCAACGTGGTTTGCAGCGATATCACTCGGCTCCGACTGAGCAATGGCCGCCCGCGGCCAGGAGGATTCCAACACGATGCGGCATTCCCATTGGCTCGTCGCCACCATCGTTGCTGCCGCTCCCGCATTGGCGCAGAGCGGCATCGCGGTGCCCGTTGGCCAGAACCTGCGCGACCGGCCCGACCAGTCAGCCGACGTCGTGCTCGCGATCATCGATGCGGGCACGTACGTGCTCAATGGCCGGCCGGTCACCGCGGCGGAGCTCGCGGGCCAACTGGCAACGCTGATGACCCGCACGCGCGACCGCGTCGTCTACATTCGCGCCGACGCGACGCTGCCTTCGTCGGTGATCGACGCCGCGAACGCGATCGCGGCGCGCGGCGGCGCGTGCGTCGCGTCGTTCGTCGGCACGCAGCAACCAGGCACGGTGTCGTACGTCAGCGGCGACGCGGGCCAGTCGGCCGGAGACGTGCGTCGCGCCATCGACGTGCAGCTGGCGCTGCTCCGGGCGCCGATGGCGACGATCAGCCAACAGCAGGCGTCGGCCATCGTGCTCGAGGTGCTGCCGGGACCGGCGTACCGCGTCAACACGCAAGCCGTGGCGGCCGACGACCTCACCCGACGGCTGCGTCAGATCTACGACCCCCGTCCCATCAAGCTGCTTTACATGCGCGCGAACCCGGCGGTGTCGTATCAGGACGTCTTCCACGCCATGGATGCGGCGCGGTATGCGGGCGTTTTCGACATCGTGGCGGCGCCGCCCGACTTGACGATCCTCACGAAGCTGCCGGCCATCGATCTCTCGCGTCGCGTGACCCCGCGCGACGACGCCGCCGCGGAGCGCATCGAGGGCAACGTCGGCCGGTGCCGGCAGGGCGACGTGTACCTCCGGCAGCCCGTGTCGTCGATAGGCGCTGCGGCAGATGCCGACCGCGTGTTTTTCGAATTCCAGGTTGAGCGCCCTGTGAAGCTCCTTCCGGGCGGCCCTGTGCTCCGCTACCCCGATGCGCTGCGTGCGAGCGGAACCAACGGTGAGGTCCTTGCGCAATTTGTCGTGGACACGAACGGCCGAGCGCTGCCCGAGACGTTCAAGGCCATCAAGACGACC
>DATISA010000323.1:0-11402 GCA_035469245.1 Gemmatimonadaceae bacterium
GCACGCGCCCTTAGTGTCGACAGGAGACCCCTTCGTGGCTTCGCCCACCATTCGCCCGGCCGCCGGCCGGCTTGGCATTCTCACGCCGGGCCTCGGCGCCGTTGCGACGACGTTCATGGCCGGCGTCGAAAGCATTCGCCGTGGACATTCCAAGCCGATCGGCTCGCTCACCCAGATGGCGACGATCCGGCTCGGCAAGCGGACCGAGAATCGCGCGCCCCTCATCAAGGACTTCGTTCCGCTCGCCTCGCTCGACGACATCGTCTTTGGCGCCTGGGATCCGATTCCCGATGACGCCTACACCGCCGCGAAGAAAGCCGGCGTCCTCGAGGATCGCGATCTCGAACCGATCGCCGATTTCCTGCGCGGCATCGCGCCGATGCCCGCCGTGTTCGACAACAAGTACGTCACGCGCATCCACGGCGAAAACGTCAAGAAGGGCAAGACGAAGCGCGATCTCGCCGAGCAGCTGCGGCAGGACATGCGCGACTTCAAGTCGAAGCACAAGTGCGATCGGCTCGCGATCGTCTGGTGCGCGTCCACCGAAATCTTCATCAAGCCGGGACCGCAGCACGCGACGATCGAGCAGTTCGAGAAGGCGATGGAGCGCAACGACGAGGCGATCTCGCCGGCAATGCTCTACGCCTGGGCCGCAATCATGGAAGGCATTCCGTACTGCAACGGCGCGCCCAACCTCGCGGTCGACACGCTCGCGCTGCAGCAGCTCGCCAACGAGCGCGGCGTGCCGATCTCCGGCAAGGATTTCAAGACCGGGCAGACATGGATGAAGACCGTCATCGCGCCCGCGCTCAAGGCGCGCATGCTCGGTCTGGCGGGCTGGTACTCGACGAACATCCTCGGCAATCGCGACGGCGAAGTCCTCGACGATCCGGCGTCGTTCAAGACGAAAGAGGAGTCGAAGCTCAGCGTGCTGCACACGATCCTGCAGCCCGAGACCTATCCCGATCTCTACAAGGGCTTTTCGCACGTCGTGCGCATCAACTACTACCCGCCGCGCGGCGACAACAAGGAAGGCTGGGACAACATCGACATCGTCGGGTGGATGGGCTACCCGATGCAGATCAAGGTCAACTTCCTCTGTCGCGATTCGATCCTCGCGGCGCCGATCGTGCTCGACCTGGCGCTCTTCTCCGACTTCGCCCACCGCGCCGGAATGAAGGGCATTCAGGAATGGTTAAGCTTCTATTACAAATCGCCGATGGCCGCTCCCGGACTGCAGCCGGAACACGATCTTTTCATCCAACAGACGAAGCTGAAGAACACGCTTCGACATCTGATGGGTGAGGAACAGATCACGCATCTCGGCCTGGAGTACTACCAGTCCTAGGACGGAGGGAGGCGAACATGCGAGGCTGGACGATGGGAGCCTCGGCGGTCGCGCTGATGGCGGCGGCATTGCTGACAGCCTGCGACAATGGGCCGAGGCAGCCGCCGCCGCTGCACCAGTACACGCTGAGCTACGATTTCACGATCAGCCCCGACCAGGCGCCGCCGCACGCACGCGACGACATCCGCTACAGCGTCCGGATCTTCGACCGCAAGACGCGCCAGCCGATCGAGAACGGCGAAGGGCAGCTATTTTCCAGCAACGCGGAAGGCGCCAAGACGTGGGACGGCATGGTCTACGGTCCGGAGGTCGGGACGTATCATGCCAAGCTGAATTTCGTCGTGCCGGGGCTCTGGGCCGTGGCGATCCGGTTCCGACGCGATTCGCTGCACCCGCTCGAGCGCACCGACTGGATGCAGGACGTGATCAACGAGCGGCCGTCGAACATTCCCTGATGCGACACTTCTACCGAAGCCATCTCACCGTCGCCGAAGTACTCGCCGCCGCCGATCAGTTCTTCCCGAGCATCGGTTTGGCGCAGCAGACCACCGCGCCCAAAATCCGCACGTACACCGGGGCCCTCGGCAACATGCGGCTGTCCGTGCGCGCCGAAGGCGGTCACTACACGTTCGTGCAGGTGGACACGGACCAGATGGGCGAGAGCCGGCTCGATCGCAACGTCAAGCGGTTCTTCATGACGGTGCACCGGACCGAGGATCCGTCGCACGCGCTCAGCGCGAACTACTGATGGCCAGGCGAGCGCCGCGCGAACCGGCGGCCGAGCAGCGAGCGACGAGGTCGGTGGGGACGGGAGTCGAGGACGGGTTGGCGGCGGCGGCGCCATCGGCGGCGCTGTCGCGCGATCAACTGCTCGACCTGTACTACTGGATGCGGCTGACGCGGACGCTCGAGGAGCGGCTGGTCGCGCTGTACCGACAGACCAAGATCGTCGGTGGATTGTTTCGCTCGCTGGGGCAGGAAGCCGACTCGGTGGGAAGCGCGTACGCGCTCGAGCGCCGCGACGTGCTGTCGCCCCTCATTCGAAATCTCGGATCGATGCTCGTGAAGGGCGCGACGCCGATCGAGATCCTGCGGCAGTACATGGCCAAGGGCGATTCGCCCTCGCGCGGCCGCGAGCTCAACATCCATTTCGGCAACGCGGAGCGCGGATTCATCGGGCAGATCTCGCCGCTCGGCGATCTGGTGCCGGTCATGGCGGGCGTGACGCTGACCTTCAAGATGCGCGGCGAGGATCGCGTCGGCCTCGTGTACGTCGGCGACGGCGCGACGTCGACGGGCGCGTTTCACGAGGGGATCAACTTTGCCGCCGTGCAACGCTGTCCGTTGGTCGTGATCGTCGAGAACAACGGCTACGCGTACTCCACACCGACCGCCAAGCAAACGGCGGCGAAGCAATTCATCGACAAGGCAATCGGGTACGGTATCCCCGGTGAACGCGCGGACGGCAACGACGTGCTCGCCGTGTACGACGTGACCAAGCGCGCAGTCGATCGCGCGCGGCGCGGTGGCGGCGTTTCGCTCATCGAGTTGATGACGTACCGGCGGAAAGGGCACGCCGAGCACGACAACCAGTCGTACGTACCGGCGGGCGAGATCGAGTGGTGGGAACGCGAGAACGATCCGATCAGCCGCTACGCCCTGCGGCTGACCGAGGAGCTCGGCTTCGAATCCTGCGACGTGCAAGCGATCGACGACCGGGTGCGCAAGGAGGTCGACGATGCGACCGACGTCGCCGAACGATCGCCCGCGCCCGAGCCGTTGGATGCGCTCCGCGGCGTCTATGCGAGTCCGCCCGCCGAGCAGCCACTCTGGTATCGCGAAGGCCGCGGCAGCGTCGTCGACTCGCACGAGCGGCCGGAAAGTTGGGGCACGTACACCGCGAACGGCGACGACGGGACTCGATGAGCGAAGTCACCTATCTCGACGCAATCCGTCAAGCGCTGTTCGAGGAGATGGAACGCGATCCCAATGTGTTCTGCCTCGGCGAAGACATCGGCCGCTATGGTGGGGCGTTCAAGGCGACCGAGGGACTGCTCGACCGCTTCGGCGAGGAGCGCGTCATCGACACACCGATCTCCGAGGCCGGAATCGTTGGCGCCGCCGCGGGCGCCGCGCACATGGGCATGCGTCCGGTAGTCGAGATGCAGTTCATCGACTTCATGGCGAACGCGTACGACATGCTCACCAACTACGTCGCCACGGCCCGGTATCGCGCGTTTCTGCCCTGTCCGATGGTCGTGCGCGGCCCGAGCGGCGGCTACGTGCGCGGTGGGCCGTTCCACTCTCAGAATCCCGAGGCCGGCTATATCCACACGCCGGGATTGAAGGTCGTCTATCCGGCGACGGCCGACGACGCAAAAGGGCTCCTCAAGGCGGCGATCCGCGACGACGATTGCGTGCTGTTTTTCGAGCACAAGTATCTCTATCGCCGTGTGAAGGCCGAGCTTCCGTCCGGCGATCACGTCGTGCCGATCGGCAAGGCACGCATTGCGCGCGAAGGGCGCGATCTCTCGGTGATCACCTATGCAGCCACGGTGTGGAAGGCGATCGAGGCCGCGGAGCAGCTCGAGCGCGAAGACGGACTGTCGGTTGAGGTTGTGGACCTTCGCACGCTGGCACCGCTGGACGACGAGGCGATTCACGCGACGGTTCGCAAGACGAATCGCGTGCTGATCGTTCACGAGGACACGCGCACGGGCGGATTGGCCGGGGAGATCACGGCGCGAATCAACGAGCGCTCGTTCGCCTGGCTGGACGCGCCAGTGCTTCGCGTGACGGCCCACGACGTGCCGCTTCCGTACGCGCCGTCGCTCGAGGACTTCGTCCTGCCGCAGACCGCCGACATCGTCCGCGCGCTGCGGACGCTCGCGGCGTACTGACATGGCAGGCGCGTCCGACGAGCAGACCGATCAAGCGAATGGGCCGCCGCCCGCCTATTTTGGTATTGGATGTCTGACGGCGGTCGCCGGCTTTGCGGGTGGCGGCATGATCGCCGTCCTCATCGCGAAGATCGTGGGGGCGCTGACGCGCTGTACCGCGGATGCGGAAACCGGCGCACCATGCGGTTGGGGAACGTATTGGTTTCGCGGCGCGCTGATCGGGATGGTACTGCTGCCGGCTCTGGCGTTGTGGAGACTTCGGCGCGGGCGACAGCGCGCGCAACACTCGGAACGAGGGTGAATCGGTGGCGCGCGTAGACATCGTGATGCCTCAGATGGGCGAATCGATCGCGGAAGGCACGCTTTCGAAGTGGCTGAAGAAGGTCGGCGATCAAGTCAAGCGCGACGAGCCGATCTTCGAGATCTCGACTGACAAGGTGGATGCGGAGATTCCCGCGCCGTCCACCGGCGTCATCACCGAGATTCTGGTCACCGAGGGGCAGACCGTGCCCGTGTCGACGGTCGTGGCGCGCCTCGAGACGGACGTGGCGGCCGGTGTAACGGCGGCGGCGAGTCCGGCACCCGCAGTTCCCGCGAGGCAGCCGGTTGGGAATGCGGTGCCAGTGACGGCTGGTGGTGGCGCGGGGGGCCCCCCCCAAAAACAAGCTACGACTGGCGCCCCCCCGTCCTCTCACCAAACGACCGCCCCCCCGACCACTCCCACGCCGCCTCACTCGAACGGCAACTCGCTGGAAGAACGCCTCCGCTCCAAGTCTTCGCCGCTCGTTCGGCGTATGGCCGCCGAGCACGGCGTCGAGCTGAGCGCGCTGCAGGGATCCGGTATCGCGGGTCGCGTCACCAAGCGCGATCTGCTGCAATTCCTCGAGTCTGGCGCAGCGGCGCCCGTCGCTCGCGCTCCGATGCCCACCTCGGCGCCAAGTTGGCCGCTCCCGGAGCCGTGGCCGGGTGACGTAGTCGAGCCAATGACCAAGATGCGCCAGCTCATCAGCGAGCACATGGTCGCGTCGCGCCACACGTCAGCTCACGTCAGCTCGTTCTTCGAAGTCGACTTCACGCGCATCGCCCGCATTCGGGCGCAGCATCGCGCCGAGTTCGAGCGCGCGACCGGCGAGAAGCTCACTTATCTGCCATTCATCATCAAAGCCGCGGTCGACGGCCTCAAGGCGTTCCCGGTGTTGAACGTGTCGGTTCGCGGCAACGAAGTCATCTACCGCAAGCAGATCAACGTCGGCATCGCCGTCGCGCTCGATTGGGGTCTGATCGTTCCCGTGCTCAAGGGCGTCGACAATCTGTCGCTCACCGGAATCACGCGGTCGCTGAACGACATCGCCAGCCGCGCGCGCGCCAAGCGGCTCGATCCGCGAGAGGTGCAGGACGGCACGTTCACGATTACCAATCCCGGCGTCTTCGGCTCGCTGACCGGCACGCCGATCATCAATCAGCCGCAGGTCGCGATCCTCTGCGTGGGCGCGATCGAGAAGCGGCCCAAGGTGATCACCGGCCCCGAAGGCGAGGACGCCATCGCCATCCGCACGTGTGCCTATCTGTCGTTGTCGTTCGATCACCGCATCGTCGACGGCGCCGACGCGGACAGGTTCATGTCGTTCGTCAAGAAATCGCTGGAGAACTTTCCGGAGGCGGTGCTCTGAGCATGTCGCGCGCTCTCACGATTCAACGCACGTTGGTCACACCACCCGAACGCGAACGCTTTCACGAGAAGCTGCGTCGAAAGCACGAGTACTACGCGAACGCGAATTGCCGCTACTGGGTGTTCGAGGAGGTCGGTCTGCCGGGAGCCTTTCTCGAGTTCGTCGAGGCGGCGGATCCGGAGACGCTGAGCCGCGCGCACGCCGCCGCGCCCGAGCCGGTGCTCGATCCCAACCGCGTCTACTCGGAAGTGGAGCTGCGATAGATGCCATCACGCGCCATCACCGTCGGCGGAAAGCGCTGGCTCGTCTTTCCCTCCGGCCGTACCACGCAATACGACCGCGACGAGTTCGCGCTCATCTTCGTGAACGGCACGGGTCCGGATCGCGAGGTTCGTGTCACGCGCTACTCGCCGGTCGGCGCGCGGTCGCGTGAACGGTCGCTCGTGGAAATGAGCGACGCCGATCTTGCTCGCTTGCTCGCGAACTCGCAGCCGAGCGATACGTCGCCCGAAGCGAACTATTCGGCGTGACGCCGCTGTCGACTGCCGCGCCGGACGCGACCGCGCTGGTCGACCTGCACGTTCACTCTACGGCCTCCGACGGCTCGCGCGCGCCGGCCGACGTGGTGCAGGAAGCCAAGCGCGTTGGCCTCGCCGCCATCGCGTTGACCGACCACGATACCGTCGACGGCGTGGCCGAAGCGTCCAACGCCGGCTCGGCGATCGGCGTGCGCGTGGTTCCCGGCGTGGAGCTGAGCGCGGTCGAAGGCGACGTCGAAACGCACATCCTCGGACTGCATCTCTCGGATACTCGCGAACTCGAGGCGCGGCTCGTTGCGCTGCGTGACATGCGACGCACTCGCGCCGAGCGCATCGTGCAGCGACTCAACGAGCTCGGTGTACGCATCGCCATGGCGGACGTGCTCGAGCAGGCGGCGGGCGGCGCGATCGGTCGCCCGCACGTGGCGCGCGCGATGATCGCCGACGGATGGGCCGTCGATTTCCGCGACGCGTTCGACCGCTATCTCGGAAATGGCAAGCCGGCGTTCGTCTCCAAGGACCGCCTGGCGGTCGCCGACGCCATCGAGCTGATCCATCGTGCTGGCGGACTGGCGATCCTCGCGCATCCGGCCCAGGCCGGGACCCGCGAGCGCGTGCAGGCGTTCGCGGCGCTCGGCATCGACGGCCTCGAAGTGAGGCATCCGAGTCATTCCGCGGAAGACGCGGCGCGGCTCGCGGCGCTCGTCGACCACTTTGGACTCGTGCCGAGCGGCGGTTCCGACTGGCACGGCTCCGGAGACGGGCCGCGCACGCTTGGCGCGATGCGCGTGCCGGCCGAGTGGCTCAGCCGCCAGGACGGGCGCGTACGCGCGCGCGCGGCGTGAGGAGAGCGCACCATGGATTTGCGCGGACGGCGGGCGTTGGTAACGGGTGCGGGGCACCGCGTCGGCCAGGCGATCGCCGTGGCGCTTGGCGGGCGCGGGATGCGTGTCGCCGTTCACTACAACTCCCACGCTGACGGCGCGCGAGACACCGTTCGGGCTGTCGAAAGCGCGGGTGGAAGCGGCGAGTTGTTCGGCGCCGATCTCACCAAGCCGGAGAGCGCGCATCGCCTGATCGACGACGTCGTCGCCGGGTTCGGCGGCCTCGACGTACTGGTGAACTCGGCCGCGGTGATGATCAGAACGCCGTTCGGCGAGATCACGACCGAACAGTGGGACGCGATCATGGCGCTCAATCTCCGCGCGCCATTTTTCCTGGCTCAGGCCGCGGCACCGCACCTTCGCCAGTCGCATGGTGTCGTGGTGAACATCGCGGATCTTGCCGCGTTCGAGACGTGGCCCGGATACCTGCCGCACGGATTGTCCAAAGCCGGTGTCGTGTACATGACGCGCGCGCTCGCGCGCGTGCTCGCTCCCGAAGTTCGCGTCGCCGGCATTGCACCCGGCACGGTCCTTTTGCCGGACCACTGGGCCGATACCGACGAAGAGCGTTTGCGGCGCACGACACCGTTGCAGCGGACTGGCACTCCCGCCGACGTGACGGCAACCGTCCTGTTCATTCTCGATTCGGACTACCTCACGGGCGAAACGATCATCGTCGACGGCGGTCGACATGTCCGCGCCTGACGCTGCCGTTCGAAAGACCTACGGCACCATCGTCATCGTGGGCGGCGGTTGCTACGGCAGCTACTACGTTCGGCAACTCCGCAGGGCAGTGCAGGCTGACGCGATCACGGCCGAATGCATCCTCGTCGTCGACCGCGATCCGCACTGCATGGTCGGCACCGCCATCGCCCCCGAGCGCGATGACGCTGCGTCTCCACCAATACGGCTGCACATCGGCGACTGGCGCACGTTCTTCGACGAATATTTGACGAATGCCGCGCGCGACCCCGATGCCGTGCGCGCCGATGCGATCGTCCCGTCGCCACTCATGCCGCACCTCATGGCCGAGTGGATCGTGGAGAGGGCACGACGACGCTGGCCCGACCGGCCCGTCGAGACACGCCCGTTCGACGAGCCGCCCACCGTTCCGTGGGAACGCGCCGGCGCCGACGGCACGCACTATGTGAGCTTCGCGACCTGGACCTGTCCCGTGAATTGCATCGAGCCACGTACGTGCCCCGTGACGAAAGGTCCGCGGAGCTGGAGCCTGCCGGACCGGCTGGCCGACCATGCGCGCGGCCGCAGCAGCGCCGGGCGACCGATCGAGCTCGCCGTGTTGCACTGCGGTCACCGAGCGTACGGCGTTGGCATGTTCGATACGAGCGCAGTCGTCGAGGCGGACCGCCACATCGCCACGGCCGCGAGGGAACACGGCGTCGAGGTCATCGTCGGCACCGTCTCGCATTGTCACGGGGCGCTGACCCGCCTGGTGATCGGCGAACCGTCGAGCGCGGTTCCCGGGTCGGCTATCTTTTCAGAAGATCTGATCCGGCACCCGTAGCGGGTTGCCTGCGAGGTACGGACGTGGCTACCACATACAATTACGACGTCGTCATCGTTGGGGCGGGGCCCGCCGGGATGTGCGCGGCGATGTACGCGGGACGGGCAATGCTCCGTGCCGTCGTCCTCGAGCGCGGTTTCCCCGGCGGCGAGCTCCTGAATACAGAGGTCATCGAAGACTATCCGGGATTCGAGCACATCCTCGGTCACGAGCTGGCGCAGAAATTCGCCGATCACGCGATCAAGTTTGGCGCGGAGTTCAGGAACGGCGTGGTCGTCGAACGGGTATCCAAGCTGCCCGACGGGAGCTTCGAGACGCGCACCGAATCCGGCGACGCCTACCTGTCGCCGGTCGTGATCGTCACGGCTGGTGGAACGCCTGTGAAGCTCGGCGTTCCGGGCGAGCTCGAATACGCGGGCAAGGGCGTGTCCTACTGCGCGATTTGCGACGGCGCATTCTTCCGGAACCAGACCATCGCCGTCGTCGGCGGTGGAGACGCGGCTACCGAAGAGGCCGATTTTCTCACGCGCTACGCCGACAAGGTCTACCTCATCCACCGCCGCGACGAGCTGCGCTCTTCCAGGATTCTCCAGGAACGGCTCTTCGCGAATCCCAAGGCGGAGGTCATCTGGAACACCGTCGTCGAGCGGGTCGACGGCGACGATCAGGGCCTCGTCAAGTCGCTCAAGTTGCGTAACGTCGAGACGAATCAGACGAGCGAACTCCCCGTGACGGGCATGTTCGTGTTCATCGGCTTCCGGCCCAATACCGGCATCATCGATGCGCACGTCAATCATGACGAGATGGGGTATCTCAAGACCGACGAGAACATGCAGACGAACATTCGCGGCCTCTTCGCGGCGGGCGATGTACGCGCCCAGCTCACGCGGCAGGTGACGACGGCGGTCGGTGATGCGACGACGGCGGCGATCGCGGCCGAGAAGTATCTGAAGGCGCTGGCCGACGGCGACGCATCGGAGCCGATTCTGAGCAGTGGGGGCTATACGTCGTGAAGGTGTCGTCGTGTACGGTCGGGCCGTTTCAGGAGAACAGCTATCTCGTCGTCGACGAGGCCGCGAATCGCGGGGTGCTCATCGATCCCGGTGCCGAACCGGAGCGGCTGATCGAGATGGTCGAGGCGTCCGGCGCCGTGCTGGACGCCATCTGGCTCACGCACGCGCACATCGACCACATCGGCGGCATCGCCGGTGTGCGCCGCCGGTGGCCGGTTCCCGTTCATCTGCATCCGGCGGACATGCCGCTCTACGAGCGCGGCTCGATGCAGGCAGCCATGTACGGCCTGCCGTTCGATCAGCCCGACGCGCCCGACGTCATGCTGGCCGACGGTGACGTCGTGGCGGTGGGCGGCCTTCGCTTCGACGTGCTGCACACGCCGGGACATGCACCGGGCCACGTGGTCTTTCACCACGGTGAGACGGTGTTCGGCGGAGACCTTCTGTTCGCCGGCTCGATCGGACGCACGGATTTGCCGTTGAGCGACCCGGAGAGAATGGAAGACGCGCTGGCGCGAATCTGCACGCTCGGCGATTCCACGGTCGTGCACCCCGGACATGGCCCGAGCACAACGATCGGCATCGAGCGCGCAACCAACGCGTTCCTCACCGGCGGAGCACGCCTGGTGAGGCGATAGCCGTCGTGTCGCGTCGCATGACTCTTCCCGCGATCGAATTGAGCGCATTGGCATTCTGGCTCGGCGCCGCCGTGCTCACGGCGGCGGTGGTCGCACCCGCGGCCTTCGCCGTCCTGCCGAGTCGCACGCTCGCCGGCAACATCGTGGGGCAGGTACTGCCGGTGATCTTTTACAGCGGAATCGGCGTTGGCGCGCTCGTAATGGGTCTCGAGGCCGCCGACAACGATGGCTGGCACTGGGGTACGCCGGTCGTGTTCGGCGCGCTGGTCGCGGTGGCCTGTGCCGTCGCGCAGTTCGTCGTGGGCAGCCGCATCGAGGCCGTCCGTGCGCGGATCGGAGGTTCTGTGGATGCTCTGTCGCCGGAGGATCCGCTGCGCGCGACGTTCGGGCGTCTCCACGGCGTGAGTGTCGGGTTGATGGGCATCGCGATGCTCGCCGCGGCCGTGGCGCTCGTCGCCGTGGCGCGCGGACTGGCGGAACGCCGCTGACCTTCGGCACTCGCATACGAGTTCTCGCATACAAACACTTCAATTACTCGGATACGACCATGGCTGACACTCGCCGGGAAAAGGATCCGCTCGGGCCGCTCGATGTTCCGGCCGACGCGCTGTACGGAGTCCAGACGTTGCGCGCGAAACAGAACTTTCCCATCAGCGGCCTGCGCCCGCTCGAGCCATTCGTCATCGCGCAGGTGTGGCTCAAGAAGGCTGCCGCGCTCACGCACAAGGAAACCGGCCGTCTCGACGCCAAGCTCGCCGACGCCATCGTGCAGGCCGCCGACGAGGTGTTGGCCGGCAAGTACCGCGATCAGTTCATCGTCGACCCGTACCAGGCAGGCGCGGGCACCTCGCACAACATGAACGCCAACGAGGTGCTCGCGAATCG